>SVFS01000002.1 GCA_015056725.1 Lachnospiraceae bacterium | reverse complement strand
TTTGCTTCCTTGTGAGGTCCAGCTAAATTATTACGGCTCCATCTATGTTTGTAAAAATATTATCCTGTGTTTCACTTTGCTCCATAGCTGTTACTACGGTATTGCTAGGTACATTTACGATAAATGCAAGTGAATCAACGATAACGAGCGAATCGTTTATGCCTTTTGCTTCAGCCTTCCGCGTACCTTCCTGTAATCTGTCTATCTGTCCCTGTGTCAGTTCAATATTACGTGTACTGAGACGACTTGCTGCATGCTTGGAAAATCTGACCGGCGAATCCGAAATCACCTTTTCCTTTGCTGCCTGTTCCAGATATTTTTGAAAAGATGCTTCTACGCTTTGCCCCTGCGTCTGGACTTTTTGCTGATTCAAATACTGATTTTGTACCTGCTCCAGTGAAAGAAATCCGCTATTTTGTAGTTTCATTTTCCTCTCCTTCTGTCGGGGTACTTACATCATTTTCTGTGCCTTCTTCTGTTTTTGCGCTTTCTTCTGTTTCTGTACTTTCATCTTTATCAGAAACTGTAGTATCGTCTGCCTTGCCTGCTTCTGCTACCTTCATGAGCTCTTCAATCTTGTCATGATATTTCTGAACCTTTGTTTCATTATCTTTTGCCACAAAAGTCTTTTCGTAATCTGACATGTTTTTGAATTCATCATAAAGCTTATCCACTTTATCTTTATCATCTAAGCTTAACAGTGCCAGACTTGGAAGTTTATTCATGGATACTGTCCAATCGTATACCTTATCGTATGCACTTACGTAATCATCATCCAGTACATTGTATAAATCATCTAAGGAATATGTAGAACCGCCGATAGATAACAATGCATCTCCGTTTTCATAAGTCACGTAATCTACTTTACCCTGCACTACATTTGTTTCTCCGTCAGAGCCTGTCACTTTTACGATTGCTGTTTTGCCAACCAATGCGGATGCTCTGCTAAGATCATAAGATGCACTCATATTTGTCATTGCTTCCAGTTCTGAGAATGTAGCATACTGTGAAATCCACTCTGTATTGCTTGTAGGTTCAAGCGGGTCCTGATTTTTTACTTCGGCTACCAGAAGCTGTAAAAACATATCTTTATTCTCGTTGTTTTTTGTATATGCCTCACTGGATTTCGCAACAGATGTCTGTGATGCTGTTTCTACGAATTTTCCATTTTCAACCGGTGCAACTAAACTCATATGTCATTCCTCCTTTCTGCCATTATCCTTAAGCCATATAGCTTACGGTACTTCCTTCTGCTTTCATTACTTCTACTTCTACTTTTTCTTCTTCAGTAAGCTCATCCAGTTCCAAATCACTGATGCGAAGACTGCGGCGTCCTTTCTTTTGCTGTTCAAACTGATTGCTTTCTGAACTCTGTTCGCCACCTGCTTCTCTTCCGAGAGAATATTCCGCAATAGTAACTTCTACTGCTTCCACCTTGATTCCCTGCTGTTCCAGATTCTGCTTTAATTCAATCATCTGGCTTTCCAGTACGGCTTTTACATCTTCATTTGCTGTTGTGAACTGTGCTGTCATAATTCCTTCTCTGCTGGAAATCTGAATACTTAATGTTCCCAAGCTTTCCGGGTGAAGCTGCATCTGTAACTGTGTGATTTCCGGCTGCATTTCTACTTTCATGAAATCCATAATCTGATCCATGATTTCTATGGTCTGCATGCTGAATCTCGGTGTAATATCCGTCATATTCATCTGACCTACGTTGTGAATATTCTGTTGCTGACTGCTTTGGAAATTCATAAACTGCTGCTGAGGTTCATTCTGACCTCTGTCTGCATGTCTTTCCGGCTCTACGCGATGCTCTGTACTCTGACTGACACTTACCTTTTCATCCGTTACATTTTCTGTTTTACCAAGCAATGTATCTTCCTGTGTATCAACCGCTTCTTCTGCAACTGTCACTACTTCTTCCGGTATTTCCATTTGTGGAGCTTCCGTTTCCAAAGCTTCTGTTTCCTGATGCATCAGACGATTGAGTACTTCTTCAAACTCTTCCGGTGTCAGATTCAGTTCTTCAGAAAGATTTGTTGTCACGTCATTAAGTAGCTCCAATGCTTCGTTTACTGTCTGATACAGATTATCATCTGTCAAAAGACTCATTCCGTCAGCACCTTCTGTCATATGAATCACCAACTCTTTTACGCCCTGTGGTGTAAGCAGCTCAGCTTCTGTCATTCCCAAATCTTCCATTGCTTCCTGCAATGCTTCCGGTGTAACGTGCAATAGCTGTACAAGCTCTGCCATCATCGTTTCTGCCGCCTGTCCGATTTGTTCCTGTTCTTCTGCCAAAGTTTCTTCTGTTTCCTGTGTTTCGCTTACTGTTTCTGCTGTTTCTGCTGCTTCTTCTTCCTGTGCATTTCCTTCAATTTTTTCACGCATCGCGTTTGTCTTAGTATCACTTACAGATTCAACTTCTTTTGTCTCTGCTTCATTTTCAGACTTTACAGGTTCCGGTGTTTTCTTTTCCGAAACGGCTGACTGCTGCATGATCTGACCGAATTCTTCTGCATCGGTTCCGAAGCCTTTTGCTTTTTTCGTTGATAAAATATTCTGTACTCCAGAATTTTTATCAATTACAGGCATACTAATCACTTTCTCTACCTCCTTCTTCAATTGTCAATGTGCTTTTACAGCTCCGGACATCTCCGTAACTGCTAATTATAATATCGGTATTTCTACCGTATTACTTAACCCAATTTTGCTTTTTTGCCCATAGAAAATGCAAAAACTTCTAATTTGCTTCCGGGTCCATAATCTTTGTCACTCTTGCCGCATTGGCTTCATCCATTTGTCCTAAAATGTCGCCTCTGTCATCCGTTCCCATTGCCCCTAATATCTTTGCAACAAGATTCAAATCATCTGTCATGGTATCAAAAATAGCTGCAGCATCCTTCGGTTTCATTGCCGCATAAGCTTCCGCGTATTCCTTCACAAGCTGGCTTGCCGCTTCTTCCTGAACAACCTGTTTATACAGATATTCCGCCGTTGCCGGGTCCATCGACTCGTAATACTTCTGGTACTCTTCCGCTCCCGGTCCGTTTTCTGCATAAACGACCTCTTCGTAAAACTCCGTCTTAATACGCTCAAACTCCAGCTGGTCGTTTTCAAAATTCTGCAAGCGCTGGATTTCCGCACGTAATTCTGCCACCTCATCATCATGCAACAGATTCTTTTCCTGTGCATCAGCAAGCTCTCTTTCCAGTCTGCGTATCTGGTCTACTGCTTCCTTTACGCTTGTATAACCACTGTACTCATCCTTTACAATACCGTTGTCACTCGGAATCGGCTCTTCCGGCAATATTTTATTTACAACAGGCACATTCTGTAAAAGCGGTTTCAGCACTCCCGAACCGATACCACCTACATCAAGCTTTATTAAAATGCACAGAATCGCAACCCAAACAAGCACAATAATTACCGTAACAAGAAAAACCGGTATTCCTCCCGGCTCCTCATCTTCGGAAAGCTGTGCTTCCTGTGCTGAAATTTCCTTTGCACGCTGTCTTACTTCTTTCTTCTGTGCTTTCTGTTCCAGCTTCAGTCTTTTTCGCTCTTCTTTTAATCGCTTTTTCTCCATCGTTTTTGCAACGACCTGCGGATCACGTTCCTTCGCCATCTATAATCCTCTTTCCGTACACATAGCTGGTCAGTTCATCGACCTCTTTACTTTCTTCCCTGTTAATTTCCTGTTTAAAAACTTCAAAGGCATTTTCCTTCAGTTTTTCATGTGTTTTGCGTTCCATCATATATTCCTGCAGCTTTTCCCGGGCTTTTTCCAGTTCTTCCTCCGCTTTCTTAACAGCCCTCTTTTGCCGCACAATTTCTTCTTTCACATACTCTATTGCAGCTTCGTTTTCTTTCATCTTGAGCGTATCCAGGACCGCCATTCTCAGTCTGGCGCCCTCTTCTTCGTAATACTTACGCTTTTCCTGTAACTGCAACAGTCTTTCCTGTTCCTCATCAAGTTTTGCCATGGCAAAAGCAAACTCCATTTTGGCTTGTTCTTCCATTTTCTCTTTCACATTCAGGACGCTCTGCATCTTGTATATAAATTTTGCCATAGATTATGCTTCTCCAAATATGCTGTGCATCTCTTGCAACGCTTCTTCAAAGGTAACCTTGCTGTCTGTTTCCTGTAAAAGGAAAGCATTTACCTGGTCAATTTTGGCTATTGCATAGTCAATGTTTGGATTACTTCCCTGCTTATATGCACCAATATTAATCAAGTCCTCTGCTTCCTGATAGGTAGCCATAACGTTTTTCATTTTTCCTGCAAGCTGCTTATGTTCTCTTGTTGTAATCATACTCATACAACGGGAAATGCTTTGAAGTACATCAATTGCCGGATAATGATTTTTATGCGCCAGTTTTCTGTTCAGCATGATATGACCGTCCAAAATACTTCTTGCCGTATCCGTAATCGGTTCATTAAAATCGTCACCATCCACAAGTACTGTATAAAGTCCTGTAATAGAACCCTTCGCTGCACGGCCTGCACGTTCCAAAAGCTTAGGCATTTCCGCATATACGCTTGGCGGATACCCTCTGGATACCGGCGGTTCCCCACTGGCAAGTCCGATTTCTCTCTGTGCCATAGAAAAACGGGTCAGGGAGTCCATCATCAAAAGTACATCTTTCCCCTGATCTCTGAAATACTCCGCAATCGCAGTAGCAGTTTTTGCCGCCTTGTTTCTTTCAAGTGCCGGCTTGTCAGATGTTGAAACTACAACAACAGACCTTGCCATACCTTCCGGTCCAAGGTCTCTTTCAATAAATTCGCGAACCTCTCGTCCACGTTCTCCTATTAGTGCAATGACATTGATATCCGCTTTTGTATTACGGGCAAACATACCCATCAGTGTGGATTTTCCAACTCCTGATCCTGCAAATACACCGATTCTCTGACCTTTTCCGATTGTCATTAATCCGTCTACTGCTTTTACGCCAAGAGGAAGCACTTCATCAATAATTTCTCTTGATAACGGATCAGGTGGTAATGCTTCTATCGGATAATATGTGTCCACAGATAATTCCGCACCGTCTATCGGCCGTCCAAGCCCATCCAATGTCCTTCCCAGGACATCATCCGAAATACCTACCACAAGTGGCATGCCCGTATTCTCTACAATACAGCCAACACCAATACCTTCTGTCAGGTCATAGGGCATCAACTGTGTTTTACCCTCTTTAAAACCTACCACTTCACATAAAATCGGTCTTGCGTCTTTTATATTAGGCATAATCTGACATACGTCACCCAGTTTAGCTTCCGGTCCAAGAGACTCTATCGTAAGTCCTATGATATTTACAACTTTTCCTTTTCTTTTGAAAAAGTTCTGATTTTTTACACTTTGATACTTTTCAAAATCAATCATATTACTGACCCTCTTTTTGATAAGCCAGCATACGAAGCTTGGCATTTAATGCCTTTAATTCTACATCCACACTACAATCAAAGATACCGCCATCTGTTTCCAACAGGCAATCTCCGGATTTCAATGTCACATCTTCTATCACTTCAAGCGTAGCATTTGGCATACGCTCTAAAAGCTGCTGTTTATGAGCATTCACAATACTATAATCTTCTTTTGCCACCCGTACAAAGAAATTGCGTCCACCATCCACATTACGGATTGCGTTTCCCAAAAGATGAAGTACGATTTCTCTATCCGTCGAAACCTTCGCACCAATCACATGCTCATATATATCTGTTAATGCATCCACAAAAAGAGGTTCCAAGCTTTCCATCTTCTGCTGATAAACCTCTTCTAATTCACGTTCTTTATCATGCAACTGCTTTTTCAAAGCTTCTATCTCTTTAATCGCTTCTGCATGTCCATAATCAAAACCGTCATTTCGCCCGTCATGATGTGCTGCATCATATGCCTGCACTTTAATTCTCTCGATATCTTCCTGGGCAGCCGCTTTCATCTGTTCAATTTCTTCCATCGCCTGTGCTATAAGCTCATCAGGCGTAGGACCGTCAAAGTGCATAACAGGAGCTACATTTACATGATCCGCTGTCTCTCTGTATATAGTCTGACTAAATTCTTCTTCAAAAAGCGCGTCAAGTTCATCGCCTTCTGACGGCTCTATTAAATCAGAGGCAACCATTTGTTGCCTCTGTTCTGTATTACGCGTATTCCCAATAATCTTTTCAAGCCGTTTATATGATTCTATCACTCTTTTTTCATCTGTATTGTAAGATACGAATCCTGACTTCAACAAATTACTAGACAATGATTTCGTCGCCTCCACCTCTGGAAATTACAATTTCTGCTGAATCTTCTAACTTTCTGATAATGTTTACAATCTTCTGCTGTGCTTCTTCTACGTCCTTCATACGAACAGGACCCATAAATTCCATATCTTCCTTGATCATAACCGCAAGACGTTTTGACAGGTTGCTGAAAATAGCATTCTGAACCTGTTCATTAGCACCCTTAAGTGCCATTGCAAGGTCATTATTATCCACATCTCTGAGTACACGCTGAATCGCACGGTCATCAAGTAACAGGATATCTTCAAATACGAACATCTTCTTACGGATTTCATCCGCGAGTTCAGGTTCTTCAATTTCCAATGTTTCCATGATATGTTTTTCTGTACCACGGTCTACTGTATTCAAGATATCTACTACCGCGTCTACGCCACCGATAATGGTGTAATCCTGATTCACAAGTGATGCAAGTTTTGTTTCCAAAATAGTTTCCACTTCCTTAATAACATCCGGACTTGTACGGTCCATAACAGCAATACGTCTTGCTACATCTGCCTGTCTGTCAGGCGGAAGTGCCGAAATAATCATTGCAGCCTGACCTGCCGATAAATAAGACAGGATAAGGGCAATCGTCTGCGGATGTTCATCCTGTATAAAGTTGAGAAGCTGGCTGGCATCTGTCTTACGTACAAATTCAAACGGTTTAACCTGTAAGGATGCCGTAAGTCTTCCGATAACGCTGTTTGCACGCTCTTCGCCCAAAGCTTTTTCCAAAAGTTCTTTCGCATAGCCAATACCGCCTTCTGCAATATACTGCTGCGCAAGACATACTTCATAAAACTCATCAATAACCGCTTCTTTTATCTGTGGAGTAACACTTCTTGTATTCGCAATTTCCAGTGTTACTTCTTCTATCTCTTCTTCCTTGAGATGTTTAAAAATCATAGATGCCTTTTCCGGCCCCAAAGAAATCAGCAAAATTGCTGCTTTCTGTAATCCGCTAATCGATGCAGGATCTATATAACCGCTTCTCGACATTGCCATATTATCCTACCCCCAATCTTCATTCAGCCAGCTGCGTAACAGATTCGCTACCGCCTCCGGATTTTCTTCTACGAATTTTTCAATCATCAATCTTGTTTCGGATTTTGCTTCCAATTCAATATTTTCAAGCTCTGTTTCCGGAGTAGACTGAAGCAGTGCTTCCACAGATAATTCTTCTTCTGTTTCACTCGCACGTTTATCCTTCATCATACTTCTGAGAATTACAAATGCAAGAAGTCCCAGAATCAGCGCAATCAAAACAAATACAATAACATCTGCAGTTTCTACCTGCAAACCTTCTTTATCAACAAACCAGTTTTCCGAATACGCAATAATAGAAATATTATCTGTAGAAATACCTGTTGCCTTTGCTACAACGTCAATCAAATCCTCTTCTATCTCAATACGTGTTCTGTCGCTGTTTGCTGCCTTATATTCTTCCCATGTAATACCGTCAAGAAGCCCCTGCTTCTTCGCAAGCTCTTCTTCTATCACAACATAATCTATTGCAGTAACTGCAAGGGAACTTGCCTCATAGTCAATAGCTCCCGGCGGAATCTGTTTTTCCGAAACTTCTTCATTCGGAAGATACTTGTAGTTTTCTTCCGAAATCGTAGTACTCTGGTTTTCGTTATCTTCAATGACATAGGTCGTACCTTCATCATTGGAATCCGTACCCGGTACATCTCCTCCACCGGAGGAAGAGTCCGATTCATAAATGTTTGCTTCTGCTAAAAGTCCCTGTGTGGAATTTTCATCCGATTCATAATCATGATCTGTTATTTTGGTTGTTGAAAAATCAATAATCAGATTACTGGCAACTTCAATCGAATCAAAACCATTTGTTCCCTGCAGAACACGTCTTACTTCTCCGGCAACAAGATTCTGTGCCTGCTGTTTTACCGTCATCTGAGAAGTAGCATTTCCTGTAGTCGAATAATCATCCGAACCGGAATAGAGCATATTTCCGTCGGAATCCATAATTGTAATATTCTTTGTATCATCATTACCTAACTGCGTTGCAACTGCCTTTGCAAGAAATGCCGCGCTGTCCGGCGAGAATTCTCCCTGTAAATTTAATACGATTGCCGCATAGGAATCCTGTTTTGCCGCAATTAATGTACCGTTATGATCCGGAATATTTAATTTTACACTGGCATCCTTGATTGCCGGGAACATACCGATAAAGTCATTTTCCAGACTTTTTTCCAAATACAGAATATATCTTCTTTGTTTATCTGACTCGGTTGTTGAAAATCCACCGGAGGTTACATTATCAATCCCATAACCTGCTGCCTGAATTTCATTCGCACCAAGAAGAAGATTTGCTTCCGAAAGCTGAGATGTTTCCACCCGGATTTGTAAACCGTCATCCGACACAACCGGTACAATTCCTTCGTCTTCCAATATTGCTTTAATTTCTGCAGCCTCGGTAGTTGTCTCACACTCCGCGAGCAGTGTATACTGTGGCTTTGATAATACTGTTGCGAGCACAACAAAAGCAAGCACTATCGCTGCCGACACACATACAATCAGTGTTCTTTGCTTTACGCTAAGTGCTTTCCACCACTCTCTTATTTTGTTTAACAGTTCCTGAATTCTCTCCTGCATTGGTTATCTCCCGTACAACCGTTTTATATCTGCATCTGCATAATTTCTCTGTATGCATCCAGCAGCTTATCCCTGATTGCTACCGTATACTGTAATGCAGTAGATGCCTTTGACAGAGCAATTGTCAAATCATGTGTATTTTCTGTTTCCCCCATTGCCCACTTCATCTCTTCATTTTCTGCATCCGACAA
The DNA here is from genome assembly GCA_015056725.1 of Lachnospiraceae bacterium. Classification (GTDB taxonomy): domain Bacteria; phylum Bacillota; class Clostridia; order Lachnospirales; family Lachnospiraceae; genus 1XD8-76. The sequence continues at coordinate 89,492 of SVFS01000002.1, read as the reverse complement.
GTAAGCATTTGTTGTATTAATATTTTCAATTGCTGTAGACAGCATCGCATCAAAGCTTCCGACCTCTTCAAAGGTTTCCGGCGTATCATATACCAGAAAATCATTATGTACCGCTTTGGCTATCGATGCTGAATTTGCGCTAAAAAGTGATGTGATATCCATTTTTTATCCTCTATATTTTATCTTCCGATTTCTAATCCCTTTAACGCCATAGACTTGCTGGCATCAAAAGCTGTTGCATTCGCTTCATAAGAACGGCTGGCATCAATTAAGTTTACCATCTCCGTAACCACATCCACATTTGGATAGGTAACATATCCATTCTCATCCGCATCCGGATTCGATGGGTCGTATACCATATTCATTTCTGTCCATGTGTCTTCATATACTCCGGATACCTTTACTCCCTTACCGGAATAATTGTCACGGGCTTCATTTAACACATGTGCAAACGGTGTCTGATCTGCTTTCTGCTCAAAAGTAACTACTTTTCTTCTATAAGGAGTACCGTCCTCTGTACGAGTAGTATGCTGATTTGCAATATTTTGTGAAATGATATCCATACGGTATCTCTGTGCTGACATACCGGAAGCATTGATATCAAATGATGTAAACATTCCCATAACTTATCCTCCTATCCTATTTCATTACAGATTGCAGGTTCGCAAATTCCTGATTAATCGAAGTCATCAAACCATTGTATCTGATTTGGTTTTCTGCCAGATATACATTTTCCACATCCGGATCCACATTATTGCCATCCATACGATAAGAATATCCCGGATAGTCACGGTATGTCTTTGGTCTAAGGTCCATATTCGTGAGTGCTTCCACCTTGTCATCCATAGTCGTATATCTGCTGTTTAATGCACGCTTTAACTGTGCTTCAAACTCGATGTCCTGACGCTTATACCCCGGGGTATCCACGTTTGCAAGGTTGTTTGAAATACATTCGTTTCTTATCCATGATGCATCTGCCGCTTTATCAAGGACATTAATATAATCGTATACGTTTGTATTTAGTAAGCTGCTCATTCTGTTTCCTCCATCAGTTACCTTGCCCCATCAATGGGCATAGAAACCCTTATGTATTACATTATAGTTTAATGACATAAAAAAACAAGATTTTTTTGCAAAATAACCACATAATATTGTGTTTTTATTCTCTTATTCCACAAAATAGAGGTTTTTTGTCCACATATGTCGCTTTCGGAACAATATAGAAAAGAACAAAAAAGGAATTCATGAGGTTACCCTTACAAATTCCTTTTTGCATCTTATCAATCCATTGCCTATTTTACATATCCTGCTTTAAAAGATTATCGGCAAATATCAATAATATTTTAACGTTTGTTTTGAACTTCTTTTTTTAATTTTTCAATTTCATCATACACGGCATCATTCATAATTTTGATGCTTGTACCTTTCATACCGGAAGATCTGGACTCAATTACTCCCGCACTTTCAAACTTACGAAGTGCATTCACAATAACAGATCTTGTAATTCCTACCCTGTCAGCAATCTTACTTGCCACAAGAATCCCTTCCGTACCGCCAAGCTCGTCAAATATATACGTAATTGCTTCCATTTCAGAGCATGATAATGTGCTGATTGCAGATTTCACAATCGAAATTTTACGTTCTTCTTCTGCACTTTCTTCATTCACGGCACGAAGCATTTCAAGTCCCACAACAGTAGAACCATATTCACACAAAATAATATCGTCTATATCAAAGCCTTCATTCTGTTTGTAAATAAAAAGCGTTCCCAGTCTTTCCCCGGCAATTTCAATCGGACATACAAGTGCCTGATACTGCTTTGCCACTTCATCTTCAAAGCCAAGCGTCTGCAGATTTACATTTTCTTTTGTTGATAACACACCAAGAAAGCGTTCATTTAACATGCTGTCCACAAAAGTTCCCACACACTCTGTTAAAAGCACCTGTAAAGGTCTGATAGTCGGTAATTCCCCGATTCCGAGCACCTTTCCCTTTTTACTGATAACAAGCACATTGGCTTCCAAAATTCCTTTCATCACATAGCAAATGTCATTAAATACAACCTTGCTGGAATTATTATTGTGTAAAAGTTTTCCGATTTTACGTGTCTTATCTAATAATTGTATACTGCTCAACGCTTTATCCTCCAAATACCACTAACAACACAATATCTCTATAGATGGTGTTATTGTAGCACAGCCGTTTTATATTTTCAATCTTTTTCAGCTTTTTTGCGTTAAATCAGGTAAATTTTCTGTCAATTCTTATCCATGATGTTTCCGCATGTCTCATTCGAGCATGCAAGTTTGTTTCCCTTTTCTAACATTATCTGACCACATTTACTACACATTGCAGAAGACGGTTTCTGCCAAACCATAAAATCACAGTCCGGATTATCAATACATCCGTAATATTTACGGCCCTTTTTCGTCTTTTTGAGTACGATATCCTTTCCGCATTTCGGACAGGCTACACCTATTTTTTCGAAATACGGTTTGGTATTTTTACATTCCGGGAAGCCCGGACAAGCCAGAAATCTTCCGTGCGGACCGTATTTAATAACCATCTGTCTTCCGCAGACATCACATACCTCTTCTGACAACTCATCTTTAATTTCTACTTCTGCCAGTTCCTTTTCCGCCGCTACTACAGCTTCATCCAAGTCCGGATAGAAATTTTCCAAAATAGTTTTCCAGCCTACTGTTCCTTCTTCCACTCCGTCTAAAAGGGTTTCCAGATTTGCTGTAAAATTCACATCCACAATAGACGGAAAAGCATCCTTCATCATTTTATTTACTACTTCACCAAGCTCTGTCACGTACAGATTTCTGTTTTCTTTTACCACATATCTTCTTGCCATGATTGTAGTAATTGTTGGTGCGTACGTACTTGGACGGCCAATTCCCAGCTCTTCCAGTGCTCTTACCAAAGAAGCCTCTGTATAATGTGCCGGCGGCTGTGTAAAGTGCTGCTTTTCTTCCAAGCGCTCTAACGATAATTTTGTATCTTTATCCAGATTTTTTGCCAGAATCTGATTATCTTCTTTTTCTTCTTCCTGAACGTAAACGCTCATGAAGCCTTCAAATTTCATTTTGCTTGCTGCCACAGTAAAACGTTCCGCAGCCGCATCAATTTTCACAGAAGTTGTTTCATATACTGCCGGAGTCATTCTGCTTGCCACAAATCGTTTCCAGATAAGCTGGTACAAACGGAACTGATCTCTTGTCAGAGATTCCTTAATGGCAATCGGACTTCTATTGATATCTGTCGGTCGGATTGCTTCGTGCGCATCCTGAATCTTCTGTGTTTTCTTCTGATTTGTTCCTTCCTGCGCCGCATACACACTTCCGTACTGCTGCTCTATATACGCTCTTGCAGATGCTTCCGCTTCTTCCGAAACTCTTGTGGAATCCGTACGAAGATAGGTGATAATACCGACTGTACCGTTTCCTTTAATATCCACACCTTCGTATAATTGCTGTGCAAGACGCATTGTTTTCTGTGTTGAGAAATTAAGAACTTTACTTGCTTCCTGCTGCAGAGTAGATGTTGTAAACGGAAGCGGTGCTTTTTTGGTGCGTTCTCCCACCTTCGTCTCTGCTATTTTGAATTCTGCATTTTTTATGTTGTTTAGGATTTCTTTTAATTGTGCTTCATTCGAAATGGTTGCTTTTTTATCACCATGTCCGTAATATTTGGCTGTAATCGGCTTCTTTTCGCCTTCTATATTCAGTACTGCATCCAATGTCCAGTATTCTTCCGGTATGAATGCACTAATCTCTTCTTCTCTATCACAAATAATACGAAGCGCTACCGATTGTACTCGACCTGCACTTAACCCTCTTTTTACCTTTGCCCATAAAACCGGTGAAATGCGATAGCCTACCATACGGTCCAGCATACGTCTTGTCTGCTGTGCATCTACCAATCCCATGTTAATCTCACGAGGATGCTTCAAGGATTCTTTGATTGCATTTTTTGTAATTTCATTAAAAGTAATACGATATACCTTTTTATTTTCCAGCTTCAGTGCAAAATACAAATGCCATGAAATCGCCTCTCCTTCACGGTCCGGGTCCGTTGCAAGATATATTTTCTCTGCCTTCTTTACTTCTTTACGAAGATTCGCAAGCACATCCCCTTTTCCGCGGATTGTAATATATTTTGGTTCATAATCCTTTTCCACATCGATCCCCAAAGTACTCTTTGGCAAATCTCTGACATGACCATTACTGGCTGCCACTTCATAATTGGAACCCAAAAATTTTTTAATAGTTTTTACCTTTGCAGGCGATTCCACAATCACCAAATATTTTGCCATGAACAAATATCCCCTATCCTCATTATATGCAGACTCTCATTTTCCTCACAAAGAGACTCAATCGTGAAACAATATACACTATATTTTTTTGCCTTGCAAGAAGTTTTACAAAAAAACCTCTTTTTTCATATAACCGCCATTTTTCGCTGTTATGACTTCCCGGACACTCAAATCCATTAAAATAGCCATTGTTTCCTGTATGGAAAGAATCGTCTTTTTCTTCTTTAAACGCTCCTGAATTTCTTGTATATCCTGCGGTAATCTATCCAGCACAGACCACACCGCTTTTTCCTTTTCCGTAAGGTTATCTGTCAAAAAATCAGATTCTTTTATAGATTTCTTTCCATGTGCCAAAGCTGTTTCTTCATAATATAATGCTGAAATAATATCTTCCGGTGCAGATGCAATTCCTGCCCCCTGACGTATCAGCTTATGGCACCCTTTACTCAATTCATCTGTCACTCTTCCGGGAACAGCATACACTTCCCGCCCCTGCTCCAGTGCCATATCCACCGTAATGCTCGTACCGCTTTTTTCTTTTGCCTCTACTACAAGTACCAAATCCGCAAGTCCGCTGATAATTCTGTTCCTAGACGGAAAGTTCTGTGCTCTCGGCTCCGTCCCCGGAGGAAATTCAGAAAGCACTCCGCCCTTTTCCATGATTTTTTCATAAACAGCGCGATTACATCTGGGATAACATATATCCACACCACAGCCAAGTACTCCAAAGCTCTCTGCGCCTACAGTCGCTGCCGCATTTTGACTGATACCATCAATCCCTATAGCAAGTCCACTGATAATCTGTATGCCTGCTGCCCCTAATTTAGAACCAAACTCCTTTGCCACATAGCTTCCATACTCCGAGCACCTTCTTGCTCCGACAATTGCCACAGAAGGTAAACTATCTTTCGGAAGTTCACCCTTGTAATATAATGCCGCAGGCGGTGACGGAATATGTAACAATCTGGACGGATAATCACGCAGTCCATACGCTGTAAAACGAATATTTTTCTGCTTTAGCTTTTCATATTCTCCCTCAATGTCCCAACTTGCCTTTCCTTTCTTTACTCTTTCCAGCTGCTCCTCATCCAATACTGCTGCCATCCATTTTTCAGACAGGTTATACACCTCTTTTGCTGTTCCGGCTGTCTTTAACAAAACACGTCTGCTCTCCGCTTTCAATTTAGGAATATTTACAAGCCAGTAGTAATACGCCTTTTCATTCATACCTTATCCTCCCCAAAATAATGACTGCTTGTCTTGCGAAAGCAGGAAGCTTCCAGCAAATGTTCTTTTTTAATCTGTTTACTTCCTTCCAAATCCGCAATCGTTCGCGCCACCTTTATAATTTTATGATATGCACGTGCACTCAGCCCGAAAGTGTGGAACAACTGCTTCATCACCATCGTTTCTTCCTCTCCCAAATGACAGTATTTCAACACATCCGAGGATTTCATATCACTATTAAATAACAGATTTGTTCCCTTAAACCGTTCCTCCTGCATCTGCCTTGCACCTTCAATCCGTTTCCGCATACTTGCACTGCTTTCCCCTTTATTACGTGCAGACAGCTTCTCTATATCCACATTTTTGGTTTCCAGAATCATATCGATTCTGTCTAACATCGGTCCTGATATTTTATGCAAATACCGGCGGATATCATAGTCCGTGCAATTACACCTGTTTCTATCGGGATAATATCCGCAAGGACATGGATTCATCGCTCCAATCAGCAGACAATTTGCCGGATACGTAAAGGTCCCGCCCTTTCGTGCAATCTGTACCTCTTTATCCTCCAATGGTTGCCGCAATACTTCCAGGGCTTCCTTTCTGAATTCCGGCAATTCATCCAAAAACAGTACGCCTCTGTGCGACAAACTGATTGCTCCGGGTTTCGGAATATATCCTCCTCCTACAAGTGCCTGCCTTGTAATCGTATGATGAGGATTTAAAAAAGGACGTGTTGTAATCAAGGACTGCTTTTCGGAAAGCAAGCCCGCCACACTATAAATTGTAGATACTTCCAGGCATTCTTCCGGGCTCATCAAGGGCAGAACAGACGGCATTCTCTTAGCTATCATCGTCTTACCGCTGCCGGGTGGTCCGATAAGCAGCATATGGTGAAATCCGGAAGCTGCAATTTCTGCTCCTCTGCGTATCAGCTCCTGCCCTTGTATATCTTCAAAGTCTTCACATTTCACGCTCCCTGTAAGCAGCTTCTGCACATCAAAAAATGCCTTTTTGACCGGTGGATTTTCAGGATTTATAAAAAAACGCACCACTTCCTCCATGTGGGACATACCATATACATCCACTCCTTTTACTGCTGCTGCCTCCTGCTCATTTTCTTTGGGCAGGATACAACAGGTAATCCCCGCTTTTAGTGCTTCCATTACAATCGGTAAAACTCCGGTAACCGGGCGTACTTCACCATTAAGTCCCAATTCTCCGATTACGAGTACCTTTTTGGTAGTCTCCGATTTAATAACATCCATCCCCTGCAGAATTCCTACTGCCACAGGAAGATCATATGCGGTTCCACCTTTACGGATATCTCCCGGAGAGATATTTACTGTAATACGCTTTGCCGGCAGGGCATAACCTGCGTTTTTCAGTGCTACTCTGACACGTTCTTTCGCCTCTTTTACCTCACTGCTAAGACAACCCACCATTTCAAACCCCGGTAAGCCTTGCGAAATATCCACTTCCACCTGCACAAGATAACTGGTAATACCATGAATAGCTCCTGACATAATCATGCTATACATAAAACCTCCACTCTTTGCAGATATTCAATTTTATAAATTTGGAAAAATTTGAATGAAAGAATTGAAAAAGATTATTCCTCATTATAAAGAAAGTCATGGGATTATGCAAGCACAATCCCATGACAGATATTACTGTAATTTCAAAAGCATGGATTCCGAATCGGCTGCAAACTTAACAGCCTCTTCTTTGGCAATCTTTCCTTCTGTATATAATTTTAAAATCGCATCATCCATAAGCATCATTCCCTGCTTACGATTTGTCTGCATAACCGAGATAAGCTGATGTGACTTATTCTCACGAATCAAGTTTCTTACTGCATAATTTGCATGAAGTACTTCAAAAGCAGCCACCCTTCCATTTCCGTCTGCTCTCGGAATAAGCTGCTGTGAAATAACTGCTTCAAGCACGTTCGCAAACTGCACACGAATCTGTTGCTGCTGATGCGGTGGGAATACGTCTATGATACGGTCTACCGTACTTGCCGCATCTAAGGTATGTAACGAAGACAGTACCAAATGTCCTGTTTCCGCTGCGGTAATTGCTACACTGATTGTTTCAAAGTCACGCATCTCACCAACAAGAATAACATCCGGATCTTCACGAAGTGCAGCACGAAGTGCATTTGCATAATTCTCCGAATCCAAACCGATTTCACGCTGATTTACCATACTCTTATCATGACGGTGCAGATACTCAATAGGGTCCTCTAACGTAACTACATGTGCTTCCCTGTTTTTATTAATTTTATCTACAAGTGCCGCCAAAGTAGTGGATTTACCGCTTCCTGTAGGACCGGTTACCAATACAAGCCCACGCTTACGTGTATACAAATCTATTACGGATTCCGGTATTCCCAGTTCTTCCACACTTGGAACGCTGGTTCCTACCAAACGGAATGCCATCGCAACCGTTCCTCTCTGCTTAAATGCATTCACTCGGAATCTTCCGATTGCCGGAATGGAAAACGACATATCGTATTCGCCCAGCTCTTCAAATTTTTGACGTTGCACATCTGTAGATATGCTTACAAAAACTGCTTTTGTATCATCCGGCATCATTCGTGGATAATCCATCGTCATCAGGATGCCGTTCACACGCATCTTCGGTGGTACACCTACTGTAATATGTACATCGGATGCGCCCGCATCTTTTGCAGTTTTTAAAATATCTTCTATATTTATCATCGTTTGTTCATCCTCGCATTAAAGCTGTGTATCCTTCAACACATACTGTTCATTCATCGTTTTTACAATATCTACAATTGTAACATCCAAATTGTCCCGTAATGACAAGTCCATAATACTGTTGTCCTTAAACAAAAGCACGGTAGGGCGAAGAATGTCTGTCGGATTTTCGTGAAGCACAAGTGCTTTTGCTCCGGTATTAAGTTCCACACTGATGCCCGCATATACGATATTAATGCACGCAAGAAGTGTCTGTACTACCTGCTCATCAAATATATCCGGTCTTGCCAGCATCTGTTTTACCGTACTGATTTCAGACTGTGGTTCCTTACCAAGTCTCATAGCGGTCATCGTATCATAATAGTCTGCCACCATGAGAATCTTACTGCCCATAATTGCTTTTTTAGGAAGCTCTCTTTCTTCATACAGACCTTGCTTTAGCAGCAGAGCCTGACTGCAAATCCGGCGGATATTCGGTTTGCTTGCAAATACCTTATCCAGAAACTCATGTCCTGACTTTTCCCTATAAAACTCATATTGCAGCTTGCCGTATTCGTCACGTTCCTCTTCCGGGCTTTCTGCTCCCATCACCTTTCCGATATCATGTACAAGAGCTGCTGTAATTGACATTTCACACTCTTCAATTTTTAATTTCATACGGTACGCCATAAGTGTTGTCAAAATAGCAACATTCATGGAATGCTTATAAATATAATCTTCTTTTGAACGAAGACTCTGCTTAAACTGCATTTTATTACTCTTACGTCCATACGCTTTTTGCAGCACGCCTACCATATTTTGTATTTTACCAATTTTTTCCGAGGAAATAATTGCTTCCATTCCTTCTTGCAGACGATAAACATGCTCTGCCTGAAATCTTTCAAATTCAATATCCTCTTCCGAAAGAGGCGGAGCCGGTTCAGCCGGTTCCAGTACATATACTCCTAATAATTTAAAGTTTGTTATACTGTTGATGCTCTGTCTTGTCAGTTTAGAATCCTGTTCAAACAAGAGTACTCCCTGATGATTATACACCGGATAAGCCAGGCGCATACCTTCTTTTAACGCTTCTGTCTGTACAAATTTCATCTTATTTCCCTCTTCCACAACTTTCAAACGCTGCCTTCAATTTCTGCAATGCACGCTTTTCTATTCTCGATACATAACTCCTTGAAATGCCCAATTGTTCGCCAATTTCCCGTTGTGTTACCTCTTCACCTGTTATCATTCCATAACGATAACCTATGATTTCCTGTTCTCTTTCTGTCAACACTGTCCCAAAAATTTGTTTCAGAAACAGAACATCCTCATGAAACTGCAACGTTTCTATCACATCCGGCTGTTTTGCTTCCATCACGTCAAACAGCTGAATGTCATTTCCCTCTTTATCCGTACCTATCGGCTCATATAAAGAAACTTCCCTTGCAATCTTTTTACGTCCTCTGAGCAACATCAGTATTTCATTTTCAATACATTTTGCCGCAAAAGTCGCAAGCCTGCTCCCTTTATCCGGGGAATAGTTTTTAACTCCCTTGATAAGTCCTATCGTTCCGTGCGAAATCAAATCGTCCATATCATCCTGAACATTTTGATATTTTTTCAGTACGTGTGTTACTAATCGCAGATTTCTCTCTATCAGAACATCCAAAGCTTCCTTTGCCTGTACCGCATCACCATGATGATACAAATCCAGATAATATGCTTCTTCCTGTGGTGTTAATGGTCTGCTGAATGTCTTCAAAGAAAGCCTCCAGAATCATTTTTAATAGTTTATGACCTGATGCTTTTCCAACGTGCCTTTCCACATAACACTTTTCGCACTTATTCTCACTATTATTTTAACGCACCAAACTGCAATTTACAACAAAAACTCTGCAAGTGCAACATTGCTTACATCCACCCCTTTTGAAGTTAACATAATTCTATCCTCTATCACTTTTATCAGTTCCTGTCTTTCCAGTCTTTGTAAAGATTTTCGATATACATCCTCCAGCGCAACATGAAATTGCTTCTTAAAATCTGCCTTATTTACTCCTTCCATCATACGTAGTCCGAGAAACATAAATTCTTCCATCTGCTCATTTTTCGTAAGCACTTGCCGGTCTTTATATGTATTCGATAAATACTTGTTCTGCTGAAACTCAAAATCTGTTTCTTCCACCTTCAGTTTACCCATCGATTTGAAATAAAAGTCCAGTTCCTCTTCCTTATGAAAACGTACATTTTCCACAAGTGAAGCTGCGCCAAGACCAAGTCCCAGATAATTTCCACGCTTCCAATAAACGATATTATGCCGGCACTGTTTCCCCGGTAACGCATAATTGGATATTTCATAGCGAGCATAACCTCTTTCCGAAAGAAGCTGCTCTGTCAGGTCATACATAGCTCTTTCCGTATCTTCTGAAGGAAGAAGTGATGCATACGTTCCCCCTTCACTATACAGGTCGTAAAACGGCGTCTCTTCTTCAATCATAAGGCTATATGCAGAAATATGCTCCGGCTTTAATTCCAACACCTTCTGCAGCGTATTTTGATAAGACTCTATGGTCTGTCCCGGTAGAGCAGACATCAAATCAATATTAATATTTTCAAAGCCCGCTGCCCTTGCCTGTTCATAGGTCTGTAAAAAATCTTCCCACGTGTGAATTCTTCCAAGACATTTCAGTTCTTTGTTGTCTGCTGACTGAAGTCCTATACTCAACCGATTAAAGCCGGCATTTTTCAATCCTGCCAAAGCTTCTTTATCTACCGTCCCTGGATTACACTCAATAGTAATTTCCGGTTCTGCAAAGCAAAAGCTTTCACGAAGCTCTTTCAGCAGCATCGCCAACTGTTCCGTAGAAAGTATCGTCGGTGTACCGCCGCCAAAAAAGACGGTATCCACCACATAATCCTGATAGAAAACACCTTCCTGCCTGATTTCCCGCAATAACATTTCCACATATTTATTACGTGTCTTTTCCTCCATTGGCATAGATAAAAAATCACAATAAGCACATTTTTTTACACAAAACGGAATATGTATATACAAGCTTAATTTTTTCTGTTCCATAGATTCTCCTGCTATTAATATAAATCAGTTCTTCACTTTTCTGTTACACACAAAAAACAGCGTCCCTCACAGGGTACGCTGTTTCTTATAGCACCTGTTCCGTGCCCTGTCTTTAATTTGTATCTAGTTTAAGTACGCTCATAAATGCACTCTGCGGAATTTCCACATTACCCACCTGACGCATACGTTTCTTACCTTCCTTCTGTTTTTCCAGAAGCTTTCTCTTACGTGTAATGTCACCACCATAGCATTTCGCAAGTACGTCTTTACGCATAGCACGTACGGTCTCTCTGGCAATAACCTTACCACCTACTGCTGCCTGAATCGGAATTTCAAATAAGTGTCTCGGAATTTCCTCCTTCAGTTTTTCGCACATTTTACGTCCACGCTCATACGCACTCTCCGCATGTACGATAAAGGACAAGGCATCCACCTCTTCTTTATTTACAAGAATATCCAGCTTCACAAGCTTAGAAGCTTCATATCCCTTTAAGTCATAATCAAAGCTCGCATAGCCTTTCGAACGGGATTTTAATGCATCAAAGAAATCGTAAATAATTTCATTTAATGGCAGTTCATATTTCAGAAGTGCCCTGTTGCTTTCAATGTATTCCGTACTGATATATCTGCCTCGTCTTTCCTGACAAAGCTGCATAATCGGTCCGATAAATTCCGTTGTCACCATGATTTCAGAACTTACAATCGGCTCTTCCATATAGTCAATTTCTGACGGGTCCGGAAGATTGGACGGATTGGTAAGCTCTATCATTTCTCCGTTTGTCTTATACACATGATAGATAACGCCCGGAGCAGTCGTCACCAGGTCCAGATTATATTCCCGTTCCAGACGCTCCTGAATAATATCCAAATGGAGAAGGCCTAAGAATCCGCAACGGAAACCAAAGCCAAGTGCCAGCGATGTCTCCGGCTCGAAAAATAATGCCGCATCATTTAACTGAAGCTTTTCAAGTGCATCTCTAAGATCAGGATACTTATTGGTATCTGCCGGATACACACCGCAATATACCATTGGATTTACTTTTTTATATCCCGGCAATGGCTTTTCGCATGGATTTTCCATATCGGTAACCGTATCACCGACACGGGTATCTTTTACATTTTTGATAGAGGCGGTAATATAACCTACCATACCTGCCATAAGCTCATCGCATGGAATAAACTGACCGGCACCAAAATAGCCTACCTCTACCACTTCCGCAGTAGCATTCGTTGCCATCATTTTAATCTTTGTTCCCTTTTTAACTCGTCCATTCTTAATACGGCAAAATACAATAACGCCTTTATAGGAATCATAAAGAGAGTCAAAAATCAATGCCTGTAACGGTGCTTCCGGATCTCCAACCGGTGCCGGTACTTTTGCCACTACCTGCTCCAGTACCTCTTCAATACCAATACCGTTTTTGGCAGAAATAAGCGGTGCATCCTCTGCTTCTATTCCAATAATATCTTCTATTTCTTCAATCACGCGCTGCGGCTCCGCACTTGGTAAATCAATTTTATTAATAACCGGAAATACATCCAGGTCATGATCCAGTGCAAGATATACATTGGCAAGTGTCTGTGCCTCAATTCCCTGTGCTGCATCCACAACAAGAATTGCTCCGTCGCAGGCTGCCAAAGCTCTGCTCACTTCGTAGTTAAAGTCCACATGTCCCGGAGTATCAATTAAGTTAAAAATATATTCCTCTCCGTCCTTGGCTTTGTATACGATACGTACAGACTGTGCTTTAATCGTAATTCCTCTTTCTCTTTCCAAATCCATATTATCAAGCACCTGATCCTGCATTTCCCTGCTGGTCAATGTGCCTGTTTTTTCTATAATACGATCTGCCAAAGTGGATTTACCATGATCGATATGCGCTATAATACAAAAATTTCTAATCTTGCTTTGTTCTACACCTGCCATGTAGTCCTCCTGATTCTGTGGGTACTTTTTATTCTTAACCAAATTAGTATAGCAAACTTAGATTTCCTTGTCCAGTTCGCCGGACAACACAACATGCAGGCATCTGGCAAGCGGTGCAAGTGACTGTACTGCTTCCTGAAAGGTATTCGTCTGTGCCCCTAATTCTACCAGCAGCGCCTTCGAACAAAGGTGCATATTATAGCGATACCCTTTTAAATAAATCTTGCGGGCAAGCCCCGGATAATAGCTTTCACATGCCAGCTGCATCTGAAAAGAAAACGCCAGATTATCCATCAGATAAGGATTTGATAAATACGCAATCTTTCCGATATCCTTGTGAAAGCTCAAGCCGTTAAAAAACATAAACTGTGCCATGTCAATTCCTTCTATGTTCGTAAGGAGTTTGCTATCCTCCGGCACAGCATCTCTATGTAAATCTATAACCACCTCAATTGTGGGATTGTCCTTAAGAATCTGCTCAATTGCAGGAAGCGCATACGAATATGCATAATCCCTTGACTGCACATCAAACTGTTCCTTGCAATGGATTACCTGATACCCATATTCCTCATGTAAGAGATTTGCCAGAATTTCACCTGCCCCAACAATACTACTGTCTACACTTCCCGGCATGGAATTTTGAAACCCTTCCTGCGAATGCGTATGATATATCAAAATCTGTGGCTCACTTTCCGATTTCTGTATCGTCATATCCTTACCAAGTAATTCTTCCAAGGATAAGGGTTGTTCCAAACCGGTAGATGCATCTATCGTATAAAAATCCTCTACCAGCTTCTCTTCATCGTAATACTGCCGCAAATCGATATCTTTTACTTTTTGTGTTCTTAGCAGCTGTGTAGAATAGCTAATCGATTTTTGTATATTCCCATCTGTTACATAAAAGCCGGAGTCCTCTTCATTCAGCCGTATACCGGTATCCGTTTCTGTCGCAGAAATATCAGGCAGTAACTTTTCACTTTCTGTCTGCTCCTGCACTGCCATTTCCTTTTTCTCTTCATCCATTATCTTTTCCGATTCCTTCTTCCCATCAGATGGCTCCGAAATTTCAGGCATTTCATTTTCATATTCCCGGTCCGGCTCTTTGATTACTTCATTTCCGTAATAGGACATACTGTACCGGTAAATAGGCATCTGTGCTTCCGCAAAATCGAGCATAACCATTTCTACAGGCTTTTCCCATACATATTTTTCTTCTAAGATGCACATTGCCGTCAACGGTGACCATAACTGATAAAGTGTCTCTATCCACATTGTCTGCGGACAAAGACACAAAAAAGCAATAAGTCCTATGGTATAAATATAATTACTTTTCCAATGCAATATTAATTGCCTCCGATATTGTAAAGCTAACCCGATTAATCACGTCGTCAATATCCTTTGTCGTAACATACATATTTTGTAATTCTGTCATTTTTGAAAAATGTAAATCATCTCTCAGCAATTTATCCCGATACTCTTTTTCCACCGCATCATTTACAATCGTACCGGCATCCACCACCGTTGGAATCCCAATTCCGATTACCGGAACATGCAATGTCTCCTTTGTCAGAGCATGTCTATGATTTCCAACACCTGACCCCGGCTGAACTCCTGTATCTGTAATCTGAATAGTCCGATTAAGCCTTTTGGTACTCCTTGCCGCCAAAGCATCTACGGCAATCACTACATCCGGCTCTGTTTGTGCCACTACTCCTTTTACAATTTCAAAGCTTTCCATTCCTGTTTTTGCCATTACCCCAGGTACAATGGCACTTATGAGATGGACCTCTTTTTGTTCAAACGCTCTTTGTCCAAATTCCTTAACAACATGTCGCGTAATATGCAGTCGGTCCGCCACATTTGGCCCCAATGCATCCGCTGTTACGTCTCTATTACCAAGTCCGACAACAAGCACCGACAATTCTTCCTTCTCCTCCGGCAAAAGACTGCAAAGCTGCTTTGCAACCTTACGTGAAATCTCACGATGATATCCTTCATCAGCCAATGCCATCTGAGGTACCTCTAAAGTAATATATGTGCCCGGAAGTTTCCCCATGCTTTTTGCTGCATTTTTTGTTTCAATAAATACTTTTGTAATATAAACTTCGTTTTCTTTGTCAACTTCCTCTTCCACACGGATCCCCCGCATGTTACCATCCTGTAATGCTACAGACTCTCTTGCTTCCAATGCCAAATCCGTTCTAATTTGAAATGCCATGCTCCCACCCTTTGGTTCTTTTTTTATTTGCTATTTTGATGATATTTTTTGCTGTTTTTCGCAAAATATGTATTGACAGAAAAGTTTTCTCTTATTACAATAATATGCGTATGTTTACATTAGCATTCCGTGTCTCGCTAGATGTAACATGAATAACTTGGACGAAAAGTAGAATTCATTGGAGGTGTCATCTTGGCAAATATTAAATCTGCAAAAAAGAGAATTTTAGTTAACAGAACTAAAGCTGAAAGAAACAAATCTATCAAATCCGGCGTTAAGACAGCCATCAAGAAAGTATATGCAGCTATCGACGCAAAAGATAAAGCAGCAGCTACAGCAGCTTTAACAGAAGCTATTTCTACAATTGATAAAGCTACTACAAAAGGTATTTACCACAAAAACAATGCTGCAAGAAAAGTTTCTCGTCTTACAGTAGCCGTTAACAAAATGGACTAATTTATAAACACAAGCAACCTGTTACCGTCATGACAGGTTGTTTTTTTGTTATGGCGATGAAACGAGCAGTCTTATGATTTATTATAGTTTTCCATAAAATAAGGACAGGATTTCTCCTGTCCTTATCATTTCTTCTTAAGCAATCTTACTATTAATTAATAAAATCTTACTGCTCTTCCTGCCTGAGCAATTGCAATATATGTCTTTCCTGTATTTAACTGGATTTCGTTACCATTATCGTCAAAATAACGTGTTGGCGCATAATCGCTTGCTTTCTGCCATGTCACATGAATAGCTTTTCCTTTTGTAAAGTAATAACCATCCATTGTATTATCTACCATAGCGAATGCAAGATATTTGGAATCCATCGGAGATGCCGGTCCCCAAATTGTATTCTGTACAATTACGTTCGCGAACTTAAGCTGAGTACCTGTAAGTCCGTCTGTCTGTGGCACGCCATGAAGGTTTTTATAGTACATACCATCTGCCGGATTGTAGCTTAAGGAGCTCTTTGTATATGGGAATACCTGTGCTAAGTCAATTACATTTGCTGTAGCCGCATTTGGATACTGTGCCAATGTGTTAACACCTTCTGCAAAGTTAAAGTGTTTACTGTTATAAAAGCCATCTCTAAGGTTCATGGAATAGCCTAATTTTGTACAGGCTTTCATAATTCCCTGTGCACTGATGTATGCATTATGAGGTGCTTTTCTGTCACTTGTACGGAAATAGTTACCTGCGCCAGGTGCACTACCACCTACACCATATTCGTATGTACCGGAAAGGTTATTTACATCCGGTGCATCAATTGTTCCCTGCATATAACATACACCACCAAAGTGAATCAGAATCGGATCCCATTCCTTTGCTACAGGAATGTAATATAATCTACAGCTTCTGATATTACCGATACGTGCCATGCCTGTCCAGTCATTAATTACCGCAAGCTGTCTGGAAATATTACCTTCTTCCATAATTTCGTATAAAACGTCTGCCTTACTAATACCGTAAGAAGGCTGTGCAACCTTATCTGTAGGCATCATAACTGCGATAGGTCTTAAATTTGCTTTTGCTGCTGTTGTTGGTTCATTTGTATATACAGAGCGAAGATTTGTTTCTGTATACGCTTTACTTTCCAAGGAAGCCCCCATAAATACAGTAACTGCCATTGCAAGAGACAAAGTAACAGCTATCGCTTTTTTCATCATTGTTTTCATTTTCATGCGTTCCCTTTCTACGATGTTTGTGTGGAACCAATTATCCCCATCTTCTATCTATAATCGATTCCGTCTTTAAAAAGTCTATTTCATTGTACTATATTATTCCTAATCCTAAAAGGGTAATTTTTTATTTTATGACAACATCCAATTTACATACTGTATCAAAAAATGCTATGATGTCATAGTGTCCCTTTGTGATTGCTTTTGTCCTTCATAAATAGTGACATAATACCAAACAATATAGGATGAAATATTATGACAAAAAAAGATATTCTGGAACTCAAACGACGCCTTAGCAAAACAGAATGTACCATCACGAAAATGTGTGGCTGCTATGTAGATGCAAATCGCAATAAAGTTGTAAAAATATCAGAAACCTTTTTAAATCTGGATGATGAAGAATTTTATAAATATCTGGAAATTGCCAGAAAATGTCTCTCCGGTACAATTGGAAACAACCTGTTAAAGCTGGAATTTCCTCTTATTGAAGAAGAAGCAGGCGGTAAGCAGCAATTTCTTTTAGGTCTTCGTGCCAGCGAATTGAAAAATGAAGATTTGCTTGACCGTTTCTATGATTTAATTATCGAGCATTATGAATTTGCCGGCAATTATCTCATCCTTCTGTTCCACGATACATACGATGTTATCACAAAAACAAGTGATAATATGAAGATTGATGAATCCGAAGAAGTATATGATTATCTGCTTTGTGCCATCTGTCCTGTTTGCCTTTCCAAACCGGGACTGGGCTATCGTGAGGAAGAAAACCGTATCGGTGCACGTATCAGAGACTGGGTAGTGGGTGCTCCTGATGTTGGCTTTCTCTTCCCTGCCTTTTCAGAACGAAGCAGCGATATTCACGCACTTACCTATTATGTAAAAGATGCAAAGGATTCTCATCCTGATTTCGTACAGGACGCTCTTGGCTGCGGCAGCAAACGTACTGCTACGGAGCAAAAACAGACCTTCCACTCTATCGTTAAAAAAGCGCTTGGTCCGGAATCCGAGGATAGTGATGACATGCTTTTACAAATTCAGGAAAGCCTGCAGGAAAAAATATCCTCCGATGAAGAAATCCCTTTTGAAGAAGAGCCTGTATTAACTCCGGAGGTTATCGAAGAAGTTTTATCCGAAAACGGAATTACCGGTGAAAAAGCCAGAATCATTCAGGCCGAAGTTTCCAAAGAATTCGAAAACGGACTTCCCGAAGTGAAAAACCTGATTGATGAAAAGGCACTGGAAAAAAATGCCCGTGAAAAAGAGGAAGAAACCCTTAGACTTCAGGTACAGGAACTACAGCGCGAGCTTGTTCAAAAAACCTTCCTTGCAAAAGACGAAGAAGGTAATGAACCAAACAAAATTTATGATGTCATTCTCCGCGTCAAACCGGAAAAAGCATCCCAAATCAAATCCGAAATTATTGCCGGTAAGAAATACCTCGTTATTCCAATGGAAGAAAACGAGCATATTAATTTGAACGGTATCAATACACAGGTATAAACAAGCATAGAAAAAGGCAGAGCTTCACAAATAGAAGTTCTGCCTTTAAAAGTTCTGTCTTTAACGTTACATTTCTAATATTACTGCCTGATATTCTTTCAACAAAATATTTTTCTTGTCTGTAATATTGTCATACCATTGCTCCTGTCCGTAGTTATCTAAAAGGACACGTTTGTATGGCATTTCCAAAGTAACAGTTCTTTCTTCTTTTTGGAAATTAGCAAGCACAAGAAGCGTCTGCTTTTCACCCATGCGATAATACGCCATCAGATTTTGCACATCTGCCATCACAGGAACCACCTCACCATATACAATGGTATCTTTATATTCCTTGTTTTTTCGAAGCATAATTAGTTTTTTATAATGATTGAGTACCGACTCTTTGCGCCCAAGCTGCTCGTTAACATTAATCTCCGTATAGTTCGGATTCACAAAAAGCCATGGCTTTCCTGTCGTAAAACCTGCATTTTCCTCTGCACTCCATTGAAATGGTGTACGTGCATTATCCCGGCTAAAGCGATTAACTGTTTTTATTGCTTCTTCCGGTGACAAGCCCGCATCAAGAGCCACCTGATACTCGTCCAGCGTATTAATATCATTGATACAATCTATCGAATCCAGTTTCAGATTCTCCATTCCAATTTCCTGTCCCTGATAAATAAAAGGCAGCCCCTTCAACATAAAATATGCTGTTGCTAAAAGCTTTTTACTGATTTCGCTCTGGTCCCCTCGCGGAATATAACGGCTCACCCCTCGGGATTCATCATGATTTTCTATAATATTTGATAAAAATCCTACCTTACCAGCCTGTCTTTGAGATGTAAAACAACAGTTTTTGTATTCATCAGGTGTAATATCATCACTGTCATACCAGCCCTTTAAACTATGCCCACAAATCGTCTGACTGAAATCAAACATAGATGAAAAGCATCCCTTATCGCCGATAAATGCTCCCAGTTCATCTTCTTTTGCATTAAACACTTCTCCAACAGAAAAAGCCTGATGCGGTCTGAATGTTTTCTCTGCCATTTCCTGCAAAAACTCATGTACTCCCTCTGCTTCTGCCAGCATATAACCGATATCACATAATCCGTCTTCTCTATCCGCAGGGTAATCCTTAAATGGCAGCACTTTTTTAATATTAATAATGGCATCAATACGAAATCCCGCCAGACCTTTATCCAGCCACCAGTTCATCATTTCATATATTTTTTCGCGTACCACCGGATTTTCCCAGTTTAAATCCGGTTGCTTTTTATGAAATGCATGAAAATAGTATTTATCTGTTCCCGGAATCTGTTCCCATACAGAACCGCCAAAATAGGCTCTCCAGTTACAAGGAAGTTTTCCGTCTTTACATTCTTCTATATAAAAATACTTTCCATGTTCTCCATCCGGATCCGCCAACGCTTTCTGAAACCATTCATGTTCATCTGAACAATGATTTACTACTAAATCCATAAGAATATACATGTCTCTCTTTTTCGCTTCCGCAATAAGCTCTTCCATATCAGACATGTTACCAAAAACGGGATCAATATTATAGTAATCCGAAATATCATATCCCTGATCGGCAAACGGAGATTTATAACAGGGAGAAATCCAAATTATATCGATTCCCAAATCCTTCAGATAATCCAGTTTTGATATAATTCCTCGCAAGTCACCAATACCATCACCATTCGTATCTTTAAAGCTTTTTGGATAAATCTGATATGCTACCTTTTCATGCCACCACTGTTTTTTCATACGTCAATGCTACTCCGTTTCTATCTTGTCTATCCTATTATAGCAATTTTCTCCCCATAGTAATACCCAAACTTCCAATTACCTTTTGGACTGATTTAGGATAGAAATAACCTCTCTTCGTCAAAATGACAAAGAGAGGTATAATCGCAGACCACAACTGCCCGATAAATTGGGATTCGTCGGGTTCTTTCGTGTTTTGCCTACTGCCTCTTTATTATTACTAGACAGTAGGTAAATTTAATTGTCATCCCTCGCTCAAAGAGCTCGGTCAATTCAAGTTTATCTTTCCGTTCACTTTATCCTATTATTCTGTTCGTATCAAGGATTGGTAAAATCGCCAAAGTTAGAACCTGTCAGTCCAAAAGTAAAAGGGAATACCCAAATATTCATTTGTCATTTCATACAAAAAATGGTATGATTGATAAATCAAAAAGGAGCATTCAAACTATGGATCACACAAAGCATCGTTCCAACGAATCCACTGAAGATTATTTAGAAACCATACTCTCACTTCAAAAACGCCTTTCAGAAGTACGTGCCATTGACATCGTTCGTGAAATGAATTTTTCCAAACCAAGTGTCAGTGTGGCTATGAAAAATCTTCGTGAAAGAGGCTATATCGATATAGATGAAAGCGGACACATTACACTTACAAAGGCCGGTCGCACACAGGCAGAGCATGTTCTTGAAAAGCACACCATCCTGTCAAACTGGCTGATCAGCCTGGGGGTAGACCCGGATACTGCTTTAGAAGATGCCTGCCGTATGGAGCATGACATCAGTGAAGAAAGCTTTTTAGCAATCAAAAATCATATCCACGCTAATTAGCGAAACTCTAAAACTGTCTGCCACAAGACAGTTTTTATAATGTATGAATATAGAAAGCGGTATGTCCAACATTTCATGGAACATACCGCTTTACGTTTCTTTACACTTCTGACATATGTTTACACATATCCCGAATCTGCTTTTATTTTAATACACCTAAAATCCAATCCAATACATTATATTTACTGAAAAGTACCGCTGCAACAAGAGATACTGTAGACATAATTTTGATTAAGATATCAAGGGATGGACCTACTGTATCTTTCAGTGGATCACCTACTGTATCACCTACTACTGCTGCGCTATGAGCTGCGGAACCTTTCTTATGGTTTTCAACAGCTCCGGACTCAATGTATTTCTTCGCATTATCCCAGGCACCACCTGCATTACCTGTAAAGATAGCAAGCATGATTGCAGAAAGTGTTGCTCCGATTAAGAGACCACCTACAAAGTATGGTCCGAATAAAAATCCGGAAACAAGTGGGAATAAGATAGAAATCATAGCAGGAGCTTTCATTTCTTTAATTGCACCCTGAGATGAAATTTCAATACATGTCTTATAATCAGGTTTTTCTGTTCCTTCCAAAATACCCGGAATTTCTTTAAACTGACGACGAACTTCGTCAACCATCTTTCTTGCTGCCTTTGCAACTGCTTCAATCAACATTCCTGAGAACATAAATGGAAGCGCACCACCGATTAATGCTCCTGCAAGAATCTTAGGATCTGTAAAGTTAAGATCCAATTCTGCGCCTACCGGCTGGAATGCATATAAGAAAGATACCATCAGGGAAAGAGCTGCAAGTGCTGCTGAGCCGATTGCAAAGCCTTTACCGATTGCTGCTGTAGTATTACCTACAGAGTCAAGTTTATCTGTAATCTGTCTAACTTCAGGTTCAAGCTCGGACATTTCTGCAATACCGCCGGCATTATCAGAAATTGGTCCGTATGTATCTACGGAAACTGTTGCGGATACGAAGGAAAGCATACCTACTGCTGCCATCGCAATACCGAAAATTCCGGAAACCGCATAGGAAACATATGTTGTTACACCAAGCACAATCAATGGGAACATACAGGATTTCATACCAACTGCAAGACCCTGTGTAATTGTAAGCGCCGGACCTTCTTTTGATGCGTGTGCAATCATCTGTGTCGGTTTAAAGTCATAGCTTGTATAATATTCCGCAATCGCACCGATTACAACACCACTGATAACACCAAGGGAAGCTGCAACCCATGGAGATACAAAACCAATGTTAAAGCCTACTGCTGCGAATATTTCTTTTGTTTCATTTGCAAACATAAAATATGTAGCGGCAAAGCCTGCAATAATTGTGAGTGCCGCTGCACTCCATGTAGAAATATTTAAATCCCTGTGAGGATTTTCAGATCCTTTTTTGAATAATACATATGCAATACCAAGGATAGATGCAATCAAACCTACTGCTGCAAACACAAGTGGGAAGTACATCAACTTTTCAAGCATTTCATATGGAATAGTATTGCTCTGAACAACGGATGCAAGTGTAATACTTACCGCAAGGATAATTGCTGAAGAAATCGCACCAACAAAGGATTCCAAAAGGTCAGAACCAAGTCCTGCAACGTCACCTACGTTATCACCTACGTTATCTGCGATTGTAGCAGGGTTACGTGGGTCATCTTCCGGAATGTTTGCTTCTGTTTTACCAACAAGGTCAGCACCCATATCTGCTGCTTTTGTATAGATACCACCACCTACACGGTTAAACATAGCAACGATGGAGCAACCAAGTGCATAACAGGAAAGACACTGTGTGAATACATGCTGTCCCTGAATAAGTGCTGCTTCAGAAATAAGCCCCATTCCGTATCCAAAAATCAAATAAACTAAGAATAAACCAAGAAGTGCGAAACCACCTACACAAAGACCCATTACAGATCCGCCTTTTAATGCAACCTTTAAGGTTTCACCAATCTTCTTTGTCAAACGCGCTGTGTTGGATACTCTTACATTCGCATAAGTCGCAATTTTCATACCTACCCAGCCGGCAGAACCACTCATCACAACACCGATGATAAAGCATACAGACGGTTCCCAACTGAACGCACCGTACTGTACCGAAAAAATTGCACAAAAAACAACTGCAATAATTGCAACAACCACTGCAATAATTTTGTACTCATACACAATAAATGCGTTTGCACCAACTCGGATTGCAGCTGCAATTTCAGACATCTTTTCGCTGCCTTCATCAATTTTCTTTACACCAATGAAGTTAAATGCAGCATATCCGATTGCAAGCAATGCGGCTACAACCACTAATACCAATAAAGCTACCATATTAAAACCTCTCCTCTATAATTTATTTTAACGTCTCCCCGACGCTATTAACGCTTTCTCCTCAAAAAGCACATAACAAATCGGATATCATAATGATATCCGATTAAAATTTCTCCCCTAATAGCCTAATATACTCCTAGATTCCGCAATATTCAATATTTTTTTATAAAATACTAAAAAAATTATTAAAACATTACATTATTCCATCTTTATTTTGGATAATAAGCAGACCGTTTCTGCATTTCCTGTCCAAGGGAACTGATCACAAACAACCACTCTTTCCACTTTATAGCCTGCCTCTAAGAAATATACCAAATCTCTTGCAAGGCTTGTTGGCTTACAGGAAATATATACCATCCTTTCCACACCATAATGAAGTATTTTCTTAATTGCTTTCGGATGTATTCCATCTCGCGGCGGATCCAGAATAATAAAATCCGGCTTGTCTGTAATATCATCTAATACTTTCAGAACGTCACCGGCAATAAATTCACAATTATGTAAACCATTCAGTTCCGCGTTTTTCTTAGCTGCTTCTACTGCTTCTTCTACAATTTCCACTCCGACTACTTTTTTGGCTACCGGTGCCATAAGCTGTGCTATCGTTCCGGTTCCGCTATATAAATCAAATACGGTCATATCCGTTCCGATATCTCCGATGTATTCCCTTGCAGTCTGATACAACACTTCTGCTCCAAGAGAATTCGTCTGGAAAAAGGAAAACTGTGTAATCTTAAACTTTAATCCAAGCAGCTCTTCATAAAAGAAGTCCTGACCGTATAAAATATGTGTTTCATCACTCTGAACCACATCTGCCACAGAATCATTGATTGTGTGTAAAATCCCCACTATCCTTCCATCTAACGCAAGCTCTTTAAGCATCTCCACAAAAGCCGTCAAATCCAGCTGCATCTGACTTGTCGTAACCAGTGCAATAAGAATCTCACCTGTTTTTACTGCTTTTCTTACGAGTAAATGCCGAAGGTAACCTGTATGACGAAGTCTATGATAAAACGGAATCTCCAGCTTTTCAAAGTAATCTCTTACCGCCACCAGAATCCTTCTGTAATCTTCATCTACAATCTTACATTCCGACACCGTCACAATATCATAGAAGCTTCCTCTCTTATGCATACCGAGAGAAAGAGGACCATCCTTCACTTCATCACCAAATGAAAATTCCATTTTGTTACGGTATCCGTAAATGGCAGGACTTGCTTTAATGCCCTCAAAAACATACGGTGTTTCCTGTCTTTGCAATACCGGATCCAGTAATGCTTTTACCTGCTTTTCTTTTAACTCACACTGTTTTTCGTAAGGAAGATTCTGATAGGCACAACCGCCGCATATACCAAAATGAGGACATGGGCTTTCGATTTCTTCCGGTGCCTTTTCCAGCACCTGCAACAATCTTCCTTCTGCTTTTCCACTTCTCTTTTTCTGTACCATGAAAGAAATCTTTTGTCCCGGTAACACATTTTTTACCACACAGATTCCTTCCTCTGTCTGTACGATTCCTTTATTTGGAAAATCCAGTCTTTCCACGATTCCTTCTAATACTTGTCCTTTTTTCATAATATCTTCCTTCTTTCACAAAGTTCGATTGCCTTGCAATCTCCCTCTGATGTGCAGTCGTCGAATGCCCTCCGCACAAGTGCAGAGTCATTCTCCTCGTTGCTTTCCCCGAGTTCGATTGCCTTGCAATCTCCCTCTGATGTGCAGTCGTCGAATGCCCTCCGCACAAGTGCAGAGTCATTCTCCTCGTTGCTTTCACAAAAAAAGTGTGGCATGCCACACTTTTCATTGCATTACTTACACGAGCCTCTACCCGCTCTTATTTTATCAGGAATTATTCTTCTACCTGCGCTTCTGCTTGTGCTTCTACAGTCGGAACTGCTTCTACAGGCTCTTCAACTACTACTGCATCTTCTTCATCTTCAAAATATTCATCATCAAAATCGTCTTCAAAGTCTTCTTCAAAGTCTTCCAGACAATCCTGCTGTGTTAAACGATACAGAGCATATGCCACACCTGCAATAGCTGCTAAAATTCCAACAATCGCAAGAATCCATTTCCAAGCACTGCATTTCTTGTTTTCATGACCTGTTACTTTATTTACAGTTTCAATAATTCCAAAATATTTTTTACTCATAGTATGCACCATCCCTCTCTAGCATTTCCTAGCTCCGCAATTACTGAGAACGCGCTTTTTGCTATACCATTATTATACGTTGTTTTCCATTTCTTAACAACATTTTAAAAATAAAATTTTTACCAATTTTTCAGAGCAGAAACAGGCATCCTATTTTCCATTCCTTTTATAGCTTCTGACAAACAGCCAGGCTTACATTGTCTTTTTACAGTATAATCCTGCGAAGAAAATGCAAAGTGCATAAACTCCCATAATCACAAGCAAGGTATTCATAACCACTTCACTAAAGAAGCCTGCCACCAGCATGCCGATATAAAGTAAGGTAAACATTGCATACCCTGTATAAGACCATGTTTTAAGTCCGATCATTTTATTACGTTCATCGTTTTCATAAATTTCACGTTCTTTTAACTTATCTGCATTTTTCAAAATCATAATATTTTTGATAAGCGTAATAACACTTGCTGCAATCAATCCGCCGCCGACACCTGTATAAAAGCCGCTGCAATAATCACTCATTTCTGCAGGAAGTACATTTCCTACACCTATAATCAGGGATATAATCCCGCATACAATAAGACCTACACAATACAAATTTCTGTTTCTCATTTTTTGTTCAATTGTTTTTCCTGTTTTCATTGTATTTACTAACATTTCATTACTCCTTTTCTAATCTTAAACAATACTATTTATTCTCATAAAACCATCTCATTTACACTTCTGTCTCTTCAAAGATAAATACTTCTTCGATTGTTTTCTCAAAATACTTGGCAATTTCATACGCAAGCATCAATGATGCATTGTATTTTCCGTTTTCCAATGAAATAATTGTCTGTCTTGTCACAGAAACTGCTATCGCTAATTCTTCCTGTGATATTTTTCTTTCTTTTCTAAGATCCTTGATATGATTTTTCATAAGTCTCCTTTCCTGACTTTTTTGTAAGCATTTTTCTATCCATGAAAAACTGCCTCTCCTTTATTTTATCCATTGTATAGTTAACTTTACATTTGAAGTATAGCTCGCTTTACATTTTATGTCAAGCGTATTTTACATTTTTATCAAAAATTTTTTTGAACTTTTTTACGCTTCCCTAAAACTTCCCAAACTCATTAATTTATGATACGATAGGGCGGTATTTATACCGTAGCTTTCAACATATATTAATGAAAGCCAGACTATTGACAGGAGAATACCATGATTCAATTTTTATCCAGACATTTTATTAAAGATTATCAAAATACAACGGATGCCTCCGTACGCCATGCATATGGTACTCTTTGCGGAATCGTTGGTATCCTTTTAAATATTTTCCTGTTTCTCGGAAAATTCATCGCCGGCACCATTAGTAATTCCATTGCAATTACTGCTGATGCTTTTAACAATTTATCAGATGCAGGGTCTTCCTTCATCACGTTAATCGGCTTTAAACTTGCTTCTGAAAAGCCGGACAAAGACCATCCGTACGGTCATGGCCGTATGGAATACCTATCTGGTCTGGTGGTATCCTTTATGATTTTATTAATGGCAATAGAGCTTCTTAAATCCTCTGTTTCCAAAATCAGACATCCTGAGGGAACAATTTTCAACCCTGTTGTTATAGGCATTTTAATACTGTCTATCGGCGTAAAATTTTATATGGCATATTACAACAAACAAATTGGCATCAAAATTAACAGTGCCGCTTTATTTGCAACTGCTGCAGACAGTAAAGGTGATACCATATCGACAGGACTTGTTCTGATTTCCACTTTGGTTTCTCACTTTTTCCATCTGGAAATCGATGGATACTGTGGTTTACTCGTAGGTGTATTCATTTTCTATTCGGGAATTCAGGCTATCAAAGACACGATTGATCCGCTTCTCGGAAAAGCTCCTGATAAAGAATATGTAGAAAAAATAGAGTCATTGGTCATTGGGCATGACCTGATTCTCGGTATCCATGATATGATGATTCATGACTACGGCCCGGGCCGGGTAATCGTATCACTTCATGCAGAAGTTCCGTCAAACGGTGATATTCAAGAGATGCATGACTTGATTGACCATATTGAAAATGATCTTTCCCGAGAATGTAATTGTGAAGCAGTTATTCACATGGATCCTATCTGTGTAGATGACCCTGTTGTCAATGAACTGAAAGAACAACTCAGCCGTATCATCATTACATTAGATGAAGCATTAATGTTCCATGATTTTCGTGTGGTAAATGGTCCAACCCATACAAACCTTATTTTTGATGTGCTTGTACCTTACCGTTTCCATATGACTGATAGTGAAGTAATCTCTGCCATTGACGCTGAAGTCAAAAAAATAAGTCCGACTTATTTCTGTGTTATTAAAGTAGACCACACTTATATCTAGTTTTCTATCCGCATAAATAAAACCGTATGAATCATCTTGCTTTATGAGATGATTTATACGGTTTTTATTTACCTATCATTACGTTCTAAAAATCATTGTCATTATCTTTTAACAGACAGACCATATACTGCTACTTTCCCCAGTTCTTCTTCCATCCTGAGAATCTGATTATATTTTGCCACACGCTCACTTCTGCAAGGAGCGCCTGTTTTAATCTGTCCGCAATTTAACGCTACTGCAAGGTCTGCTATCAACGAATCTTCGGTCTCTCCCGAACGATGAGACACCACTGCCGTATAGCCTGCTTTTTGTGCCATATGAATTGCTGCAATTGTTTCTGATAGTGTTCCAATCTGATTTAATTTAATTAAAATGGAGTTTCCGCACCCCTCCTGAATTCCTTTCTTTAACCGTTCTACATTCGTTACAAACAAATCGTCTCCTACAAGCTGCACATGACTGCCTAATTCCTTTGTTATCTTCTTCCAGCCTTCCCAATCGTTTTCATCAAGTCCGTCTTCAATCGAAATAATCGGATATTTTTCACAAAGCATTTTATAATATGCAATCATCTCATCCGTAGAACGAAGCTTCATAGAAGCTACTGTATCCGGCTTTGATACTTCTGCATCCCTCGCTTGTGTGGAATATTCTGCCGTAACAGATTTTGTCTGCTGCAGGTAATATCCTTCTCCCTGGAATTCATACATCCCGGAATCTTTATTATAAAGTTCTGAAGCTGCCGCATCCATTGCAAATACCACATCTCTTCCCGGCTCATACCCTGCTTCCTTAATCGCTCTTGTAAGATATGAAAATACCTCTTCCGCATCTTTTAAATCCGGTGCAAAACCACCTTCATCACCGACTCCCGTCGCCTTCCCTTCTTTTTCCAAAATTTTTTTAAGATAATGATATATCTCTGTTCCCATGCGAAGTGCCTCCGTAAAAGACGGAGCGTTAATAGGCATAATCATAAATTCTTGGAAATCCACTGTATTGCTTGCATGTTTTCCACCATTTAAAATATTCATCATGGGAACAGGCATTGTTTTAGCTGATACACCACCCAAATATCGATATAACGGTATTTCCAACGCTGCTGCAGCTGCTCTTGCACACGCAAGCGATACGCCAAGTGTGGCATTAGCACCCAAACGGGACTTATTTTTTGTACCATCTGTTTCAATTAAAATACGATCAATTTCCTCCTGTTCCAACACATTTCTTCCTATTAAAATTTCACGAAGCTCTGTGTTTACATGTTCTACCGCTTTCTGCACACCTTTTCCAAGATAACGCTTATCATTATCCCGAAGCTCTACTGCTTCATATTCGCCTGTGCTGGCTCCTGATGGAACAGCGGCTCTTCCGATAAACACTCTTCCTGAAACCGGCAGATAATCTTTATAACTTTCACACGCTCTTTCTCCACCACGCAAATAAGAATCCGGAACTGCTCCACCTGCAAATGCCGGTGCAATCGTTTCTCTCTTCCTTACAACCTTCACTTCTGTTTCTATTGTAGGATTCCCTCTGGAATCCAAAATTTCTCTGGCATGTACATCTATGATTCTGACAATCATACAAACCTCCTTACTGCTATACTAGCCCGTCACCTAAAAAACGTTTGGCATTTCTTACAGTATTTACAAGTATGGAAAATTTATACAACAATCACTTAACATATAAAAAACTCCCGTCTTAAGACGAGAGTTTTCATCATTACATAAATTTACACAATATTATCGGTATAAAAACTGCCGGTACATAATTCATCAGCTTAAATTTTGTTAACCCAATCATATTTAATGCTATACCGATAATAATAACAGAGCCCACGCAAGTCATCTCGGCGATAACAACATCTGTCAAAAAAGGTGCTATCCATTGTGCCAATAAGGTAATTGTTCCCTGATAGGCAAATACAAAAAACGCAGAAAGCAATACTCCAACGCCAAAAGAGGAGGCGAAAATAATAGCTGCCACACCGTCCAACATCGATTTGTTGTAAAGCATTTCATAGTCTCCTGCCAAACCTGCCTGCAAAGAACCTACAATTGCCATTGCGCCTACACAGAATAACAAACTTGCTGAAACAAATCCTTCTGCAATCGACACCTTGGTATTTCCTTCTTTTTGAAATTTCTTTTCTACAAACTTGCCCAACCGGTTAACTTTGTCATCCAAATCCAGGATTTCTCCGATTACGATACCCACTACCATAGATATAATGAGAATCAGTGAATTTTGTCCTTTTAAAGAACCACTGATGCCAAGGTATAGGGTGCATAATCCGAGCCCCTTCATAATACTGTCGGATAATTTTTCCGGCAATCCCTTTTTGAGCAAAAGGCCAACACTTCCGCCGATAAGGACTGCCACCATATTTACTATTGTTGCAATCATATTATTTTTTAATCAGGAGAGACTTGCCTGTCATTTCAACCGGCTGCTCTTTACCCATAATCTGAATCAAAGTCGGTACAATATCTGCAAGACATCCACCTTCAGCAAGTGTATAAGCCTCATCATAGTTTACTAAAATAAATGGCACTTCATTTGTTGTATGAGCTGTAAATGGTGCTCCTGTTTCGTAATCTACAAGTTGCTCAGCATTACCATGGTCAGCACAGATAAACATAACACCATCTACGGATTTTAATGCTTCGTATGCTTTACCTACACATTCATCAACTGCTTCCACAGCTTTGATTGCTGCTTCTTCAACACCTGTATGACCTACCATGTCAGGGTTAGCAAAGTTGATAATGATTACATCATATTTATCACTTGTGATAGCTTCGCAAAGTTTGTCACATACTTCATATGCACTCATCTGAGGTTTTAAATCATAAGTAGCAACATCCTTTGGAGAATTTACTAAGATTCTGTCTTCGCCTTCGTTTGGCTGTTCTACACCACCGTTGAAGAAGAATGTAACGTGTGCATATTTTTCTGTTTCAGCGATTCTTGCCTGTTTCATATTATTTGCAGCAAGCCATTCACCAAATGTATTTGTTACTAAGATTTTCTTGAATGCTACTTCTTTATTTGGAATTGTCGGGTCATAATCAGAGAAGCATACAAATGTAAGGTCTAATCTGTTTCCTCTGTCAAAACCTTTGAAATCATCATCACAGAAAGCTCTTGTAATTTCTCTTGCACGGTCAGGACGGAAATTGAAGAATACAACGGAATCGCCATCTTTGATTGTTGCAACCGGTGCACCGTTTTCCATTACAATAGTTGGTTTTACGAACTCATCTGTTTCGTCTCTGTCATAGCTTGCCTGAATTCCTGCAGGACCGCCTTCTGCTGTAAGACCTTCACCCTTTGTAAGTGCAACATAAGCTTTTTCTACACGGTCGTAGTTGTTATCTCTGTCCATAGCATAGTAACGGCCTGTAACGGATGCGATTTTACCTACACCAATTTTAGCCATTTCAGCTTCTAACTGTTCTGCATATTCTTTACCGCTTGCAGGTGGTGTGTCACGACCATCTAAGAAGCAGTGTACATATACTTTTTCAAGACCATTTCTCTTAGCCAGTTCAAGAAGGCCATAGAGATGTGTATTGTGGCTGTGTACACCACCATCAGATAATAATCCGAAGAAATGTAATGCACTGTCATTTTTCTTGCAGTTGTTTACTGCATCTAATAATTCAGGATTTTCAAAGAATGTGCCATCCTGAATTTCTTTTGTAATTCTTGTAAGCTCCTGATATACGATACGGCCTGCACCCATATTTAAGTGGCCTACTTCAGAGTTACCCATCTGACCATCCGGAAGACCTACTGCCATACCACTGGCATTACCTTTTACGAATGGATATTTTTCCATTAACATGTCCATAACAGGAGTTTTACCTTCTGCTACTGCATTATGTTCGCTCTTTTCATTTAATCCATAACCATCAAGAATCATTAAAACTACCGGTTTCTTACTCATTCTGTTCTCCTCTTCTTTTAATAATTGTTATATAACGAAACCCAGGATTATCACCGGGTTCAAAGTATTACGTGGTTCATAAACACCGCTAAAAATTATACACTTATTTTCATACTTCCGCAACTACTTCTTCTTAGTTAAAACCACTAAAAGCGAGCCCTTTTCCACGGAAATAACAGCATCTTTTCCTACTGTTTCATTGCTGATTCCAATCGGAAAACTATTTGTCAAAACAGCATTTTCTAATTCATACTTTAGATGTTTCAAATTTACCCCCGTTGATGTTTCTGACATAGAAAAAACAGAAACATACAACTCTTCTCCTGCCGGTATCGTTATCGTTTCTTCTTTTACCAGCATCAGCATTTGCCTATCTTCCAAAAGATAACCTTCTGCATCATGTTCCTTTAAGTACTGCAGACATTGAATATTTGCAACACTATGTTCAAAACGTGCTCCGCCAAGTCCCCCATACAGATAAAACCGACGATATCCCTTCTTCAATCCAAGCTTAATTGCAGCAAGCATGTCTGTATCATCTTTTACTACCGGGAGCCTTTTTATTTTCTCAGGTTGATTTTTCTCCATCTCACAGGCCGCCTGCTGCTCCTCTTCCGACAAAGAATCAAAATCACCAATCCAATAATCCGGAATAATCTGTAGTCCGGTACAATATCGATATCCACCATCTGCCGCGATACACAAATCCTCCTGACCTATAGGTGGCTTTTCTATTCCTAAGTCGCCGGCAGCAATGATTATACACTTTTTCCCTTGCGTCGTAATTCGTCTATACATATACCATTTCTCATCTTTTCTCAATACAGCTTTTCACGCATTGACATTGTAGCAGATTCTATTTACTTCGTAAACATCAGCATGCTAAAATAAAGCAGATACTTTAGCAAAGGCAGTTAACACATTATGCGAAAATATTCGGAGTCTACAGAAGTAATTACTTTAGCCGGCAAAAAAATACCATATCGTTTTATACGCTCTGACAGACAATCCATCGCCATTGAAATCGGTGAAAAAGGGCTTACTGTAAAAGCCCCCAAATACGCCTCCCTTTCTGATGTTCATCATTTCCTTTTCTTAAAAAAGAGATGGATTCTGGCTCACCTTAATGCTATGCAGGAACGCATAGAAAAAAGAGAATCCGAACTTGCAGAGACTGCTTCTTATCATCTATCGGATACCCAAAAGCTTTCTCTTGAGAAACGGTATCGTGAATTAGCAAGAAACTATATTGAGCAACGCGTACAGCATTATACCCAATTGCTTAATGTATCCTATCAAAATATTACCATTCGCGAACAAAAGACCCGTTGGGGAAGCTGTTCTTCCAAAGGCACACTCTCATTCCACTGGAAACTCATCCTTGCACCACCTAAAGTATTGGATTATGTTGTTGTCCATGAAACCTGCCATCTGCTTCACATGAATCATTCACAGGATTTTTGGGCAACGGTAGAAGCTCTCATGCCGGATTATAAAATTCATCGCATATGGCTTAAAAAAAACGGAACCAGACTTTCTCAAACTTATGAAGCAATAAAATAAGGGAGCCTTGCTCCCTTTTTCTATGAATGAATTTTTCATTCTGATTCTTTTCTATTGAATAAGATATACAAAATAACCCGCATATGCTACAAGCATAATGACACCTGCCATACGTTTAAGACCTTTTTGTAAGACTACAGCTACCCATAACAGTACTCCTGACAAAATTGCCACCGTGGTATCAACCACAAAGTTTTGTGCAAATGCCACCGGAGTAATAAGAGCCGTTGTACCAACAACAAATAAGATATTGAAAACATTGCTTCCTACAATATTTCCAATAGCAATATCTGCTTTTCCCTTTGTTGCAGCAGATACCGATGTACATAATTCCGGCAAAGAAGTCCCAAGTGCCACAATCGTAAGTCCAATAAACCGTTCACTCATACCCATTGCTTTTGCAATATTAGAAGCAGCATCTACCGTCACATCACTTCCCCATACTACGAGCGCAAGTCCGCCTACAGTCAACAAAAACAGTAACCACATTGGTTTCTTATTTTCTTCCTGTGTCTCGTCCTTATTTTTCTTTGCTTGAAACAATAAATACACAAGGTAGGCAATAAAGGCAATCCACAAAAAAACACCTTCTACTAACGTAATCTTATTTCCTGTAATTCCCATTCCGAGAAACAGTACCGTAATGAGAATCATATACGGTATTTCATACTTTACCGTTGTAATCCCTACCGGAACCATTGTAATTACCGCAGTCAAACCTAATATAACAAGTACATTTAAAACATTACTTCCAACTACGTTTCCTACTGTAATATCTGCACTTCCTTTTAAGGCAGAAGCAATACTTACCGCCGCTTCCGGCGCACTCGTTCCCATCGCTACAATCGTAAGACCAACTACAAGTTGCGGAATTCCAAAG
The DNA here is from genome assembly GCA_015056725.1 of Lachnospiraceae bacterium. Classification (GTDB taxonomy): domain Bacteria; phylum Bacillota; class Clostridia; order Lachnospirales; family Lachnospiraceae; genus 1XD8-76. The sequence continues at coordinate 55,030 of SVFS01000002.1, read as the reverse complement.
CGTTCTGCGATACTCGCTGCACCTTCTACAAACAAATCCGCACCTTTAATAAGCATCACAAATCCGATTACTAATAGTATAAGCTGCATCACAAATCCCATCTTCCTTTTCCTCCAGACATCCTATAAAGCATTTTCATAAAAAGAGACTTCTACCGCACAAAGTACGATAAAAGTCTCGTTCCTATCTCAATATATATCCCGGCTTTTTCAGCGTGATGACGTGATATATAACCACAAGTTGTGGTGAACTACTCCCTAATATCCGATAATTACATCTGATCTTCTGTATCAAAAAGTTCCAATGTTTTTTCAAGATTCATTTTCTTACATGCTGCTACAAATTTATCAAGCGGAATGTTTTTAATCTGTTTTCCACCTCTGATATTAATAGCTACTGTCTTGTTTTCTACTTCAGAATCACCAAGCACTACAACGTATGGTGTCTTGTAGCTACGGAAACCTTTGATTTTCTTATTCATATGGTTTTCAGACAAATCTGCTTCGCATCTAACCTTTTCTGCATAAAGTGCTTCCTGCACTTCCTTGGCATATTCTACATGACCTTCGTTAATAGGTACAATACCTACCTGAACAGGAGATAACCAGAATGGGAATGCTCCTTTGAAGTTCTCGATTAAGATACCGATAAATCTTTCTAACGAACCATAAATTACACGGTGGATAATAACCGGTGTTTTTTCTTTTCCATCACTGTCTGTATATGTGATATCGAAGTTTCTTGGAAGCTGGAAGTCAAGCTGTACTGTTCCCATCTGCCACTGTCTGTTCAAAGCATCCTTCATAATAATGTCAATCTTAGGACCGTAGAATGCTCCGTCACCTTCGTTGATGTCATATCCATCCTGGCCATAACGTTTATCAAGAATATCCTTCAGTGCTGCTTCTGCTTTATTCCAAAGTTCAATATCACCCATGAAATCTTCTGGGCGTGTAGACAATTCCGGTCTGTATTTTAAACCGAAAATACCATAGAATAAATCAGCAATATCTAAGATTGAATTTACTTCATCATAAATCTGTTCTTCTGTAATAAAGTTGTGTGAGTCATCCTGACGGAACATCTGTACACGAAGAAGTCCGTTTAATTCACCTGATTTTTCTTTTCTGTGAAGTACGTCACAGTCAGAATATCTAAGTGGTAAATCTCTATAACTTCTTACTTTTCTCTTATATACTACAATGGAGTTCGGACAGTTCATCGGTTTTACACCATAAGTAGTATTCTCATCTACAGGAATTGTAAACATACCATCTCTGTAGTGATCCCAATGTCCGGAAGTAATCCAAAGAGAGTTGTGATTAATAAGTGGAGAAGAAATTTCCTGATAGCCTCTCTTTTCATGCTCTTCTCTCCAGAAATCGAGAATTGTATTAAATAATTTCCAGCCCTTTGGTAACCAATATGGCATACCAGGAGCTGTAGAATCCATAAAGAATAAATCAAGCTGTGGGCCTAAAATCTTGTGATCTCTTTCTTTTGCTTCCTGAAGGAACTGTAAATGAGCTTTCAATTCTTCTTTTGTTTCAAAACAGAATACATAAACTCTCTGAAGAACTGCTTTTGTTTCATCGCCTCTCCAGTACGCAGAAGATACAGATTTTACTTTGTAAGCACAGCTCATAAGCTCTGCTGCATTATCCACATGAGGACCTCTACATAAATCCACAAAGTCATCGCCTGTATAATACATACTAATTTTTTCGCCTTCCGGAAGGTCGTTAATCAGTTCTACTTTAAATTCCTGATTTTTGAATCTTTCCAATGCTTCTTCTCTGGACAATTCAACATATTTGAAATCTTCTCTTCTTTTTAAGATTTCACGCATTTTATCTTCAATGGTTTTAAAGTCATCCTGATTCAGGCTTCTTGGAAGCTGAAAATCATAATAAAAACCTTCATCAATCTGTGGTCCAATTGCAAGCTGTACATTTTCAGCACCAAACATCTCAACAACTGCTTTTGCTAAAATATGCGCCATAGAATGGCGATACACTTCTGAAAAATTTACACTCATTGTTTTCCCTCCGGAATTATATTTAAAAATAATGTCTTAACAAATCATTTTTCCAAACTAAAATTATACTAGTTTACCTACAGAAAGTCAAATCACAGCAACGAAATATGCAAGTTTTTACTGCAATTCCCACATAACAACCTGATTTCTTCCTTTCTGCTTTGCATCGTACATTGCTTTATCTGCTTCCAAAATAGCTTTTTTATAATTGGTCCCGCTAAACATTCCGACACCAATCGATACCGTAATAGGACACACCTCATTTTTATTCTCTTCAACCGCTATCCGAATGCTTTCTGCACGTCGTTTTGCTATTCCTGGAAGACAGTTTTTCATAATTACTACAAACTCTTCTCCGCCCCAACGGATGATGGCATCATTTTCCCGTATTTGACTCCGAATTTGATTTGCTACATATACGAGCACCTTATCGCCCGCTTCGTGTCCGTATGTATCGTTTACCTTTTTAAAATGATCAACATCTACCATCATTACCGCATTCAACATATCCTCCAGATATGCATTTGCCGTATCTCTTGTTGTCATTTCAGATAATTTATGACGATTATACACCTTCGTAAGTGGGTCAAGCACCACGGTTGTCTCTAATGACTTCATCGCTTTATGTAAGTCCATGTACACCTGCTCCATAACACGAAGTACTCCGCATATTGCAATGACACAAGGAATTGCCAACGAAAGCATTAGCGCAAACGATTCATAATGATTAAAGGTATTGGATACAATAATATTCACAATCACAAGTGAGTGGGCCAACGTTGATGTTTTAAAAGAAGCGCAAAAACCAACCGCAAAAAACATCAGATGCATAATGATAAAGCCTTCTCTTGCATACTGCTTATCCGGCAAATAAACAATTGCCCAAATAGTACACCACATAATTCCATGCAGTATTACATATGCAAACGGAATCATAATCTTATAATTGTTTGTCTTTCTGCTTGCCAGGACGAACAGCACCAGCGGCAATAAGATAAACGTACGTGGCAAAAGTGTCTCCCATGCAAGTCTTCCAAATATCTGACAATCCGATACCCAGAAGGTAACCGACGCAAGTGCTGACAAAATCACTACCCATGTATGATATGTTCTATAGTATTCGTATTTTCCCTGTAAAAATTCTTCTCTGTTTTCGTTTTTCATGATATCTGTCTTTACTTCATATTAAATTATATTCATCTGACACATTTTCATCGTAGTCAATGCCGCTTCATGGCTTTCCGGCGTAACTCCCGCACAACATTTAGCATCGATACAGATGTTCATTTCCGGATAATATGCTTTTAATAACATGGCATTAGAGACAACACAAATATCTGTGCAAAGTCCAATAAGAGTCACTTCTGTATCAGCCATATCACAATCTTTCAGCATTCCAACAAGTTCCACTGAGCCAAATGTAGGTTTCTTTATTCTAACTACACTCTTTTCAGAAAGAGCTTTTTCTACTTTATCATTCAACTTCCATCCATCTGTATTTTCAATACAATGACGTACCGGAAGATATTTTCCTTCTCGCGTTTCAAGATAATTTTCCTGATGAGTGTCATAGGTGGCAATAATTTCTCCTTCGAAACCGGCGATTTTAGAAACAACATTCTCTACAATTGCTTCTGCTTCTTTTGTACCAAGTGCACCGTCGACAAAATCATTTTGCATATCTACAACAACTAATATTTTCCTCATTTTTAAACTCCTCATTTTTTATAGAAAAAGATACTTCTGCCGTTTTCGGCAGAAGTATCCCAATCTTTTTTCTTAAATCGACTCTATTTGTAATTCATGATTACAAATAATTTACTATTTGTAGTTTACGATCTTACCAAAATCAGCTTTAAGAGCAGCACCACCTACTAAGCCACCATCGATGTTTGGCATAGAGAATAATTCTGCTGCTGTTGCTGCGTTAACAGATCCGCCGTACTGGATACGAACTGCTTCTGCTGTAGCTTCATCATACATTTCAGCGATGCATTCACGGATACCTTTACATACTTCTTCAGCCTGTTCGGAAGTAGCTGTTTTACCTGTACCGATAGCCCAGATTGGTTCATAAGCGATAACCATGGATTTAACCTGATCAGCTGTAATACCAACTAAGTCAGATTTAATCTGGAATCTGATCCAGTCCATTGTAACGCCCATTTCTCTCTGTTCAAGAGATTCGCCACAGCAAAGGATTGGTGTAATACCTGCTTCAAAAGCTTTTTTCACTTTTTTGTTTAATAAAGCGTCATCTTCTTTGAAGTAATCACGTCTTTCAGAGTGACCGATGATAACATATTTAACGCCTGCATCTAATAACATTTCAGCAGAGATTTCGCCTGTGTATGCACCTTTTTCTTCGAAGTACATATTTTCAGCACCTACTGCTACGTTTGTACCTTTAACTGCTTCAACAACAGGAACGATGTCGATAGCTGGTACGCAGTATACTACGTCAACATCATCAGATTTTACTAAGTCTTTTAATTCTGCACAAAGTGCTACTGCCTGGCTTGGAGTCATATTCATTTTCCAGTTGCCGGCTACGATTTTTCTTCTTGCCATTTTTGTTCTCCTATATATTTGTTAGGTTATTGAATATTTTACGAACAACATTTGTGCGATGCACAAATGTCGCTACGTCATCACTTGCTTCGCAAGTCATGACAAATTACTTGTCATCTGCTGCGTATACGCCCGGAAGTTCTTTTCCTTCTAAGAATTCAAGAGAAGCTCCGCCACCTGTAGAGATGTGGCTCATCTTGTCAGCAAAACCAAGCTGGTTAACTGCTGCTGCAGAATCTCCACCACCGATAATTGTTGTAGCATCTGTTTCTGCTAATGCTTTTGCTACAGCGATTGTACCTTTTGCAAGTACAGGGTTTTCAAATACACCCATAGGTCCGTTCCAAACAACTGTTTTAGCAGATTTAACTGCATTTGCAAATAATTCTGCTGTTGCTGTACCGATGTCAAGACCCATCTTGTCAGCTGGAATTGCATCGCTTGCTACGATTTCAACATCGATTTCTGCATCGATTGGGTTAGGGAAAGCTGCTGCGATTGTTGTATCGATAGGTAATAATAACTGTTTACCTGCTGCTTCTGCCTTTGCCATCATTTCTTTACAGTAATCAATTTTTTCTTCATCTACGAGAGATGTACCGATTTCATAGCCTTTTGCTTTTAAGAATGTGTATGCCATACCACCACCAATGATGAGTGTATCGCATTTTTCAATTAAGTTGTTGATAACGTTTAATTTGTCAGCAACTTTAGCACCACCAAGGATAGCAACGAAAGGTCTTACAGGATTTTCAACTGCATTTCCTAAGAAGTCGATTTCTTTCTGCATTAAGTAACCAACTGCATTTTCGCCACCTTTAGCTTTGATAAATTCTGTAACACCTGCTACGGAAGCATGTGCTCTATGAGAAGAACCAAAAGCGTCACATACATATACGTCTGCAAGATCAGCTAATTCTTTGCTGAATTCTTCGCCGTTCTTTGTTTCTTCTTTGCCACGGAAACGTGTATTCTGAAGAAGAACTACATCGCCTTCTTTCATAGCTTCTACTGCTTTTGTTGCAGCTTCGCCTGTTACGTTGTAATCAGATACGAAGTTTACTTCTTTTCCTAATTTTTCTGCTAATCTTTCAGCTACAGGTGCTAAAGATTCACCTTCGTTAGGACCGTTTTTAACTTTACCGAGGTGAGAGCAAAGGATAACTTTACCGCCATCTGCGATTAATTTGTTGATTGTAGGAAGAGCAGCAACGATACGAGTTTCGTCTGTAATCTTACCTTCTTTAAGTGGTACGTTAAAGTCACATCTTACAAGGACTCTTTTTCCACTAACGTTAATGTCATCTACGGATTTCTTATTTAATCCCATTTTTGTATCCTCCTATTATTGTGTTCTCGGCAGACTCTTCGAATCTGTCGTATAAAAAAGGCCCGGTCCTTTATGGACCGGACCTTTCAAAGATTCTTCATTGTATTCAAATACGGATTAGCCTAATTCAGCAAAGTATTTGATTGTACGAACCATCTGAGATACGTAGCTGTTTTCGTTGTCATACCAAGAAACAACCTGTACAAGATTGTCTGGGCCAACCATTGTCTGTGTAGCATCGAATAAAGAACCGTATGTCATACCGATAACGTCGCTGGATACGATTTCATCTGTGTTGTAGCCATAAGATTCTGTAGCTGCTGCTTTCATAGCTGCATTGATTTCATCTTTAGTTACAGATTTTTCAACTGTAGCTACTAAGATTGTTGTAGAACCTGTTGGTGTAGGAACACGCTGAGCAGAACCGATTAATTTGCCGTTTAATTCTGGAATAACTAAACCGATAGCTTTAGCAGCACCTGTAGAGTTTGGAACGATATTGCAAGCGCCTGCACGAGATCTTCTCTTATCGCCTTTTCTCTGTGGTCCGTCAAGGATCATCTGGTCACCTGTGTAAGCATGAACTGTTGTCATGATACCGGATTTGATTGTTGCTAAGTCGTTTAATGCTTTAGCCATTGGAGCTAAGCAGTTTGTTGTACAAGAAGCTGCAGAGATAACTGTATCTTCTTTTGTTAATGTTTCATGGTTTACATTGTAAACGATTGTAGGAAGGTCGTTTCCTGCTGGAGCAGAGATAACAACTTTCTTAGCACCTGCTGTAATGTGAGCAGAAGCTTTTTCTTTAGATGTATAGAAACCTGTACATTCAAGAACTACGTCAACACCGATTTCTCCCCATGGAAGTTCAGCTGCGTTAGCTTTTGCGTAGATTTTGATTTCTTTTCCATCAACTGTGATAGAATCTTCACCGAAAGATACTGTATCAGCTAAAGCGTATTTACCCTGAGCTGTATCATACTTTAATAAGTGAGCTAACATTTCAGGACTTGTTAAATCGTTGATTGCTACTACTTCATAACCTTCAGCACCGAACATCTGTCTGAAAGCAAGACGACCAATACGGCCAAAACCATTAATTGCTACTTTTACTGCCATTTTTTAGTTCCTCCTAAAAAAAATAATTTATTTTGTTTTGACTACTTGTCCCCTATAAATGGGCATGACAAGATTGTCAAAATTTTGTCAGCATTTATATTTTACCCAAACTCCTTTTCAAAATCAAGATGTAAATACTATTTTTTACTATTTTTAGTAATATTCTTCAAAAGATTTATAAATGAAGAAAATATTTTGCCATTTCTGTGAATAACCGCTATACTATACGAAGTAATATCCGCATTTTCATGCTGATATATTCTTAATAATACTACATATTACATATGAAAGAAACGAGGAACTTCTATGCCAATTTTAGCCGATTTACACATGCATTCTTCTTATTCTACGGATTCAAACGCTCCTATGGAAGAGATGATTCTAAGTGCAATCAATAAAGGATTACGTACTATCTGTTTTACAGAGCATATTGATTTGGATTTTCCGGAAACTCCTGATTTTCCTGCCGGTGCGTTTAATCTTAACCCGGATGCTTTTTTATATGAACTGCTTGGATACAAAAACAAATATGCAGACAAAATCGAAGTCCTGTTTGGGCTGGAATGTGGTATGCAGCCACACTTATCCAGAGAAAATGCAAAAATCATTAAAGAACATGAATATGATTTCATTCTCGGTTCCGTTCATTTAATTGACGGTAAAGATCCATATTATCCTTCTTTCTTTGAAAGCATTTCCGAAGAAGAAGCTCTTCGCAAATATTTAGAAGACACCTACCGTAATATCCGTGTTTTTGGAAATTTCGATTCACTCGGTCATATGGATTACATTATCCGCTATTGTAAAAAAATGGACCAGACTTACGAATATGCAAAATACAAAGACATCATTGATAAAATTTTAGAGCATTTAATCGACCGCGAAAAAGCATTGGAACTTAATACAGGCTCTCTCCGCAAAGGTATGAAAGAATGTAATCCTTGCTTTGACGTTTTAAAACGTTTCCATGAACTTGGCGGCGAACATGTTACCATCGGCTCCGATGCCCATACTCCTGCGGATATCGCATACGGCTTCGACAAAGCAGCTGAGCTTTTGACAGCATGCGGCTACAAATATTACACCGTTTATTCCGGCCGCATCCCGATGCAGAAAAAACTATAAACGTACTTAAAAGCAGCTCCGGCTGCTTTTTTGTTGCGGTTGTAAAGTGTTTTCTCTCAAGTATATTACTTCTGATTTTTATGCTTCACCGTTCACCGTTTAAAAGACACTTTCTGCAAATATGTTCCCGCCGGACGTACATGGAATTTTCTCGCAACTCAATTGCATTTTCGTTTCTGCGTTTTCTTTGGGAACAGCGCTTGGCATCAAGCATCTCGTGAGGACGTGTTTGAACGAAGTGAGTTACCGCAACGAGATGCTAATCGAAGATGCCAAGCGGTTCCCTTAGAAAACACAAACGAAACATGCAGAGTAAGAGAAACATTGCCATGTACGTCTGGCATGGACACATTTTTGAAAGTATCTTTTATAAGGTGTACTTTGTGAAGATAAGAAATCAGAAGTTATGTTCTTGATACATCACCTTACAACCGCAACAAAAAAACACGGACCTGTTACAGTCCGTGTTTTAATCTTTCCGCATATCCTGCGGCATTTTTCATTTCAAATTTGTTTTCAAACATCTCGTATTCTGCATCTGAAAATTTATCTTCCAGCTTTTCCTCAATGTTTATCTTATATTGGATACCAATAGCTATCGATGGTGCAAGTTTTGCATCTTCATATGTATTACATTTTTCCTGCACTGCATGGGCATACGCTTCTGCTTCATCATCCTCTGTCATCGGAATCAGCACATGAAATACATCGCCATCCACACGGCCGATTACATACTCTTCTTTCGCTTCACTACGGAGAATGCCACCTACAATCTGTATGAGTCTGTCGCTTTCATCATCCCCGAAATGCTCATTTGCAAATTTCCAGTCATTGATGTTAACAACAAGAACTGCCACCGGTACAACCTGCGCTCTTTCGATGACTTTCAAACGGTTTTCAAAATAAGTCTTATTAAATACCCCTGTCAGACCATCTTCCTTTTCCAAATTGTACATACGCATAGCTGTATTTTCATTTTGCGCAATATACTGCATTGCCTCATACTGAAAATAGGTCTGTGATGCTAATTCCTCAAGCACACCTGCTACCGTATGCACAAATTGACGTTTTGCATTATCCAACTCTTTTATGCTTGCAGTAAAATCCACAAGAATTGCTTCCTTAGCCGACATGCCGGATATCGGTTCAGTCGTCTCGCAGTTTCTTATATACAAATGTCCCATTCTTTTGTCCTGAAGCGTAAGCACCTCTCCCGGATTCGCCTTCACATCAACAGCGTCCACTTCAAAAAGGCTTCCTGTAGCATAAAGTACACGTCCGTCACGGTCTGCTAATAGAAATTCGATGCCAGATACATCTGTCATACTTTTCAAATAGCCTCTGGTTAATTTCCCCGGAAGTATATCCCCCAATCGACAGTTTCTAATATTGTTTTTTAATCTCTGCTCAAAAACCGATAACTTGTTTTCCATCACTTATCCCCACATCTTAAAGGTTTTAATTGCCCACTTTACAAATTTGAATACCGGACTTTCTAATTTGTTTGCTGCATTTTTCAATTCTTTACGAATTTCAATGTGTTGTGGACAGTGTTTCTCACAAAGTCCGCACTCTACACAATTTGAAGCATTGCTGTGATTTTTTCTAAAAAGCGTACATTGCATATATTCCTTTATTGCCACACGCTTTCCTTCTGCATAGTAATTATTATAGCAACGGAAAGTTTCCGGAATATCTACCCCCTTTGGACAAGGCATACAATATCCACATCCGGTACAACCAACCTTTACCGTACTTTCAATCTCAGCCTTTACCAAATCAATCAATGCAAAATCCGCTTCTGTGAACGCCCCAATCTGCGTTTCGTTAGCAATACGAAGATTTTCTTCAAGCATTTCCATGCTGTTCATTCCTGACAGGACACATGTTACTTCCGGCTGATCATAAAGCCATCTGAACGCCCACTCTGCTGCCGAATACCCCCGCTCATGCTCTGCTATCAGTTTTTTAGCTTTTTCGGGAAGTAGATTCACAAGCTTACCGCCACGGAGCGGCTCCATGATAATAACCGGAATTTTTTTTGCTGCCGCATAATGAAGCCCTTTTCTTCCTGCCTGACTATGCTCATCCATGTAATTATACTGAATCTGTGTAAAATCCCAGTCATAAGCATCTATCAATTTACAAAACATGTCCGTATGTCCGTGATAAGAAAAACCGATATTGCGAATCTGACCACTTTCTTTTTTCTCACGAATCCATTCCTCAATCCCGAGTGCTTTCAGCTTTTCCCATGTATCCGTATCAGTCAGCATATGCATCAGATAATAATCCACATAGTCCGTTTGTAAGCGTTTTAACTCCTCCTGAAAAATCTTTTCGATTCCATCCATGGACTTAATCAGGTAATGAGGAAGCTTGGTTGCAATATAAATCTGTTCTCTGCAATTTAATCTGTGGAAAATCTCTCCGATTGCAGCTTCACTTCCGGGATAAATATAAGCCGTATCAAAATAATTCACACCATTTTCAATCGCATGTGCTAATTCTTTCTGGGCTTTTTCAAGGTCTATTGAATTCCCTTTTCTTGTAAAACGCATACATCCATATCCCAACAAGGAAATATCTGCACCATTCTTATTTTTTCTGTACTGCACTCTTAACAATCCTTTCCACAAATTGAGTAATTGTTTTTACCGCTCTTTTTCATCTTATACATTTCTCTATCTGCTTCTTCTATCATTTCACGATAAGTTTTATCAGCATCCTCACAGATAGAAATACCGATGCAGCTGGTAAATCTAAGCGGTCCTTCATCGCTTTCCACCTCTAAAAGCAATTGTTCCCTAAGCTGCTCTGCTTTCATCTCAATCCGCTCCATGGTTCCGACGTTTTTCATAAGGACAACAAATTCATCTCCGCCGAATCTACCGATAATATCCGTTTTTCTGAACAGTATTTTCAAACGTTTCGCCATCTCCACAATGACTTTGTCACCAATAATATGACCATATGTATCATTAATTTTTTTAAAATTATCAATGTCAATCATCAAGAGTGCATGAATTCCCTCACGACCTTCACCACGCAGATAGTTCTTGATAGCATTCATCGTATATTCATGATGATACAATCCCGTCATCTGATCCTGATGTGTCATTTCTTCCAGACGTGCTTTTTCGCGTACACGTTCATCAATGTCCTTCAGATAGCCAATGGCAATTACATCACCTGTTTCCGGTCTCTTACGCAGGAACAGTTCCAGTTCAATCCACTGCTTTTTACCGCTATCATGCCAAATCTTTATAAATTCGTAATGCATGCTCTTTTTGTTGTTTTCATAGCAGTTTTTCAGCACTTTTGTACTCATGGACTGTGCATAATCCAGCGCTTCCTCATCATCATTTAAATATTCCATTAGCACTTCACGCAAATTATCATATGTCAGCTTGCTCTCAAGTTCCTTCGGAAACAGTTCACTTCCCCTGAACTTTTCGATTTTACGCTGATTCAGATTCATCATAATTGCCGCAATGGTATCTGACTGCAAAGATTTGTTAAATTCCATCTCGATAAAGTAATTATTACGGATTTCCTGCATTGCCGAAATATCCTGTACAAGACCAATTGCTTTATATGGTTTATCTTCTGCATCATAAGTATTTGTATAACGGACATTATAATGTCGGTAATCCGTACCGCCAATCGCTCTCATGCGGAGCATACTTTCCGCATATACGATTCCACGATCCATTTTTTCATGGATTTCTTTTAACTTATCGATATCCTCCGGATGTACAATCTTGCCATCTATAATTGACTGTGGAACATTCAGTACTTTTCCTTTAAATCCGAACAAATCCCTGAAACCGTCTCTGGTCGTAATGCTGTGCTCGTTTATATCGTATTCCCACGCTATAAGATTCGCACTATTCAACGCAATTTCAACAAATTTTTCTTGGAATTTTGTTTCTGTTTCTTTCTGAATTAGTGCGTTTTCCGTGATTTTATCTGCTGTAATATCACTAAACAGCATCGTTAATATGTGCTTCTCTTCATTTCCTTCAATATACTGAATCCGGACACGAAACCACATACTGTTTCCGTTTAGTTCAAACCGGCATTCGCATTCCGAGCTTTCTTCTGAACTGGCTACAATAATAAACTGTTTAAACAGCATATTAAACATGTCTTTTCCGACAATCTGCTTCTCCAATAATGTCGTAAAATCTGCCGGGAAATCATGTCCGAAAATATTATAAAAAGCATGGTTCATACGAAGTGCCGTAGCATTGATTCCATCAAACGCTACAACGGCTGTCGGCACTGCGATATTCTCAAACAGTTTGTCTACCAGTGCATCACTTGTCCATATTTCTGTCAACATCGATTTTGATTCTTTGGAATATGGAAATTCCACCGGTATATCATCATGCAACAGTTTGCAGTAATCATTCTCCGGCATAGGACGGGCGAAATAAAATCCCTGTACATAATCACAATCTGTTTCCCGCAAGAAACTAATCTGTTCTGCTGTCTCAGCACCTTCCACTATAACCGGCATTTTGAGCCAGTTTGCCATACGGATAACTGCTGCAAGGATCTTACCGCCTTTATCCTGTGAAGGATTTTTAGGCAGGAATTTACGGTCAATCTTAAGCACATCTACCGGTAATTCCTTTAACACACTCAATGAAGAATAGCCGCTTCCAAAATCATCCATAAAAATGACAAATCCAAGCTCATGAAGTTTGTTTAGTGTATCATGAACGATATCAATATTTTCAAATGCCGCACTTTCCGTAAATTCAAGATTTAAAAGTTCCTTCGGTATATCATATTTTTCAAGCAATCTGTAAAGCGTTTCTACAAAATTCGGATTATACAAGTTCGCAACTGCTACATTGACAGAAATCGGTTTTGCTTCTCCGTCTTCATCTAAACATTTTCTCAGAAAACGACAGGTCTTTTCCCACACGTAATAATCTAACCTTGTAATAAAACCGTTTTTCTCAAATACCGGAATAAACTCACCCGGTGGCACTAAACCTCTTTTCGGATGCTGCCATCTTACCAACGCTTCTGCACCGCAGCTCTGACCTGTTCTTAAACTAAACTTAGGCTGGTAATATACAACAAACTCTTCATGTGCAAGTGCTTTCTCAATGTCATTCAAAATCTGCTGCTCACTGATAATTTGAGCATTCATCTTACTGTCATAGTAACTGATATACTCTTTGTACTTACCCTTACACTGTTTCGCCGCAAGTACTGCCCTGTCATGCATCAGTTCTATATCCAGATACGGATCATCAATGACATATGCACCAAAGGTTGGTTTTATTCTGTAATCTGTATTGTAATTGGAAAGTCCGACAACAAATTCTCCAACCAACTCCTGAAGGAAATCTTCGTCATATTTGAAACACATGTTAAAAACGTCCGCACTATATCTTGCGTATTTGGAATTATCCATTCTTCCAATCAGGTCCGTTACCATTCCACCGATAAACTGAATCAGTTTATCCCCTTCCGGAACGCCAAAATAAGAATTGTATGCTTTGAAATTGTCGATATCCATCGTCACAAAAACATACTGACTGTCCAAATCGGACAACAGCATTTTTGTCGTTTCTTTCTGGAAACGTTCTTTGTTATAAATTCCTGTCAGGATATCATTACTTTTTGTCTGAAACCATGCTTTATCAATAGCATTTTTCACACGATAAAGAATGATATTCGGATCATAAGGAATAGATACAAAATCCACGGCTCCAAGCTCAAGACACAGTTTTTCTGCCATTCTTGTATCTTCTGCTGTTGCTACAATAACCGGGATTTCGCAAAAACTCGGATTCCCGTGATATTCCTGCAAGAAATCAAACCCCGACAGAACCGGCATGTTCAAATCCAGCATAATCGCCGCAATTTCACTCAAATTTTCCTTCAGTTTTTCTAATCCGACCAACCCATTTGGTGCTGTAATAACATCATAATATCCTTCAAAAATGCAAGTAAGAAGTTCTCGGTTAATCGGTGCATCATCCACTACTAAAATAGTATTTCTACTGACTAATTCCGGCATACAATCACCTTTTTTACTCTGTTTTATCCTTTATACTAACACTGTTATTGTTTACTTCAAGTCCTTTTATCCTTCTTAGGAAACTGGATATTCTGCTATATCCAAACGCCTTCAGTTCCAAATCCGGATGTCTTTTTCCGATTTCGTCATTGATAATTGACAGGTTATCAATGCTACCACCATTTTCACGAATCATTTCTTTGATTTCCGTTTCCAGATTATCCTGTGACACCTGACGGGCCTCGCGAAGAACTGTCTGATTATTTTCTCGTTTTACCTGATACTGTGACATTTCTTCTTTTAAGAAAACACTAAGCTTCGCATAACCATAATTTCGAACGTCAAAATCCGTAAACTTTTCACTTAGTCTCTGACCGATGTATCCTAAATCAAGTACCTTGCTTCCCTTTTCTGCAAATAAAGCGGCTATTGCCTTTTTCACAGAATCAAGAGGTGTCACACTTTCTAAATCATTGTGGTCAAAATCCTGCTGATGACTTTCTTCTCCGATCAAGTTCAAATATACAAATTTATTACAGGAACGTGTAAGTGATGTTGGTGCTTTGGATTCCCCCATACCAAGTACAAATTTCTTTTCTTCTCGGATTCGCATGGCAAGTCTTGTAAAATCACTGTCACTGGTTACAAGACAAAAGCCATCTACTTTGTCCTTATAGAGCAAATCCATGGCATCAATTACCATTGCCATATCTGTAGAATTCTTTTTAGAGGTGTATGAAAACTGCTGTATCGGTATAATTGAATACTCCAGCAAATCTTCTTCTCTCCAACCGGTTGCCCTGGACCAATTTCCATATATTCGTCTGCAGCTTGCAAATCCGTATTTTTCCAACTCATCAAAAATAACCGCCGCATACTTTGAGCTGATATTTTCAGAGTCAATCAAAACTGCAAACTCCAGCTTGTTTTGCAATATTTCTTCCATTCTCTATCCTTTCCAGATTATTCTTTTCTTACTTTTCTGTTCTTTCCTTCAATCTGTATCCAACACCGAGTTCATTTACAATATAACTGTCTTCTCCGGGTTTCATCCCTAATTTTTTTCTGATATTTGCCATATTAACCTGTAATTTTTTAATACTGCCGGCATCAGGATATCCCCAAATAGCATTTACAATAGCCGCATACGTAAGTACCTTTCCGCAATGCTCTGATAATACCGTCATTATATTAAACTCTGTCTGTGTCAGTTTTATCTCAACATCATTCAAATACAATTTTCTTGTCTCGAAGTCAATTACCATTTCATCCAGAACGAATTTTCCGCGAACCATAAAATCCTCTGATAACAGATGTCTGGTATTGCGAAGCATAGAGCGTACTCTTGCCAAAAACTCAGCCGAACCAAAAGGCTTCGTAACATAATCATTCGCACCGTAATCAAGTGCTTCTACTTTATCTTCCTCACTGTTTCTCGCCGACAATACAATAATCGGAACCGCCGAATGTTCTCGGATATCACGTACAAACACCGTTCCGTCCTCATCCGGTAATCCCAAATCCAGCACTACCAGATCCGGTTGATGCGAATTAAACATCATTTTTGCCAGTCCACAGGTTTCTGCAAGAACAACCTGATAATCATTTGCTTCTAAAAGTGCATTTAAAAAGCTACTTATTTTTTCATCATCTTCTACTACTAAAATTTTATACTTATTACTTGCCAAATCCTATTCCTCCAAATCCAGTGCAAAACGGAATATCGCTCCACCGCCACTCCGGTTTTCTGCTCCAATTTCTCCTCCATGTGCCTTTACGATTGTGGCACATACAGACAAGCCTATTCCTGCATTACGTTTTTGACTGTCAGAAGGTTTTACACCACTATGATTCACGCTATATAAACCGCTAAAAATATGAGGCAGTTTATCTTCCGGAATACCGCAACCGTCATCCTCTATTTCGAATACTGCCTGATTATTTTCCACATGGACCTTAAGCCATAAATGTTCCATTCCATATGCATGTTCAATAGCATTTTCCAGCAAGTTAATCAAAACCTGCTCCATCAGCATTGCATCCATCGGCACTAACACAACATCTTCCGGTAACTCTAAAAGTACTTTCTGTTCCGGATACGTTTTCCGTAATTTTCGTACTACTGAATCAATCAATTCATCCAAAACCGTAGCTGTCTTAATGATTTTTACATTTTTTCCATCTATTTTTGTAACTGACAAGAGGTTTTCCACCATACGGATTAACCATTTTGAGTCCGAGCGGATTCCCTTTATCATCTGTATAACCTGTTCTTTTGTAATCACATCCTGATTATCCAAAATCGTACAACTGGAACCATAAATAACAGTAAGTGGTGTTCGCAGGTCATGAGATATTGCCCGCAAAAGATTTCCTCGCATCTTTTCCTTTTCATTTTCAGCCTTCAGTTGTTCCTGTTTTCTGACTTTTGTTGTAAGTGAGCTTACAATAATTGTTATGATAATCATTACAACTGCTGATACAAAGTTCTCAGAAAACGAAAAGTTAACCGCAAAATACGGAAATGTAAACGCATAATTTACAACAAGCACACTAATTAGTGCCGTTAAAATCCCGAAAAAATATCCTTCCGTAAATAGCGACACCATAATAACTGCAAGCACAAATACCGTGGGAATCATCGTCTGCGACTTTACCCATTCCTGTAAAAACAAGCACAGTGCAAAGGAGACTCCCAATGTTGCTACCATAATAAGTAAACATCTGATAATTTTTTCTATTTTTCCCATTACAATCCCAACACTTTCTTTACGGCATTGATTATACCATTTTTTTCAATACCAAACTATAGAAAATCTAATATTTATCTTACATTTCTGTACAAAACCCGCTTAATTTCATACAATTCATACGGTTTTTTGATATATCCGTTTATTGCTGTATTGCAATCTGCTTCTGTATCAGTATTCCGCGTCGTAGCAGTCATTAAAATAATTGGCGTTTTTGATACCTCTCCTTTCATTTGCCGAATTATTTTTGCCATTTCATATCCATCCATTCCCGGCATCTGAACATCCAGTAAAACTGCATCAAATCCCTTCTCCTGTTCTTTCAAAAGTATATCTATCCCCAGCTTTGCATCATTTGCTGTTTCAACACACACCTCTTCCATGCTAAGAAGTTCTTTCAAAATCTCAAGATTATATGTATTGTCATCTACTAATAAAATTCTCTTTCCTCTCAGATAATCGCGGACAATATCCGCCCGCTGCGTTTTTTTCCAAGTTGCACCATCCAAAGAACGAAATGGTATACTAAGTACAAATTCCGTTCCTTTTCCCACAAGGCTTTGCACAGATAGGTTTCCGCCCATCAGCTCCACAAAATTTTTCACAATATCAAGCCCCAGACCCCTTCTCTTCTGATCGGTGAAAGTTCCTGCGGTTCCACGCTCAAACATATGCTGAACATCTTTGTTTTCTACTCCCATTCCATTATCTACAATATGAAACTCATATCTTTCCAAAGCCCCGTCATCTGAATGTAACTGTACTATTTTCAATACAATTTTAGCTTTTAAGGAAGAATGTCTTACCGCGTTCCCAATCACATTCAGAAGACATCTTTCCAAACAGTTTCTGTCACAATACACATAAATATTTTTTAGCGCTGACGTATCAATATACAACTGAATTTTCTTTGCCCGCATCTGTGCCTGCAACATAGACTTTGTCTGAAGTACGATTTCCACCAGATTTTCCGGTTGTTCATTCAATTTGAAATCTCCTGTTTCTATCAGGTTCATATCTAATATACTATTTATTAAAAAATCCATTTCCTTCCCTATATCTGTAATTTTGTCCAGATAATCCAAGGTTCTATCTTCATTTGAGATACATTTCGATGCCAGATTTGCATACCCAAGTATTCCCGTTAGTGGTGTACGGATATCATGGGAAATATTTGATATTAAAACCGACTTCTGTCTATCCGAAATTTCAGCACGGGTGATTGCTTTGTTTAAATTTATTTTTTCATATTCATGAAGCTGTATGTAAAGATACAATGTCATCATTATAGACAGATAGGTACCTGCAACGGATGGCAGCATCTTTGTCTCAATCTGTGCAATTGCCAACAGCAATGGCAATACAGAGAAAATCAAAAACATCCGTTGTCTTCTTTTCCCTTTTTTGTCAGATATTATCATTGATTTTAGGAAAGCACATATTGCCAGTACTACAAAATAGCTATACTCTACTGCCACAAACCACGCAAACGCCTTTCCATATTGAAAACCACTTGTATTCTTTGGAACAGACCAGAGTACTTCTGTCCAAATATTAGCTATTGATAAAACAACTGCTAAAACAATCGGTCCGCTATAGATTAGCTTTCTTCCCACTCCCTTTAAGGTATAACCCTGACTCCATATTGAAAACCGGAACCAAACAAATCTCGTAACAGCCTCGTATATCAGGAATATCGTACTTACCATTTTTAAGCCGGCTGCACCAATGCCAAAAACATCCTTGTAGCACAATGCCCAAGCGGCAGCTATCATGGTATACACAATTGTAATCCAGATATATCTTTGAAATATTTTTTTAATTCCCAAGTCCTCTATACTTATCATTTTCCATAAAAAAACTGCCTGCATAAGCAGGCAGAAAAATGGCATATCGTAATAAACTCCCATCTTAACAGTCTCCCACTAATTCTTCATACAAGTGCTTATGATTACTCTTGAACGGATTTCCGTAACCATTTATAATAGGATTGATATTTCGTAGTATCAGACGTTCAAACAAAAAGGAACACATTATGAATCAGAAAGCAAAAACAATACTTGTAATTGTCATCCTCGTCCTGCTCCTTGGCACAGGCATGACCGTATCTTATATAAGTAACCGTATCTCGCCTATTCCGTCAGACACTATCGGCAATTCTGCCGGAAATCTGCGCGGAAAAGGATTATTTTGTGAATACAACGGAAAAGTCTATTTCTCCAATGTATATGACCACGGTGCACTTTATGTTATGAATCCCGACTGTTCCGACATGAAGAAACTCTCAAACACATCTGCATCCTATATCAATGCCGGTGGCAAAAATCTTTTCTTTTATATGCAAAGTTCTACCGGCGGAAGCGGTCTTGGATATCTTCGCTCCTTGAACGGTATCTACCGTTGTGATTTGAAAGGCAATAAAGTCACTTGTCTGTCAGATGCCATCACTACCGGCATGGTTCTTGCCGGAGAACAATTATATTATCAGCATTACGATAATCATAATTTCAGCACACTTCACAAAATGCACGTTGCATCTTCCGGAGAAGATACCTTTGTCACAGACGATTTAATCGAAACCGCTTGTGTCTATAACAGTAATCTGTATTACGGTGGCATTACAAAAGACCATTACTTATACGCTTGGAACACGCAGACTGATTCCCCCGAGCTGATTTGGCAGGGAAATCTTGCACACCCAACCATTGTCGGCAGTTATGTCTATTACATGGATGTATCCAATGATTACAGGCTTTGCCGCTACGACCGTAATCTAGACATTATTGAAGTACTGACACATGACCGCGTAGATTTTTATAATCTACACGGAAACGTAATTTTTTATCAGAAAAACGATTCCAAAGCACCTGCACTTATGCGAATAAACGCAGATGGTTCCGGTGCCGAACTGGTTGCAGAAGGTGTCTATAATCGCATCAACACCACAAGTACCTACACGTATTTTTATGCCTATGATGAAGACATGGTATACCGTACTCCAACTACGGGAAGTATCCGCGTTGATTCCTTCCCCGAAGCGTTAAACGCTGCTCTTGAAGCAACTGATTAACGAACTATCATCCTCTATTTTTTTATAAAAATTTTGCTTCTAAACAAAATAATATTCATGACAATGAAAAAGACTACAAGTACGCCCAAAGTCAATATAGGCTTTACCGGTGCAACAGTAGCAATCAGCATAATCGGAAAACCAAAAATCATCGCCGGGAAGTTTTGATATACCATATTATCACTTGCCGGCGTTTTAAAATCGCCATCGATTTCCCTAAGCAAAATAACGCCTGTACTGGCTGTACCTGTGAGCATACCGTACATCATCAAAAACTGCTCTTCCTGATATTCCGGGAAAAGGATTTTTGCAACAAAATGATTATAACAGTATGTGAAAACAAGTCCCACAGCACCCATTATCAGAATAATGCCCCAATAATTCTCCAACACGCCAAGCCTGATAGCAGCAATTCCTGCCACCACCATCAAATCAAAAAAGAAATTGCTGGCACGTGTCATTAAGAAATTATTCGTATACTCTTTCTTAATCATATTTTTCTTTTTGAGCCACTTCATCAAAGCTTTCACAAGTGTTGCCGAAAGTACACCAAGCAGGAAATTAAATCCATATATCACAGATTTCATTCCCGGTATCACATTTCCAAGCATCGCCATTATTATATACGTGATAAGATATGCTCCTACAATTAACGCAATCTGAACAGTCAGTTTATCAATGCTCTCCTGCATCGGAATTTCATTATCCGACTGAATTTCTTCTGAGCGCAGTTTTCCTTCTTCCATACCACGATTTACAATTTTGCCACGTTTCTTTAATAAATTCAGATAAATCACTCCGCCAATACTGGCACTAATAAACCCAAGTGCGGCAATGGTAAGGCCAAAGCTTTTACCACCTACAAATCCAAATTCCTTTTCAAAAATCCCACCGTAATTTAATGCCTGTCCTGTTCCCTGACCATAACCAAACGGTAACAAAATTCCTGCTGCAACAAAAAAGTCTTTTATCCATATCGCAACAGCCATAGAAACTAACATTCCCAAAATTGCCTGCAACAGATAGGTAGCTACTGTCGTAACACCGGTATTAAAAATTTCTATTGTTCTCTTCTTTGTCAGTTTTCCCTGCGAATCTTTAAATGTTGAAGCAATAAAACCAAGTGCTAATGTATGATATGTGAGCATTTCCAGCGTCGCCGTTCCTTTGTCGCCAAAAAATATAGTATCAAACATTACATTTCCCGTGAAAGCCTTATAAAAGCCTGCTATTACAATCAAAATCGCACCGCCAAGCACAGATGTTGGAATCAGGGATGCCTGCAACAACGGTATTGTCTTTTTCACAATATTTGCCACCAAGAGACTGACCAGTAATATTGCTATTACATTAAAAGTTCCCCATACGCTATAGTCCCAAAAATTTTCCATTTGTATCTCCCCTGCTGATATTTTTATATCGATAATATACATTTACATATCTCAGCGCATTAAACCGTTTATCACTTTTCAATTGGTATACCTTATTTTCATGATAAATATTCAGCTTATTCCGCCCCAGTACGGAAATTGCCGACACTTCCTCAAACGGAAGGACAAGCACTGTTTTTTCAGTCTCATCAATCGTTATTCTATCCCCATATAACGTAATCTCTGCTGAATCAAATAAACGTTTTTTATGTTTATTTACAATGACTTCCGACAACATCGCATTAGATTTATGTATTGGTGTATCCCGATATTCCAATACGTCAAGTGCATTGACAAAATCCTGCTGGTATTCATACCACTGCGAAACAAAAGTATACGGAAATTCAAAACCGTCTCCCTTCAGCGAAGTATCTTCTCCATAAAGAATCCTTCTGTTACATTTCCTGCATGTAATAGCATTTCCTTTACTTTCAAATTCTGATAGTCCGCAATATGGACATACATACATTGCTCTTTCAAGATACTCTGCTCTCTTTGCCGATTTGAAAACGTGCTCCGCATTTCCCTCATCCACGTACAAGCCTTTTTCAATCAGCTCATATACCTCTTCATTGGACAATGCCGCATATTCTTCCGGCTCAATAACCTGTGAAACATAAGCCCGCATCTTTCCTTTTCTGACAACATCACTCCATCTTGGATGCACTCCATATCCACCTTCTATACGGAATAATGCAATCGGTAATTTCATCTTCTTTGCCAAAGTCGCTATCGCCGGACTAATATACGTCGTTTTTCCGCTATAAGTGCGGTTCCCCTCCGGTGCTATGGCAATCGTTCCGCCTTCCTTGGAAACCCTGATACAATTCATCACAGCCGCCAAATCTGTTGTCTGTTTCTTAATCGGAATCGGTGCTACAAGCCAGCGGATCAGTGATGATACCCAGCCTTTGGAAAAGATATCCTCCGTTGCCATATAATATACCGGCCTCTTAAAAGCCATCGCCACAAAAAACTGATCAAATGCAGTCTGATGATTAAACAATATCAGATATGCTCTGTCCCCCTGTTCTTTAAAGCGTTCTACCTTTATTCCATATCTCCATGCCGTGTATGGTCCAATCACCTTGCGGAGTATTGCCGTTATTACATAATGGCGCTTCTTAATCCATTTTTTACTTTTCTTTTGCGTTTTTTTCATACCTTGTCCCTTGTTTTATACTTTGGTACTTTTCAAATATTGCTGTAACAATTCCTTCATCGTACATCTGTATACCGGATGTACAAAATTTGGTGCAAGTTCCGACATCGGTTTTAATACAAAATCACGATTTATCATATCAGGATGAGGTATCGTCAGATGAGCTTTATCCCATACCTCATCTTCATAAAACAGTACATCCAAATCCAATGTACGTGGCCCCCAATGTATTTCCCTCTTCCTTTGCGCTAATTGTTCTTCCTCTTGCAGACGCAAAAGCAATCTTTCCGGTGAATACAATGTCTCACATTCCAAAACTCCGTTCAAAAAGTCCTCCTGCTCAACACCGCCGTATGCTTTTGTTTCTATCAGAGTTGAAACCCTTATATTACGGATATTCCCATCTTCTCCCAGATGCTTCAGTGCATTTCCGATATACGCCTGCCTATCCCCTATATTTGACCCAAGCGCAATAAATGCCCTATTCCATCCACGATGAATTTTTACTGATACAGACTCAAAAGGAAGCGGTATCGGCGCCTCCGGTTTTCTAATCTCCAACGTAAGTTCCTGTATTAACGGAAACGTCTGTAACAAATATTCCGCCAGTTTTTCAGCTGCCGCTTCTAACAGCTTATACGTATGCTCCGTTAAAAAACGGTGGATTTCCTGACAAACTTCCCCATAGTTTGTGGAATCCTCCAGTTCATCACTATATCCCGCTTTTTTCGTATCTGTATACAGCACCGCATTCACATAAAAATTCTGTCCGTCACGTGTTTCTTCCGGATACACTCCATGATGTGCAAACACATTCAGGTTCTCGATTATAATACAATCTTTTTGTTTCATCTTAAAGCCTCTTATACATCCCACGCCTTTACAGCTTCCAGCATTTTAATCAGTCTGACATTTTCTTTGATATCGTGTACCCTGACAAAGCTGCAACCGCTTTCTACTGCCAACGCTGTCGTTGCCAGTGTTCCTTCCACACGTTCTTCCTTGCTTAAATCAAGAGTTAATCCAATTACAGATTTTCGGCTTGCTCCAAGCAAAAGAGGTTTTCCAAACTCATGAAAACGCTTAAGTTTTGCTAAAATCTGCAAATTTTGTTCATAACTTTTGGCAAATCCAACTCCTGGATCTAATATAATTTTATCATCTGAAATACCGGCATTTTCCGCTATCCGCAGAGAGTCCTTCAAATCATTAATAACGTCCGTTATGAAATTATGATAACCAAATCCACTTTTTTCTTCTTTCCGGTTATGCATGATAATACACGGCACATTTGCCGTTGCTATCAGCTTTGCAAGCTTTTCATCATACTTCAATCCCCAGATATCGTTTATGATATCCACACCTGCTTCAAGTCCGGCTTTTGCTACTTCAGACTTATATGTATCCAAAGATACCGGCACATCAAATGATGATTTAATCCTTGAAATAACAGGGATAACTCTGTCTATTTCCTCTGCTTCAGAGATTTGTGTATATCCCGGCCTTGTGGATTCACCGCCAATATCCAAAATATCCATTCCCTGCTTTAACATTTCCTCTACACGATATAAGGCTGTATCAATATCTGTATATCTGCCTCCATCCGAAAAGGAATCCGGTGTAAGATTTAATATTCCCATCACATAGCAGTGTCCTGCCATGTCAAATTCTCTGTTTCCTATCTTCATACTATTTCTGCCCGTAATATCTGATCCCGTTAATACTGTAATTGTAAATTCTTTTTTTCATTTTTCCAATTACATTCTTTTTCCATTTCACACGCGAAACAGCTTCGGCTCATCTTATCAGCTCTGTAAATAAGTCCCTCCAGCGAAGCCTCCTGCGCCTTATCAGGATTACGGTGCTGTAATATAGCTGATAATACAGCTTCCCTTTCTTCCTGACAAAAGCCTGCCGCATCCAGTATTTCCGGTGCAAGCTCATAAGAAGCAATTTCATGACCTGTTCCGTCCTGATACTGTTTCCATCTTCCTATGTCATGCAAAAGTGCCACGGCATAAATCAGTTCGTCTTCTATTTCCAACTGTTCTTTCGTGCGTAATATCATCGCAAGTCTGGCAACAGCCAAAAAATGCTCCATATCATGATGGCAGAAGCGTCTGTCTGCTTCTGCCATCATATTCATTTTCAAATATTTCTGATATTCTTTATTCTTTAAGATTGCATTTATCCGATTCATTTTATCGTTCTTCTTTCCATCCATGCCATATCTTCCCGTTTTAACGTACAAGCTGCATGAATTTATTCTGCAAATCCTTATCTTCTTTAAATACACCTTTTGCAGCATACGTAATCGTCCTGCTTCCCGGCTTTTTAATGCCACGCATTGTCATGCACATATGCTCTGCTTCCACCAGTACCATTACGCCTTTAGGTTGCAGACAAGTCATAACCGCATCCGCAATCTGCTCCGTCATTTGTTCCTGTATCTGTAAACGTCTTGCAAACACTTCTACTGTACGTGCCAGCTTACTTAGTCCGACTACTTTTCCATCCGGCACATATGCCACATGTACTTTTCCAAAAAAAGGCAACATATGATGTTCACACATAGAATAGAACACGATATCCTTTTCCAATACCATTTCCGAATTGTCTGTATGAAAGGTTTTTCCCAGATATTCCGACGGATTTTCATTCATTCCACCGCAGATTTCTTCATACATACGTGCAATTCTCTCCGGTGTTTCCAAAAGTCCTTCTCTTGTAATGTCTTCTCCGATTCCTTCTAATAAAAGCTTAATGCCTTGTTTTACTTTTTCCTGATCTACCATGCCGTTCTCCGCTTTTTATAAAATGATGCGCAAGTCCACCAAGATAAGAAAGTGAGCCAAACGCAATAATAACATCCTCTTTTTCTGTTAAGAGATACGCTACTTCTATTGCTTCCTCGATACTTGCCGCCTCAGTAACATTCGGATGATACTCTTTTACCGCTACTGCAAGCTCGTGTGCCGTAAGTGCTCTTTCACTTGGCGGTGTAATCGTAATAATATGCTCTGCATATGCATACGTTTCCGCAATTATTTTTTCATATTCTTTGTCTTTCAATACTCCCATTATATAGACAATTTTTTTATTTGTAAAATGAAACCGTATTGTTTGTGCAAGTCTTCCGGCTGCATCTTCATTATGTGCTCCGTCCATAATGAAATACGGTCTTTTTGACAACATTTCAAATCTTGCCCGCCACTTTGTCTTCCCTAATCCTTTCCTGATATGGTCATACGTAAGCTGCTTTGCCAAATCCCCATATTTTTGCAACTGTAATATAGCTTCTACCGCAAGTACTGCATTATCAATCTGATGTGTTCCTGCCAGTAATATTTCCAGATTTTTCAGTTCTCCATATGTGAATTTCTGTTTTTCCAGACCGTATTTTACTTTGGTCAGTTTTTCTTTCTCCGCAAACACAATCGGCACATTCATCTCTGCCGCTTTCTTCTCCAACACGGTTCTGACCTCCGGTTCCTGCCAGATCGATACACAGACACATCCCGGTTTCATAATGCCGGCTTTCTTCTCTGCTATCTCTGTCAGATTTTTCCCAAGCATATTCATATGATCCATGGATATAGATGCAAACACGCATAGTCTCGTCGTTTTCACAATATTGGTGGCATCCATATCGCCACCCATACCGGTTTCCAGTACAACGATATCACAGCCCTTTTTCTTGAAATACAAAAAACCTGCTGCTGTCTCTATTTCAAAAACGGTAGGTGCCTCTAGTCCTTCGCGAACCATTTCATCTGCCTTCTCTTTTACCACACTGATGATTTCTGCCAGTTCTCTTGCCAGAATCGGTTTTTCATTTACCTGAAAACGTTCCCTATATGAAAAAATGGTAGGCGAAATATATCTTCCCACTACAAATCCTGCCTGCTTGAGTATCGTAGAAATGTACGCAAGGCTTGAACCTTTTCCGTTTGTCCCCGCAATATGGACAAAGCTAAGTGCTTCCTGCGGATTTCCAAGCTTTTTACACAAAATTTCTATCTGCGATAATCCAAGAATGCTTCCTTTCTTTCCTGCCTGTTCGATATATTCCATTGTCTGTTTATATGTTAACTGCTCTGCCATAGTTGTCTCCCGCATATAGCCAAATATGTTCTATGCCTTTTCGTTATCATGAATAAAAACGGTATGACAAGTCATACCGTTTTCTATTTTAGTACTTATCACTCTATATGATTAGTCAATTAAATCATTTAAATCTGCTGCATCCACTTCGCCGCCAGCACTGATATCAAGCATGGTCATTGTACGGCGTTTGATTCGTGCTTTTTCAGACATTTCAAGAATGAAGTC
Organism: Lachnospiraceae bacterium; assembly: GCA_015056725.1. Taxonomy (GTDB): domain Bacteria; phylum Bacillota; class Clostridia; order Lachnospirales; family Lachnospiraceae; genus 1XD8-76. Next base: position 28,057 of record SVFS01000002.1, on the reverse strand, counting down.
TTTTACCGCTTTTGCATTCTTAACATGATCTATCGTCAGCATCGGATTTGTACTGTCTCCCGTATAACACAGTACCGTTCCCAGCTTGAAAATTCTTTCCCAAAAAGATGTTTTCAACTGCACATCCTGTACTTTATACATATAGCAATCATTTTCCTGCGTATTAAAAAATCCTGTATTAATGGTAATAACATCTTCTTTTACTGTGTATTTTGTAAATGTCCATGGAAGTCCAAAAAATAACAACCGTTTTCTCTCAACAAATTCTGTACTCATATAGCAATTCCTCCTAATGTTTATTATATTTCATATTATGCATGATATTGGAGATTTTTTCTAGTATATTCTTACTGTGAAACAAAATATTTTTTTGGTACTTTTTTCATAGATTTTTCATTGCGATGCCTATCCTCATTTGATATAATTTTAGTGTTGAATATTTATTAAACAGAAGACTATTTAGGAGGTTCTTATGACAGCAAAAGAATGTATCATGGGTCGCAGAAGTATCAGACAATTTACCAATCAGGCTATCGGGCATGATTTACTTTCAGAAATTGTTGAAACAGCTTCTTACAGCCCAAGCTGGAAACATACTCAGATTGTTCGCTATATTGCTATCGAAGGCGAAGTAAAAGAACGTATTGCCAATGAATGCACAGACATGTGGCCAAATAATGGTAAAATCATGAATTCCGCACCTGTTGTTATGGCTATTACCGTCATCAAAAACAGATGTGGTTATGAAAGAGACGGTTCCTTTACTACTCCTAGAAAAGATACATGGCAGATGTATGATGCCGGCATTGCAAGCCAGACATTATGCCTCGCTGCTTACGAAAAAGGTATTGGTTCTGTTATTCTTGGCATTTTTGATGGGGACAAAGTATCCTCTATTTTAGGTATTCCTGAAGACAGAGAATTAGTTGCCCTGATTCCTATGGGATATCCTGCTGAAGATCCTGTTTGCCCTAAGAGAAAACCGGTATCTGATTTATTATCATTTATGTAATAGACGGATTTCGCAGAAATCCGCCCATAAAACGAAGGGATTTCATTCCTTCGTTTTTTCTTGAATAAACAGAGTATCTTTATACCAAAAACATTACTTATGGAAGGAACACACTCATGAACAATTTACGACATCTTATGAGCCCTCTTGATTTTTCTACCGAAGAACTGGATAAGCTCTTTGACCTGGCAAATGATATCGAAAAAAATCCGGCAAAATACGCACATTTGTGTGACGGAAAAATATTGGCAACCTGTTTCTACGAGCCAAGTACACGTACAAGACTCAGTTTTGAATCTGCGATGTACAATTTAGGTGGCAACGTACTCGGATTTTCTGATGCAGGCTCCTCTTCTGCTGCAAAAGGCGAAAGCGTATCCGATACTATCCGTACCGTATCCTGCTTTGCCGATATCTGTGCAATGCGACATCCGAAAGAAGGGGCTCCTATGGTAGCTGCCAGCAAATCCTCCATACCTGTTATCAATGCCGGTGATGGTGGTCATCAGCATCCGACACAGACTTTAACGGATTTATTAACAATCCGCAGCCTCAAAGGTCGGCTTGATAATTTTACCATTGGTTTATGCGGAGACTTGAAATTTGGCAGAACCGTTCATTCTCTGATAAATGCTTTAATCCGATACGAAAATATTACTTTCATCTTCATTTCTCCGGAAGAATTGAAAGTTCCGGACTATATTACTGATATGTTAAAAGACAAAGGAATCGCATACGAAGAAGTTATCAGCTTGGAAAACTGTATGCCAAAGCTTGATTTACTTTATATGACAAGAGTACAGCGCGAGCGTTTCTTTAATGAAGAAGATTATGTCCGTTTAAAAGACTTCTACATCCTGACCAAAGCGAAAATGCAGCTCGCCAAAGAAGATATGCTGGTACTTCACCCACTGCCACGAGTAAATGAGATTTCCGTGGAAGTAGATGATGATCCACGTGCCGTATATTTCAAACAGGTACAATACGGCATGTATGTCCGTATGGCACTTATCGCAACATTACTGGGCTTAGCATAAGGAGGTAACGCACATGTTAAATGTAGGACAAATTGAAGAGGGTTTTGTACTTGACCACATCAAAGCAGGTATGAGCCTTGAAATATATCATCAGCTCCAGCTTGATAAACTGGATTGTACTGTGGCAATTATCAAAAATGCCCGCAGTAATAAAATGGGTAAGAAAGACATCTTAAAGGTAGAATGCGATATCAATACCTTAAATCTTGATATTCTTGGTTTCATTGATCACAACATTACTGTCAATGTGATAAAAGACGGCAATATTGTAGACAAAATGGCACTGCATCTTCCAAAAGAAATCAAAGGCATCATCAAATGCCATAATCCACGTTGCATCACTTCTATTGAACAGGAGCTTCCTAATATCTTTACGCTTGCAGATGCTGATAAAAAAGTATACCGCTGTAAATATTGTGAAGAAAAATATTCACCATCTACAAACAAATTATAAACCAAAGTCATCAAAAGACTGTTGTTCCAAAACAAGGAATGCAGTCTTTTACTTTTCCGCACTTTTTGCAATATTAACAGCACAATTGTCATATAAATTTTCATATGAATTTGTTACAATCATTTCATAAACTGAAACAAACAAATTAAAAGACCATTTTATCAAAGGAGAGCGCTATGAAACAAATCATTGAATCCATAAACAATATTTTTTCATTCATCATTCCTGTTTCTGATTTTCTATGGGACTTCCCAACCAATTTCAGTTGGTATGCAAATATTCCCATTATCGGAAACTTTTCGCTGGCAGTCATACTTCTTGTCGGCTCCGGCATTTTCTTTTCTGTTAAAACAGGATTTATCCAGGTTACGCACTTCAAAAAAGGTATTAAGCTCTTAGCAAAGAAAAAAAGTGACGAAACCGGTATTTCCTCACTGGGTGCTTTCCTCTTAAGCTCTGCCATGCGAGTTGGTCCCGGCAACATTTTAGGCGTAACCGGTGCTATTTCCATAGGTGGTCCCGGAGCATTATTCTGGATGTGGTTATCCGCATTTTTTGGAATGTCAACAGCATACACCGAAGCAACGCTGGCCCAGATGTTCAAAGAAAAAAAGGATGACGAATTCATTGGTGGTCTTCCTTATTACGGAAAGAAATTACTAAATAATAAAATGTTTATCGGTGTAGCTTTATCTTTGATGTTTATCATTTATGCAATGTGTTGTCTCCCGGCACAAGGCTTTAACGTTGTAAGCTCTGTTGGACAGATGGGCGAAATCTTAAGTGGTAATAGTATCTCCACAACTTCAGCATTATACATAATAACAGCTGTTATCTTAGTTGTATTCACTGCATACCTTGCTTTTGGCGGAATTAAAAAAGTTACAAAGGTAACAGATATTGCTGTTCCAATCATGGCAGTTATCTATATGATTACCGTGCTCCTCTTAGTCCTTACTAATATTGGAAGTATTCCTTATTTCTTTGGGGCAGTATTTGGCGGAGCGTTTTCCCCTGAAGCAATCTTTGGTGGTGTATTCGGAACATGTCTCGTGCAGGGAATTAAACGTGGACTTATGAGCAACGAAGCTGGTCAGGGTACGATTACTATGGCCGCAGCTACTGCTAATACAGAACATCCATGTGAACAGGGAATTGTGCAGTCTATCGGTGTTTTCCTTGACACAATCGTTATTTGTACTTTGACAGGATTTGTAGTTGTTATGGCTCATCTTTGGACCGGTACTGACTCAGCAACTTGGATGGAACTTGATAAGCTTCCTAAATTTTTAACAAGTGCTTCCGCATTATCTCCTGGTAATGGTCTTCTGGATCAGATTACTATTTTCCTGATAAGCATCTGCTTCTGTTTATTTGCATTTACTTGTTTAGTAGGATTTTTCAGTTTTTCAGAAATCGCAGCCAACAGAATTACCAGAAAAAAATCCTTCATCAATGCCATCCGTATTATTGGTATCATAATTACCTCATTTGGTATTTTATGTTCCATGGCAGGTACAGATTTGGGTAATCTTTGGGCAATCTCCGATTTGGGCAATATCCTCATCGTATATGCCAACATTCCACTGTTGTATATCGGATGCAAATATGTATTCAAAGCAACAAAACATTACAAATCTAGTGATAATAGTAAGTTCACATCCGATATTGTTGGTATTGAATGTGAATACTGGGATAAAAGAAATTCTCAATAATAAAAAACATACAAAGTCATTATCATCATATATACAAAAAAGAAACAGACATAAAACATGTCTGTTTCTTTTTTGTTGCTCCGTCAGCTTTTCTGTCCATACTGCAACACTTCTATACTCAGTTTTCCTTTTTTCGTTTCTCTTTGAACTCCCTGATAAATAAACTTCCCAAAACCTCTTACCGTAATCACATCATCTTTCTTTAAAAAACAGCTGTTATTTTCACAAAGACGACCATTGACAAATACTCTTCCCTCACGAAACAATTCTATACTCTGTGTTCTTGATAAATTATAGAGTTTGGAAACAATACCATCAATCCGCTGGGAAGCAGCTGTAACAAAACTTGGCACAAGCTCCGGTTTTGTAAATTTTTCAGCCTCCTCCATGGAAATTCTCTGTATTTTAATATTGGTATGCTTAATCTTATCAAGGTTTTGAACCAAATATTCTGCTATAGAATCAAGACAAAAAACATATCCCACATTATCTTTTATAAAAATATCACCGATAGTGCTTCTCTCAATTCCCAGATTCATAATTGCTCCGAGAAAATCACGATGTCCCAGTTTATCAGCAAATTTCTGCATAAGCGGAGATAACATAAGCAAAGCAATCGGAAACGGTTCTGTATATCCCAGAAGCTGTTCTGTCCCAAATCGGATTATCTGTCTTTCACATCCAAACTCTTCTCCAAAAACAGAATACCCCACGTGGTTAAATCGTGATTTAACTTCATGAAATACACTCATATCTGCCATACTTAAAAAACCTGTAAAAGCATAGACATTCTGTCTGTACGTTTTCTCAGCTAAATCTTCCAGCCTTTTTTCAAGCAACTGCTGCTCTCTTTCAGCTTCTGACATTTCGAATCTCCTTTATTAATTCCAGATTTAACTTTATACAAAAGATATTACTTCTTCTTTAGGTGCTTTTACTTTTTCTACTGACAGGGCATGCCAAACAGGACCTTTCCCATTATAAGCCGCAAAATATTCTGTATGAATTGTTGCAGTAACTTTTACCCAATCTTTCTGTTGCAATTTTGTTGCACCTTCATATTCACAAGCATATCCAAGAAATGTCATGTCATCTGCACAACAGGTCATCGCCATTCTTCCCGGCACAAAGTAATCCGTTGGAAATCCTTTTGGTATCATTACCTGTGCTATAAATTCAAGCGTCTTTCCTTCATAACGCTCCATATGGTCCATCGCGTCCAGATAAAAGATACCGTATCCCTGATCATTTAACTTGATTGGATTATCCTGTAAACTATACGGTAAATCATCTTCAAAAATTTCATCAATCTCTCCATTGGAATCTTCGAAAATAATCTCTGCACCTGCATTAACCGCTTTTACATTTCTTTTATAGGAAGCTAAATCTTCGATGCCGTCACAACGGTTAAAAATAATCATTTCTGATTTTCTTACCATCTCTGCCAGCAGAGAACGCATATTTGTATAATACATCTGGAAAGTAGACGCATCGATGCATGTAATCTGCTGTTCTACCTTCCAATGCCACGGCATTTTCATGTTTTTAAAATTCCACATACCATTGTATTCAATAATAATACGCTCCGGTTTATACTTCTTTTCTAATTCAATCAACTTATCAGAAGTAAACTCTTCTTCCTCTTCAATAAGTTCCAGAATCGTATTGCTCTTTTTTAACAACGCTTCATCGTATTCATTTTCGCCTTCTTCACAGACAATCAATAGTGTTTTACCACGCACCTGAAAATACGGCTGTCCTAACGTATATGTGATAAATTCTGTCTTTCCGCTATCTAAAAATCCGTTAATAATATAAACTGGTTTCATTTTCTTCCTCTATGATTCATTTCTTATTTTGCAAATAATTCTTTTAATGCATCTTCTTTTAATCCGGAACCGATTACACAAATTTTTCCTGTCACATCCGGTTTTCCGTTTCGTACATTTGCTTCGCCCGGCACATAATCAAAATAAATCCAGCTTCCGTCCGGTGATGGCACCATACCTTTTGCACGAAGTACAATACCATATGTCTTTTCATTTTCGATTTCTTCTAAAATATGTTCGATATCGGCTTTTTCGTACTTAGCAGGTGTTTCATATCCAAGGCTTCCAAACACTTCATCTGCATGATGATGGTCGTGGTGATGATCGTGACAACCACATGTACAATGTTCATCATGCTCATGGTGATGATGGTCATGGTGGCATTCTTCATGCTCATGATGGTGATGCTCGTGGTGGCATTCTTCATGCTCATGATGGTGATGCTCATGATGACATTCTTCATGCTCATGATGATGGTCATGATGGCATTCTTCATGCTCATGCTGATGGTCATGGCATCCACATGTACAATGTTCATCATGGTCGTGATGATGCTCGTGATGATGAAGAACCTCTGCCATAAGCTCTGCTTCCAAATCTTTAGCACCTTCTATTGTAGATAAGATATCTTTTCCATCAATATCATCCCAAGGTGTTGTAATAATTGTTGCTTTTTCATTATGTTCACGAATCATGGCTACTGCCTGTTCGATTTTTTCCTGTTTCATTGTTCCTGTACGACTTAAGATAATCGTACCTGCATGTTCAATCTGATTTACAAAGAATTCACCAAAATTCTTAATATACAATTTTGCTTTCGATGCATCTACTACTGCTACTGCACTGTTAAGCTGTACATCTTCTGCTTTTACATCTTCAACTGCCTTCATAACATCTGACAATTTACCAACACCGGATGGCTCTATCAACACTCTCTCCGGCTGATAAGTATCCAATACTTCTTTTAATGATGCCCCAAAATCTCCTACGAGAGAGCAACAGATACATCCCGAATTCATTTCTTTTATTTCTATACCGGCATCTTTTAAAAAACCGCCATCAATACCAATCTGACCAAATTCATTTTCAATTAAAACAACCTTTGTTCCAGCCAGTGCTTCTTTTAATAATTTCTGAATAAGTGTTGTTTTTCCTGCTCCTAAAAATCCTGAAATAATATCTATTTTTGCCATGTTAATCCTCCTTATACTGCGATTTTCCCAATCGCCACTTCGTATTTTCCTCTAATTTCCTAATACTGTCAAGATATTCCATAACGGAACAACCATATATTCTTTCTCTCCGTTTCCGCCTGACAAAATCCCTAACAGCATTCCGTCTTCATCATAAACACCACTACCGGACATCCCTGCCTGCACATTCTTTTCTTCCGTATCCGGCAATCTTCCAAGTATCATCTCCTGTGATGCATGAAGCTGCTCTAATTCAACCATGCTTGATGTCTCAACCAAAGCTCCTTCCAAAATATCATCTGCCGGATATTCTTTAGAAGTGAGAATAAATAATGGTTCTCCGACAACCAAATCCTCTTTTGAAACAATGCTATAAGACACTTCTGACAGTGCTTCCACATCTTCTTCATCCATCACAGCCCTGTCAATCACAGCCATTCCAAAATCATATTGTTCTGAAAGATACAAGACTTCTGCTTCATAATAAACTCCTGTTGCAAATGAAACCTCTGCTTTATCAGATCTTTCTAACAAATGCCTGTTGGCTATAAGCACAATCTTATCTTCTTCTATCTTCCATATGACACCACTACCGCTATGCCCGCCGCACTCTATATGAACAGCTGATGTCCGTTCTCTTTCCTTTAAAGTAAACTTATCTAACGTTTCATTTCTTTCCTCTTTATTCATTTTCCCTATCTGTTGCTCTGTTGTGGAATCTTGCAATTTTTCAATGCTACTGACCTGATTACTATCAGTTTTTCCACATCCTGACATAAGCAAACAATAAATAACAATCGTTATCGCAATATATATTCTCTCTTTTCGCATTTTCTCTCATACCTTAATTTAAAAAGTTCCGATTTTGCATCATCGGAACTTTTTAATGTATTTTATAATTCTTAAGCAGAACGATAAGCCGGGTTATGTCGTGAATGATCATCTATCTAGAACTACTGTTACCAGCAGTTTCAAGCGACCCACCTGAAAACAGATCGGGCAAATCTATGGTTTTCTTTTTGGTCTTGCTTCGGATGGGGTTTACATGGCTCCGTCTGTTACCAGCCGGACGGTAGTCTCTTACACTGCCTTTCCACCCTTACTACCATTTAGTAGCGGTTTATTTCTGTTGCACTAGCCTTGGAGTCACCTCCACCGGACGTTATCCGGCATCCTGCCCTATGAAGCCCGGACTTTCCTCACCTGTCCTAAAACAGCCGCGATCATTTATTCTACTTAAGCCTTATTAGACTAAACAATTTTCTAACGCTTGTCAACTTTATTCCTGCGCCTTTAAATATGCACGAATTTCTGTCCTTACGTTTTCCAGAAGGTCCATCAATTCATAATGATGCTCCCTCACATACTGCAAATCTCCCGCTTTAGAGCTTCTTTCCATACTCTCAGCAAAATTCCCCATTTCAACCGCCCCAACAATCCTTGAATTACTCTTTAAGGCATGTACTGAAATCGCATAATTTTGCATGTCTCCGGCATCCATGAACTCTTTCAATTCTATTTCAGATTGAGCAGTTTCTTCCAAATAGATTTCCAAAGTATCAATATAAAACGGTTTCTTATTAAGTGCGTATTCCATTCCTAATGAAATGTCCAACTGTTCAAAAGAATATGTATCCATATTTATTTTCTGTTCCTTTACTTCATCATCTGTTTTTATATAAATGTGTCCTTCTGTTTAGCAAAAAAATCATCTATTGCCTGAACAATCTCATCCGGGCGCATACTCTTTAAAAGATATCCATCCGGTCTAAGTGCCATAACCTCCATTACCGTTGCTCTGTCTCCCTTTCCTGTCAGGAAAATAATCGGAATATCCGCAAACTCTATTTCTGAACGAAGCATCTGCATAATCTGTTTTCCATCTACAATCGGCATTTCATAATCCAGCAAAAGCAAATCCGGTTTCATCTTTGTGATACTCTTAATCGCGGTAATTCCGGAATTCGCCAGAGCCACCTGATACTTATCTTCAAGCCACCCTTTCAGATTATGAAGCATCACACTAGAATCATCTACTACAAGAATCCTTTTCTTTTCAGTAACATTCATCTGTAATACATATTTCTCAATGTTTTCCGATAGTTCTTTTATATTTACCGGTCTTTTATACTCTTCAATCAACAGATGTTCCGGAATCGCATTTCTTACAATTTCCAACTCTTCTTCAGAGCCAACAGTAAACACCGGAATATCCCGTTCTGTCACCATATCTTTTAAATAGACAAGTACTTTCTGATTATTTATCAAATCAATATCTGTATAAATAATAATGGCACGGATATCATCGTCAATTTTCATCGTATCAATGTCTATCCCCGACACTCTAACCGTCAATGATGTTTCATTTAAACGGTCTTTAATGGCTGTTAAAAGATAATTCATGCCGGCACCAATGAGCATTACTGTATGATCTTCAAACATTCTCAATTCCTCCTGCCAAGCAGTTCTCTTTTGGCATATGCTATACGTTAAAACAACTTCCTCCCACAAATTCTCTTGCTATGGAGTTGATCGGAAGATTATTCGAATCCATTCCCAAGAAATAATTTAAAAACCGTAATAATCTTTTGGCTTCATAATACTCCGGTTCCTCTTTCGTAATACCGAACAAAAGCGGTTCCGCGTGTTGTTTTAATACTGCCAGCTCATATAACAGAGCAGAATTAAACATCACATCTGCTTCTTCCTGGAACGGGAAAATATTTTCTTCTTCTCCTTTTCGTACTGATGGCCACATCTGTATCGTTCTCTTAGCGGATGCCCCTCTTGTTCTGGCATCCCTTACCATACGGCGAAGCAATCTGCCATCTGTTGTCGGAATACGATTATGATCATCAATATTTAAACTTGTCAAAGCGCTGATATATACCTTAAATTTGCTCTCCTCCGGAAGTGCATAAGACATTTTCGGATTCAGACCATGAATGCCTTCTATTACCAGAATATCATCGACTCCCAAAGTCTTTACATTTCCGTCATATTCCCGCTTTCCTGTCTTGAAATTGAAACGCGGAAGCTCTACTGTTTCTCCAGCCAGAAGCTTTAACATATCGTTGTTAAAATCTTCTACATCTATGGCTCCCAGACATTCAAAATTATAATCACCCTTTTCATCTCTCGGTGTTTTTTCTCTGTCTACAAAGTAATCATCCAGACTGATAATATGCGGTTTTTTACCCAAAGAACGAAGCTGAATAGACAAACGGTTTGCAAAAGAAGTTTTTCCGGAAGAAGACGGTCCGGCAATCATAACAAACTTTACATGACCACGCTCGGAAATCGTTGTTGCAATTTCTGCTATTCTTCTTTCCTGCTCTGCTTCCTGTGCAAAGATAATTTCCGTAAACTTTCTCTGGTCACAGATTGCATTATTTAAATCGCCCACGATTTCAATACCGAGATTTGCTGCCCAGTCCGTTGTTCTCTGCATCGTTTTAAACAGTTTTTCTCTCTCTTCAAACTTCGGCATCTTGGTGGGGTTTTTTCTGTCCGGAAGTAGTAACATATAACCTTTGTCATAGGCAAATACTTCAAAATATTTTACATACTTTGTATTCGGAAGCATGTAACCATAATAATAGTCGTAATAATCATTCAGACAATACATATTTACAAAGGAACTGCGACGATACTTAAATACCTTTTCTTTGTCCAGCATCCCCCTTTGTGTCACAAGTTCCATCGCATCATCCATCGGGAACGACGTCTTTGTAATCGGCAGCTCTGCTTCCACCATTTCTCTCATCTTGGCATTGATTGCCTGTATCAGCTCTTCTGTTATTTCATAATCACCTTCTTTAGAGCAATAGTATGCAGGTCCGATTGCAAACTCAATTTTTAGACGTTTGCTGATATCTTTCCCCACAACATCTGTTACTGCTTTCAGAAATAACATGGTTGCTGTACGCATATAGGTTTTATGCCCGATTGCATCTTTATATGTGATAAAAGTAATGTGCTTATCGGAAGCTGCTGTTTTGTGAAGTTCACAAATCTTTCCATCTGCAATTACAAGTGCAATCATTCCATCATAGTGCTCCTGATACTCCGCTGCGATTTCCTCATATGTAATCCCTTCACGGTAAGTTTTTTCCTCATCGTTAACCCATATTCTCATATACCATTCTCCTTATAATATCCAAAACGGATTCCGTTCTGCTTCAGCATACACTTTCATATTTCCAAATTTCCGTTTGCAATATTCAAGCATATACGGTACAAATATTTTTTCCAGACCATAGTGTCCTGCATCAATAATTGCCAGCCCTCTTTCTACGGCATCAATTCCTTCGTGATGATCAATATCCCCGGTTATCAGAACATCAGCCCCCTGTCTGATAGCATCTTCAATGCTGCTTTTTCCTGCCCCCGGACAGACAGCCGCCATTATCATGGTATCCGCAGGATTTCCGAATACTTTTACATGCTCAATCTGGCAGCTTTTCTTTACATATTGTGCACATTCTGCAAGTGACATGGTCTGTGGAAGTGCCCCAATTCTTCCAATGCCCTCTTTTGCAATTTCATCTTCATAAGTAACCATCAATACTTTTCTATCCTGAAGATTTAACTCGTCGGCCACAGCATCTGCCATTCCCATGACATCAAAATTTGTATGCATGGCGTAATATGCGATACCATGCTCTGCCAATTTTAAAATTCTGTTTCCGATAAAATCATCTGAATGAATCTGTTTTAATGGCTTAAAAATCATCGGATGGTGTGTAATGAGCATATCCGCATTCGCCGCAATTGCTGCATCAATCACCTCTCCTGTAGCATCCAGTGCAATATAAATACAATTTACCTCTTTTTCTTTTCTGCCACATAAAAGTCCTACATTATCCCAACTTTCCGCAAAAGACTTTGGTGATAATTCCTCCAGACATTCCATGATTTCACTACATTTCATAGCTGACACCTTTGTTCTTTCTCTTCTTCTGAACATTTCTACATAGCATTCTGCATCCACGCTCTTGTATCCCGTATCCGCTTTATCTCTTCTTCAACCTGAGCTCTTCTTTCAGGATGCTCCGCCACATTCTCTAAAATAATCTGCTGATGGCCTTCCCAAAAATCCAGATAATCTCCCAGAACCTTATTTCTGCTCTTTATCAGACATGGACCAAATTGGTCTGCAAGACTTATTTGATAGATGTTCCACGTTTTATCATACGTCGAATCAGCCTCAATACAGCCGGCATTTTGTTTTTCCTGTATCGGTTTCACAAACATAACAGGATAATATTTCCCATCTTCAAACACCATATCCTCTGACTGAATCATCAGGTTATGTTGTCTTAAAAATGCCCTGAAAAACAGAAGCTCTGACTGTGGCTGCAGAATCAGATAATCCATTGCCTGTACCTTGTCCATAGACTCTGACAAAATCTTTGCCATCAGTCTTCCACCCATTCCTGCCGCTATCATGCCGTCTGTTTCCAGATAGGAAACCTCTTTGAGTCCGTCTGAAAGTCTGGTTTCTATGTATGCAGAAAGCCCTGCCTGCTCAATATGCTCTGTAGCCCTCTGTAAAGGACCTTTCCCGACATCTGTCGCCAGAACTTTATGGCATATTCCCTGTTCAATCAAATAAATCGATACAAATCCATGGTCACAACCAACATCACAAACGCTGCTTCCTTTCGGCACAAAGCTTACAAGAGAAAGCATTCTTTTTGATAATTCCATTGCGTTACTCTCCAGAGATTTGTTTAGTCTAAATAATCTTTCAGTTTACGGCTTCTGCTCGGATGACGAAGCTTTCTTAATGCTTTTGCTTCAATCTGTCTGATACGTTCACGTGTAACGTTAAATTCACGGCCTACTTCTTCAAGTGTTCTAGCCCTTCCGTCATCCAAACCAAAACGGAGTCTTAAAACCTTCTGTTCTCTCTCTGTTAATGTTCCAAGTACTTCTACCAGCTGTTCTTTTAATAATGTAAATGCCGCAGCATCTGCTGGAACAGGTACATTATCGTCCTGAATAAAGTCACCTAAATGGCTGTCTTCTTCTTCACCAATTGGTGTTTCCAAAGATACAGGTTCCTGTGAAATCTTCAAAATTTCACGTACACGGTCTACCGGCATTCCCATCTCTTCAGCAATTTCTTCCGGAGAAGGTTCTCTACCAAGTTCCTGAAGAAGCTGTCTGCTGACACGAATTAATTTATTAATCGTTTCTACCATATGCACAGGAATACGGATTGTTCTTGCCTGATCTGCAATTGCTCTTGTAATCGCCTGTCTAATCCACCATGTTGCATATGTGGAGAATTTGTAACCTTTTCTATAATCAAATTTCTCTACTGCTTTAATCAGACCGAGATTACCTTCCTGAATCAAGTCAAGGAAAAGCATGCCACGGCCTACATATCTCTTTGCAATAGAAACAACAAGACGAAGGTTTGCTTCTGCGAGCTTTTTCTTTGCATCTTCCCCATCCATAATGATATAGCCAAGCTCTTTTTTCTCTTTTTCGAGCGCTTCTTTTTCTGCACCGGATGCTTCCGCAAGTCTTTCTTCCAGCTCTGCTAATTGCTCTTCTGCTGCCACACCATTTTCCATCTTCTGGGCGTAATCAATTTCTTCTTCTGCTGTAAGAAGCGGTACTTTACCTATTTCTTTTAAATACATTCTAACCGGATCTTCAATACTGATTCCGTCCGGTACGGATAAATCAATATTTTCCACATCCACTTCATCTTCTTCTGTAATATTCACTTCATCATCAGGAATATCCGTGTCCTCGCCACTCATCTGAATGATTCCGTTTTCTTCCAGCGTCTGCATGATTTTTTCGAAATGTTCCTCTTCTAAAGGCAATTCTTTGAAATAATCATTTACAAATCCTGCCTCTAATACATTTTTCTTCTTTTTGGCAACATTCAACAATTCTTTCAATTTCTCATCAAATTTTGCCTGTGTAATTTCGTCCATTTTGGTTCCATCCTTCCTACTCTATATAATACTAATTTAATCTATTGAAAAATGAATTTTTTCTAATTCCTGCAATGCACGTTTGCCGTCTAATGCAATCGTCAATGCCTCCATGTCGCTTCCCATCTGACTCATATAATAGTCATAACTGTTTTTCTTTACATTTAAAACAATATCATGAAACGCTTTCTCTTCTTCTGCTTTGCTCTGCAAGGCATGAAGCTTTGTATGAAACAACGAAGCGGCTTCTTTTTGTTCTTCTTCATCCGTAAAAAGACTAATTAGTGCTGCCGGATTCGGGCCATCCTTTTCCAAATCGTCAAACAATTTTTCTGCTACCTTTGCATAAAGCGGCTCTGTAAAATCCTTTAAAGAGATGTACTTTTTAATCTTCGGATAAAGCTGTGGCTGTTCTGTCAGCCATGTAATCAGAAGTCTTTGTGCTTTCTTTCCGCCATCCTCCTGCTTGTTCTTACTTTGTATGCCGGATTTTGGCCGTTCAACCGGTTTTGCAAGTCCTGTTTGTGCTGCATATCCGATTACCAGCTTTTTCATTTCCTGCAATCCGATATGATATTTATCGCAAACAGCTTCCAAATAATTGCTACGCTCTACTTCTTCCTCGATAGCACATAGCTTTTTGGCAATTTCCCGATAAAACTTCGTCTTACTTTCAGGATCCTTCATATCATAATCCCTGCCAAGAACACGAATTTCAAAGAAAAAGCTGTTTTCTGCCTGATTTAATCTTTCTTGGAATGCTTCTGCACCTGCACTTTTAATAAATTCATCCGGGTCCTTATATGGTTCAAAAGAGATGACCTTTGCTGTTATACCTGCCTCTTTTAAAATACCGATGGCACGGAGTGCCGCTTTTGTACCGGCCCCATCCGAATCGTATGCCAATAGTACTTCTTCCGCATACCGCTTCAAAAGACTTGCCTGTCCCGCCGTAAATGCAGTTCCAAGAGATGCAACCGCCTGGGTAAAGCCTGCCTGATGCATCGTAATGACATCCATATAACCTTCACAGAGAATAAATTGATTTTTGCGGGAGCTTCTCGCAAAATTAAGTCCGTAAAGGTTACGGCTCTTGTCAAAAATCATGGTTTCCGGTGAGTTTAAATACTTCGGCGTGCCATCTCCCATAACACGTCCGCCAAACCCAATCACTCTATGATTAATATCCTGAATAGGATACATTACTCTATTCCAAAATTTGTCATGAAAACCATATCTTTCGTCAAAAGATGCCAAACCTGCCTCTACAATCAGCTCGTCCGCATATCCCTTACTTCGCAAATATTTTACCAAGTCATCACTTGTTTTATTCGCAAATCCGAGGCCAAACTGCTTTATCGTCGTATCCGACAGATTTCTCCCCGACAAATATTGGTATCCATACTGTCCGTGTGGAGCCCTAAGCTGATAGTAAAAATATTTGGCTGCTTCTTTATTTACTTCCAAAAGCTTTGCACGTTTGCTTTCTTTTTTCCGCGCCTCTTCTGAATATTCCATCTCCGGCAGATTCACACCGGCTCTATCTGCCAAATGCTTAATCGCCTCCGGAAAAGAATAGTTTTCATATTGTTGTATAAACGTAAAAACATTTCCACCTGCCCCACATCCGAAGCAATAATACATCTGTTTATGTGGTGATACCGAAAAGGAGGCTGACTTTTCATTATGAAATGGGCAAAGTCCAAAATAACTTGCTCCTTTTTTCTGAAGCCGTACATACCCCGAAATCACGTCCACAATATCATTTTTCACTCGAATTTCTTCCACTAATTCTTCCGGGTAATACATACGATCCTCCTTTCCTTTTTATTTCAAACGTTTCCATTATTATTAGCCATGCCATGCAATCGGCATATAGATTTCTTCAAATTTTGCAATTGCAAACCTGTCTGTCATTGCACTGATGTAGTCACACACAATTCTCTCAAGGGGTTCTCCCTGCTCTGTCAGGGCAAGCATATCTTTTGGCAGCTTGTCCTTGTGTTTCATATGATAATCATACAAAATCTCAATCAACATTTCGGCTTTTCCTTCTTCGCCCTTTGCCTTTGGATTTGTATATACATTTTCAAACATAAACTGTCTGAGCTTACTCATTGCTTCTGCCACCGGCTCAGACATTAAAATATAATCCTTCCCATGACTTGTAGATACAATATCATGGATAAAATGATCCAGTCTCTGACCGCAGGTATAACCAATCACATCTCCGATTTCTTTCGGGATATCTTCTTCTTTTAAAATCCCGCCTCTGATAGCATCATCCATATCATGATGAATATACGCAATTTTATCGGAAAAACGTACGATTTTCCCTTCTAAAGTAGACGGAATTCCTTTTGTCTGATGATTTAAGATACCATCCTTTACTTCATATGTAAGATTCAGTCCATGTCCGTCTTTTTCAAACAATTCAACGGTGCGGACACTCTGTGCATTGTGTTCAAATCCAAGTGGACAAACCCTGTCAAGTGCTCTTTCCCCTGCATGTCCAAACGGAGTATGTCCCAGGTCATGTCCGAGTGCAATTGCCTCTACTAAATCCTCATTTAATCTGAGTGCTTTAGCAATCGTTCTCGCATTTTGTGATACCTCCAGGGTATGGGTTAGTCTCGTTCTGTAATGGTCTCCTTCCGGAGTCAGAAAAACCTGTGTCTTATCCTTTAAACGTCTAAAGGATTTACAATGTATAATCCTGTCTCTGTCTCTCTGAAAAACCGTTCTGATATCACATTGTTCTTCTTCCCGGCTTCTTCCTTTTGAATCAACGCTGTGACACGCATATTCACTTAAATATTCTTTTTCCCACTGTTCCAAGTTTTCTCTGACAAGCATTTTGCACCTCAAATAAGCAAATGAACATTTTTAGCCACTATTACTAATATTCTACGCTCATTCCTTATTTCCTTTTTCTATAATTATATCTTTTACAGAAAAATCTGCTTTCTTCGCAAAAAGAAACAGGGCGAGCCCTGTTTCTAAAAATAAAATCATTCTATTTTGCCGGTGGATATTCATTACAAAGTAATCTGTATGGTGGTTCATCTTCTTCAATCGCCGGAAAACGTCCCATTTCTTCATAAAATCTATTGTCTGTATTGTCATCATTACACATAGACACTTCACCGATTAACACATCACCCGTTCCCGGTTTGATGTCAAAATCATGATACTGATGCGGCCATAACGTAATACTTTCCCCCGGATGAAGTTCTACTCCTGTTCCTGCCGGTACATAATAAGAACGGCCATCCGCATTTACAAGTACATCACTTGTTCCAAGCTCACCATTATCATCATTGTACACATGAATAATTAAAACTCCGCCTCCGCGATTGATGATATCCTCGCTCTTCTTCCAATGGAAGTGCATCGGAGAAGTCTGCCCTTCCTTCAGCATCAGTAATTTCTCCGCATATACCTTTTTATATTTCGGATTGTTTTGATTTCCGTTACGAATCGTAATCAGTGCAAATCCTACTTTTTCAAAATTCCCAAGTCCATAATCGGTAATATCCCATCCCAGCATATTATCGCGGATTTCGTCATACTCACTTCCTTTTGTTTTCCATTCTTCCGGTGTGAAATGGCAAAATGGCGGAAGCGCAAAACGATACTCCTTAACAAGTGCTTCCATTTCCTTAATTGCTTTATTGATTTCTGAACGTTTCATTTTTTTACCTCTTCCTCCAATTCTCTTCTAGCATTTCTGAAACATTGTAATATTTTTGGAGAGAATACTCCACACTCTCCATTAATAATCATCTGATACGATCTATCCAGCGAATATGCCTGTTTGTACGCTCTTTCGCTAATCAAATTATCATAGCAGTCCGCAACACTTACAAGCTGTGCCGCAATCGGAATTTCATCTCCCACAAGACCTTCCGGATAACCGTTTCCATCAAATCTTTCATGATGATATTTACAGATTTCATAGGCATACTTTGCATAATCCGCATTCCAGTCCCCGCTGATTTTCTGTAAAGCTTCACTACCACGTAACACGTGGGAACGCATCAAATCTCTTTCCATCTGCGTCAGTTTTCCCGGTTTTAATAAAATTGCATCGGGAATAAAAATCTTGCCGATATCATATAACGCACTGGCCGCTGTAATTGCATCAATCTTAACTTCATCCAGTCCGTATTCCGGATATTCTTTTGCCAAATGCTGTGCCAAAATACGGGTAAACTGTTTTACACGGCGTACATGGTCACCCGTTTCCAAACTACGGAATTCAACAACCGTACCTAATATATTGATGATATTTTCATTTGCACGGCGCAGTTTTTCTGCCTGCTTCTGTAACATACTAAACTGACTCTTTACTGTTACAGTCTGCTTATCCACCATCTCCTGCAATTCATTCTTTTGTACATACAAGCTTACCTGCTTATCCACGCGTTTACGAATAAGTGTATTTTTAATCGGTTTCCTGATAAAATCAGAAATTCCGTAATCAAAGCATTCTTCCACAACAGATGCCGGCTGCTCTGCTGTTACGATAATCACAGGAAACGTATCCATATATTCTTTTTCATTCAGAATTTTCAGAAGCTCCACACCATCCATTTCCGGCATGACAATATCAAGCAAAACTGCCACCAGCTCTGCTCTATGGGCTTCAATATACTCCAGTGCTTCTACACCGTTTCCTGCTTCAGCAGTTTCGTATTCATCCGACAATGCATCCCGCAGCATCTCGCGATTAAACTTTGAATCATCCACAATGAGTACTTTTTTTCGCATTTTTCTTCCCCGTTCTAGTTATTTAACACATGAATCTGGTCACCGGCTCTACGCAGTGTGATATTGTGTTGATTATCTGCTTTCCATATTCTTCCGCCTAAGTTAACAATAACACCTTCATAGGCCATCCCCTGAATTTCAATTTTGGAATGATCATTCTTGGAAATATCATAATCAATCTTCCGTTTCGCTTCGTACAATTCCATCAATTGCTTTCCTAATGTATAAATTGCTGTTTCCACTTTAAGAAATATATCCATTCTGTTGCGCACTTCCGGTGGATATTTTTGCTGCAGTTCCTTCATTGATTGCTTCAGACTGGTCAGCTCGCTTTCCGTTTCCTGAATTTCTTTTTCCATTTCGCTACGTTGCTTTTCAAGTGTCTGATTTTTTCCCTGAATCAGTTCTGTTCTGGTTCCCGATGGTGTTCCTGCATGCTTACATACAATCCCTTTTTCTGCATATATTTTTCCACCTACCAAAGTATCCTGTATATAAATATGCCCTTCCGTAGATACATTACTATTCAGACAATAGTTCGTCTGTATATCTTCTTCCGAATAGACTTCTACATTTTCAAAAAAAGAACTGACAACTCCTTTTTTTGCCTTGATATAGCCTTTTTCATCTGCATTGACACCCCGCTTCATAACGACTCTGCCCAGACTTTCAATCATTGCTGCCCCAACAAATCCGTCAATGATGATATCTCCGGTAGCTTTAATTAAAGTACCGCTTCCAACCTGTCCTTTAATGTGGATACTTCCGTCAAAGCTCAGACTTCCGGTAGCAATACTTACATCTTCTAATTCGAGTTCTTCTAATATCAGAAGTTTTCCGTCATTTACGGTAATCATTCCGTCCACGTCTGCTACATATGTACGCTTGTCATCTTTTAATATAAAACCTTTTCCGGTAAGCATCTTCTGGTCTCTGCCACGTTTTCCGGGCAGTACTACCCCAGTTACGGTAAAGCCATCCTCACCCGGTTCCGCAGTATGATAAAATACAATTTTATCGCCTTTTTTAACAGATTCAAACCACTCTACGTTTTTATAATCTGCCGTTCCATCCGGTAAAATTTTAGGTTTCTTGGCAAGATTGGTACGGAAAAAATATTCATACCAGCCATCCTTGCCCATTTTAGGTACTTTTCCTTTTGCAATCAGTACTGTCTGTCCTTCATGCTTCCCATCTTCTATTTCTTCCAGTATCGACTCTGCAATTCCTTTTACTACACCATTTTCAAGCAATATTTCTATAATTTCACTTTTGCCGATTACCACATCTTCTGCCAGTATTGTCAGATACGCTTCCATACCGTTTTCGGAAACAGTCAGTTTAAAATGTTCTGTTTTTACTTCTTCTTTGAAGTTTTCTCTTTCTCCGGCATATCTGTACGAAAGCATTTTCTTACGTTTCTGTTCCATCACAGATGCCGGATACATCAGATTATTATAACTGCTTACATCCAAATCCTGTTCTAACCCTTCACGGACCTCCCGCATCTGCCGCCATGTATAATAAGGATGTGAATATAGCTCATAATCCACACGATTTTCCATTCCGATACGGATTTCACGCATTTGTCGCCAGTTCAAATCTACACGCGCATAACAGGAAACATCCAAACCGGCTTCCAAGCCACGCCTGATTTGTTGTATGGAAACTCCCACAAATTCCGGCGTAATATACGAATCCAGTTTTACTCCGTTTTCTAAGCCAATGCGGATCTGTGCAAGCTGTTCCTCATCATAACCTTCTTCAATATACTTCATAAGGTCTACATTAGTCGCACTTGCCCTTCTTAACTGATGGATAATTCCGGCATCATATTTCAGATAATCTGACAAATCGACACCTTGCATAAGACCTTTCCGTAATTGCCGCATCTTTTCGAACGGTATATCCGGACTTGCATAGATATCAACAGCGATTCCTGCCTCTAAGCCTTTTCGGATTTCTTCCATCTGAAACCAGTCATACCCGGTTTTAGCGTATATTTCAACCGCAAGACCTTTTTCAAGGCCGAGTCTGATTTGTCTCATTTGTACCGGCATAAATTCAGGATTACTGTACAAAGCAATATCAATTCCTGCCTTTTTTCCATTTTCTATTTCTTCTATTTGGTATTTTGTATAAGATGATAACTCTATCGGTCTATTCATTGCCGATTCCCCCATAATTCGCTAATTTTATTATACAATATACACTATTGTCGGTCTACATATTTTTATTTGTTCGGCGTTTTTCACAATGACAAATCCCCACCATTTGACGAAAAATGTCGATGAAAAATTCCTATTTAACCCTAATTTTTGTTCCTTTTTCTGTCGATATGAGTTATAATTAAAGCAATCAAACGATCGTCTTCCAGAAATTGTTTGAGAAAGAGGTGCCCTATGTCCCTTAATATCAACTCAAATTACTCTAGTTTACTAAATAAGAAAAATAATATGGCAAACTTGACAACTACCGTACTTGGTGGCTCAGGAAGCAGTCTTTTGGATGCTTCCGACATGAGCAGTCTTACCAAAACCGTTCTCGGTAACAGTAATGGCAGTTCTCTTTTGAGTGACTATGCTGCAATCAAAGACGGCAGCTATGGTAAACTTCTGAAAGCTTACTACGCAGAGAAAGCTGCACAGGAAGCTACGGCCAATTCAGAAGCCTCTTCTGAAAAAGAAGAAACCGGTAAATCAAAAGATACCGATACTACTGTGACGGACACCGTGTCCCCCTCTTCTAATGTATTTGACACATATATATAATCAGGGACACATACAATAAAATAGACATTACAAAAAAAGTAGTGAATTCCCCTTTTTTCACTACTTTTTTTGTTGCATTTTCATACGCTTTATCTTAATATTTATCTTGTACGTTTTTTCACAAAACTAGGAGGTTTATCATGAAAAAAATTGAGGTTATTATTCGTCCTGAAAAACTGGAAGCTCTTAAAAAAATATTAACAAAAAATGAATACAGCGGCATGACTGTTATGTCTGCTATGGGTTGTGGTCACCAGGAGGGATTTAACAATCCTGAAATTGACAAACTTGGTTTAGAAGTAAATCTGTTGCCAAAATTATATGTTATGACTGTTGTCTGGGATGAAGACCTTGAAGATATCCTTGCTGAAATCGTAGATACACTTTCCACAGGTAATGTAGGTGACGGTAAAGTGTTTATTTCCGATATTGAAGATGTAATGCGTATCCGTACCGGCGAACGCGGCAAACATGTACTGTAGTGGAGGATAAGAAATGGTACGCAATGACAAAGAGCCGATTGTAAAACTGCGCGGCGTTACCAAAGACTTCGGGAAAAGTGAAGTCTTAAAAACCATCGATTTAGATGTATATGAAGGCGAATTCTTGACACTACTCGGACCATCCGGCTGTGGCAAGACTACTACTCTGCGTATTATTGCCGGTTTTGAAAATCCGTCGTCAGGAACCGTATATCTGGAGCAAAATGATGTAACAGATATTCCTCCTTACCATAGAAATGTTAATACCGTATTTCAAAGCTATGCTCTTTTTCCGCATATGAACGTTTTTGACAACGTATCTTTCGGACTGGTGGAAAAGAAAGTGCCAAAAGCAGAAATCAAGGAACGTGTCGATAAGATTCTTGACCTTGTACAGCTCAAAAACTTTGGCAGAAGAAAACCACACCAGATGTCCGGTGGGCAAAAGCAGCGTGTTGCGATTGCAAGAGCTCTTGTAAACAATCCAAAAGTTCTCTTATTGGACGAACCTTTGGGCGCTTTAGATTTAAAGCTCCGTAAACAAATGCAGATTGAATTAAAGCATCTGCAACAGCAGCTCGGTATTACCTTTATTTACGTTACTCATGATCAGGAAGAAGCTCTTACCATGAGTGACCGTATTGCTGTCATGAATAACGGCGTCATCGAACAAATCGGTACTGCTCAGGAAATCTACGAACATCCAAAGACCAAGTTTGTAGCCAGCTTTATCGGTGAGTCTAATATTATCGAAGCTTCTGTTACTAAAATGGATGGTGATTTAATTGAACTGACTGCCGAAAACGGCGTCGTACATGCTCATGGAAGCGGTTTTGTACAGGATGAAATGATTTATATTTCCGTACGTCCTGAAAACACGAAATGTTCTGCTGATTCGGTGGAAAATTTCCGTCTCCGCGGTCTTGTTTCCGAACATATTTATATCGGTTCCATCGTAAAAACAGTTGTCACTTTACCAAACGGACAACGTATCCGTATCAATCAGCATCCACACGCTGACCTTCCTGCAGTAGGAAGTGTTGCAAATATCTATTGGGATATTGACAAAGCGGTAATTATGCATACCGCCGAAGATACATTGTACGATACAATTGAAAGTGCACTTTTAAATCGTCCCGATTTAGCAGTACAAGGCTTACACACTCAAACAGAAAGCTGATTATTGCTGCTATAGAATGGAGTTATACATGGCTAAATCACTTGCAAATGCAAAAAGTCGCCGGAACAATCAAAACAACAAGGTCATCGCTGCTTTGGTAGGACCTCTTTCCTTCTGGCTTGTGCTTTTTCTGGCATTGCCACTTATTTATGTAGTTCTCATCAGTTTTATGAACAAAGGAACTTACGGCGGCATTGACTGGACATTCACTTTAAAAAATTATATAGATTTATGGAATCCGTCCTACGGGAAAGTCATTTGGAAATCCATTGCATTGGCATTTAACACAAGTCTTATCTGCCTGCTGATATCTTATCCTTTTTCCTTTATCCTTTCATGGGTACAGGAAAAATACCGTGGTTTCCTGATTCTTCTCATTATGCTTCCGTTTTGGATTAATGAGCTTATCCGTTTAAACGGATGGTCCAATATCCTGCGGGATTCAGGTATTATAAACCGTTTCCTATTGGAGCTTGGTATTATTGATTCTCCGATTACGATGATGTATACAGACGGTGCCACATTATTTGGTATGGTATATGCCTTCTTCCCATTTATGGTACTGCCGCTTAATACTTCTTTATCTAAGCTGGATGTTACATTAATTGAAGCCTCTTATGACCTTGGTGCATCAAAGCTTCATACCTTTTTCCGTGTCATCCTGCCACTTACCTATCCCGGTATCTTTGCAGGCACGATACAAGTATTTATCCCAAGCCTGGGAGCTTTCTACATCGCCGATGTTATGGGCGGTGGCAACTCCACTCTGCTTGGTAACCTGATTAAAGACCAGTTCCTAACAGCACGTAACTGGCCCGGCGGAGCCGCATTCTCCGTTATTTTAATTATCTTTACACTGATTATGATGAAGCTTTATTCAAAAGTCGGTGATTTAGACGATTTAGCATAATTTTTTGAGGAAACTGTAAATGAAAAGAAAGCAAAAAAAGCCACTTGGACCATTGTCCTATGTGTACCTTGCACTTGTTTATTTATTTTTATATCTGCCTATTTTTATGGTAATTGCCTATTCCTTTAATACGAATGACAACAACCTCGTATTTGAAGGCTTTACTTTAAAATGGTATGGCGAAATGTTCCGCGATGACTCTCTGATGGCGAGTTTCTGGCTTACCATTAAACTGGCACTTGTCAGTACTATTATCTCGGTAGTTCTCGGTACACTTGCCACAATCGGTATGCACCGTTATGAATTCAAACTAAAAAAGACTTTAGACGGTATGCTGTATATTCCGATTGTCATTCCTGAGCTTGTCATCGGTATTGCCAGTCTTGCAACATTTACTTTCATGAACATTTCTATGAGTTTTTGGACTCTGGTAATTGCCCATGTAACATTTTGCGTTCCCTTCATTGTCATCACATTACGTGCACGTATTGCCGACTTTGATAAATCTATCGAAGAAGCCGCAATGGATTTAGGAGCCAATCAGTTGCACACCTTAAAAAGAGTTACGATTCCTATGCTGATGCCGGGTATTATCTCCGGTGCACTTTTATCCATCACTCTTTCACTTGATGATGTGATTATCAGCTACTTTGTAACCGGCGCAGGGGAAATGACATTACCTATTAAAGTATATGGAATGGCTCGTGGAAAGATTGCAACAGAAGTATATGCACTCTCCTCTTCCATGATTCTTTGTACCATTTTAGGATATTTGGTTTTCATTTTCGCTTCCGGAAAGCGAAACAAAAAAACAGTTTCTTAACCCTTATCATGAATTTGTAAATCCGCTTAATCCATAAGCGGATTTCTTTATCTAAACAGGAGACTTACTATGAACAAAAAAGCTTCAGAAATCATCCTTGGAAAAATCTATACTGCTGATACACCAAGAATTGCTCAGGGTATGGCTATTCTTAATGGTAAATATCTTTATGTGGGCTCAAAAGAAGAAGCTCTTTCTTATGCAGATGAACATACAAAAATTACAGAATTCACCGAAGGATTGATTCTCCCGGGTATGACCGATGGACATGCTCATGTCACTATGACTACCGAACTTTTATTTGGTGTCAGCCTTTATAATGGTTACACACCGGACTACTATCTCAATCAGGTCAGAGAATACCTTCTTACGCATCCAAATGAAACCTTCCTTACCGGTAAAGGCTTTGTAAATGGTGCCTTTGATGCAATAGGTCCTACTGCTGATATGCTCGATAGCGTCTCAAAAGACATTCCTATCATTTTATCTGCGGAAGACTGTCACTCTGTCTGGGTAAACTCCAAAGCACTTTCGCTACTACATATTGACGAAAATACTCCTGACATTGAAAATGGAGAAATCGTCCGCTTTCCGGGAAGCCGTAAACCAACAGGATGGTTAAAAGAAGCCGCTTGTCATATCGCTTCTTCTATTATCCCACCATATACGATAGAACAATACAAAGAAGCCATTCTTCATTATCAGGAAATGGCACTATCACAAGGAATTACAAATGTCTTTGAACCATTATTTGCCGCCTCAAAAGGTTATCCCGAACGTGCAGAAGCTTATCGCCAGCTTTCAGAAGAAGGAAAACTTCTTATCACCTGTCGTCTTGGTTATTCTATTGAGCCTGAGGATGATATTTATAAAGAACTTGAAGCTGCAAAACAAATCAGAGAACGTCTGAAAGACAATAAGCAGGTGCAATTAACTACGATAAAACTGTTTGCCGATGGTGTTTTGGAAGGACATACTGCATTTTTACTCAAGCCTTATGCCGATACAGAAACGGAGGATTACGGTGAGCCCATCTGGACTCAGGAAGCCTTAAATAACTTTGCATATACCTGCCAGAAAGAATGCTTCTTATTGCATACACATGCTATTGGTGACGGTGCTGTGGAATATGTCATCAATGCGTACGAATATGCCCAAAAACGACTAGAAGATAGTCACCCGCTTAAGGGAACTAAGCATAATGCTATTACCCATTTGCAACTTGTAAATGAGCAACAAAAGCAGCGTATGGCAGCACTGAACATTCGCGGTGTCGTAAATCCATACTGGCATTTTAAAGACAGTAAATATTTCGATGCATTAGAAGTCCCATACCTTGGACGTGAACGTGCCGAAACAGAATACCCTTTGGCTTCACTACAAAAAGCAGGTGTTGCACTCTCTCAGGCAAGTGATTTCCCTGTATCTGTTCCTGCAAATACCTTTACCAGTCTTCATCTGATGGTAAACCGTATTGAGCCCGGAAATCCATCCATACCATGCTTAAATCGACAAGAATGTCTCGATATCGACAGTGCTTTAGAAGTTTTGACGCACTTTGGCGCGTTACAACTTCACATAAATGAAAAAAAAGGGTCTATAACCATTGACAAAGACGCAGATTTCGTTATTATTAGTAATGATGTGCTTACCATGGAGCCTCAAAGGATACATACTACAAGGGTTTTATCCACCTACGTACATGGTCAGAAAGTGTGGTCATCAATATAGCAGACTGACAAGAAATTCCGTATCAACGTCCTGACAGGCTAAAGGGACTTGAAATGTCCGCTTAAAAGTGACCCGGTTATGCTTTACTATTTTCATTTAGGAGGAGAAAAATGAAAAAAATCCACGCATTACTTGCAGCGGGCGTTCTCATGTTAGGATGTGCCTGCACACTTTCCGGTTGCGGCAGCAACGGGGACAACTCATCAGATGATAAAGACGGTAATGGCTATGCTGATGAGATTTATCTTTATAACTGGTCTGAATACATGACAGGCGAAGTATTAGATCTGTTTGAAGAAGAATACGGAATCAAGGTCGTTGAGACTACCTATGAATCCAATGACGAATTGCTAGCAAAATTAATTGCCGGCAAGGAAGGCGAATATGATATCGCTGTTCCAACCAATACCTATATCCAGGCATTCAAAGACAATGATTTATTAGAAGAATTTGATGCAGGTGCTATTACAAATCTTCAAAACATCGATGATGCTTTCTTAAATCTTGGATATGATCCGGAAAACAAATACTCTGTTCCTTATATGGGTACATTATCTGTTGTTCTGGCAAACAAACCAATGTTGGATGACTTAGGTGTAACAGTCAATACAGCAAAAGACCTTTTAAATCCTGCACTCGAAAACAACATCTTAATCTTTGATGATGTGGAAGGCGATATTACATTAGGTCTTCAGGGAGCAGGTCTTGATCCTGTCACTAAGGATATTAATGCATTAGACAATGCAAAAGAGTACTTATTACAGCTTAACACAAACTTGAAATCCTTCTCTCAGATTGCAGATGAAAGAATTTCCATTACACGTGGCGAAGTTGCTCTTGCTTACATTTACAGCGGTGATGCAATTCAGGCCATGAGAGAAAACAGCGAACTTGAAGTTGTTATGAAAGAAGAAGCTTTCCCACTTACTATCGATAACATGGTTATCTTAAAGGGAACAAAACACAAAAAAGAAGCTCAGCTTTTCATTGATTTCATCCTTCGTCCTGAAATCTCTGCAAAATTATTAGAAGAATTCTCTTATGTATGCTTTAACAATGCTGCTGTAGAATATCTTTCTGATGATTTGGCAAATTCTGAAATTTGCGTTCTTTCCGACGAAATCAAAAACAATCTTGTTGTTATTGATGAAAAAGACGGTGAGATGTTAAATAAAATGGTCTCTGTTA
>SVFS01000043.1 GCA_015056725.1 Lachnospiraceae bacterium | reverse complement strand
GCACTCGATGAAGCCGGAATGAAACTTCAGGATATTACAGCGATTGCGGTTACGTATGGACCGGGACTGGTTGGTGCATTATTAGTCGGTGTATCTGTAGCAAAAGCAATCAGTTTTGCAACAGGAATCCCATTGGTAGGAGTACATCATATTGAAGGCCATATTTGTGCGAATTATATTGAGAATAAAGAACTGGAACCGAGCTTTGCATGCCTTGTAGTATCCGGCGGACATTCTCACCTGGTACGGGTAAAAGATTATGGTGAGTATGAAATTCTTGGCAGAACAAGAGATGATGCGGCGGGAGAAGCATTTGACAAAGTGGCAAGAGCAATCGGACTTGGATATCCGGGAGGTCCTAAAATCGATAAAGTATCGAAAGAAGGAAATCCGGATGCGATTAAGTTTCCGCGTGCAAAGGTTGATGGAAATATATATGATTTCAGCTTTAGCGGTTTGAAATCGGCAGTACTGAACTATTTGAATGGTTGTCAGATGAAGGGGATAGAAGTGAATCAGGCAGATGTAGCAGCTTCTTTCCAAAAAGCAGTAATCGATGTATTGGTGGATCATTCCATGCAGGCAATTAAGGAATATGGATTTAAGAAATTTGCTATCGCAGGTGGTGTGGCAAGTAATTCGTCTCTCCGAAATGCATTGAAGCTTGCCTGTGAAAAAAATCATGTGGACTTCTATTATCCATCACCGATATATTGTACCGATAATGCAGCAATGATTGGTGTGGCGGGATATTATGAATATATCAAAGGAGTACGGCATGGCTATGACTTGAATGCTGTTCCGAATTTGAAACTTGGTGAAAGATAAGGTTGGAAGCAATTTCAACCTTTTTGCTATCGTTATATAGAATAAGGAAGAAAATATGGGAAAGTCAGTAGCGATTGTTTTAGCAGCCGGAAAAGGCAGCCGTATGAAAAGTGATATACAAAAGCAATATCTTTTAATAAAAGACCGTCCGGTGCTTTATTATTCCTTAAAAGCATTTGAAGATAGTTTTATTGATGAAATTGTGTTGGTCACAGGGGCAGAAGAAATTTCATATTGTAGAGATGAAATTGTAAAAAAGTATGCATTTACAAAAGTAACAAAAATTGTTGCGGGTGGAAAAGAAAGATATCATTCCGTATATGCAGGATTACAGGCAATAGAGGATTGCGATTATGTATTTATCCATGATGGAGCCAGACCGTTTGTAACAGAACAAATTTTGACAAGAGCATATGAGACGGTAAAAAAAGAGCACGCCTGTGTAGTAGGCATGCCCGTAAAAGATACGATTAAATTGGCGGATGAATCCGGGTACGCGGCAGATACTCCAAGAAGAGATTTGCTGTGGATTGTCCAGACACCGCAAGTGTTTTCTTTTTCGCTTATTAAGGAAGCATATACAGTATTTTTGAAGCAGGAGCAGGAATTGCGCTCCCAAGGTATCAAAATGACAGATGATGCCATGGTGGCAGAAATGTTTTCTGATAAAAAGATCCGTCTCGTAGAAGGTTCTTATGAAAACATTAAAATCACAACTCCGGAAGATCTTAGGATTGCGGAAGCTCTTCTATAATCAGATATTCTTTAAAGGCATATCCTTCAAGGTCTTCGTACTTTAGCTGTACCCATTCTTCACCGATTTCGATAACCTCACCGGATTGATCCGTATAGATGAATCCCAGGATTTCGGCATCTAAAGAAGGGGCTTTACGGACACAGAGTCTGCTGGCAATAGATTCTACAGTGAAGCGGTATTTTGGTGTTACCGATTCCGGTTCGTCTGTAGCCGGTACTTCTTCCGTGACCTCAGGCATTTCTTCTGCGGCCTCCGGTGCTTCTTCAGTATTCGGAATCACAGCGGGGGCTTCGACCACGCTTTCGGAAACCGTTTCTTCCGGTTCTGATACAACTGTAGCAGGAGCTGAGAGAGTGGCTAAGGGTTGCTTTTCTGCAAGCGTTTGCATTTGCTTATCATCCGAACGATAGACAATAATGCAAGCACTGATTCCAAGTGTAAAGCAAAGAACAAACATAATAATAAAGGCAAGTCTTCTGTTCATGATATATCCCCTTTTTATCGACTGCTGGTAGGCAACTGGATATAGATACCCATTCCTTTGCCTGCATCACTCTTGGCATAAATGGTTCCGCCATAATATTCTACAATCGCTTTAGCTTGTGTCAGACCAAGGCCATTGCCGCTGATACGGTTGGAACCTTGATAATTGAGTTCAAAAATCCGGCTTGTTTCGACGGAAGGTAAGCCATCACCATTGTCTTTTAAAACGATGAACAAATCATCAGCAATATTAGAAATTGTAATAATCAGACTACCGTTGCGATTCATGTATTTGATAGAGTTATCGATGATATTACGGAATAGAATTCTCATAAAGGAGGCATCCGCACGAACTGTTAACGCATCACTGGCACTGGAAATTAAAAGTTGAATGCCGGATTTCTTGCTGTATGGAGTCATTTCATCGATAACTCGATTAGCACATTCAATAATGTTCAAATTAACCGGATTTTCATTTTGTGGCAACAAATGGTTTAAATTGGAAACTTCCGGAGCCTTCTCAAGGGAGGCATTTTTTTCGTCAAGAGAAATGGTAAGTTCTTCGATTCTTTTTTCTGCATCAGCGCATTTGGCAGAAAGCTTCTCTTTATCAACTAATAGAGTTTCTCTTTCCTTTTTTAATTCAGCAATTTCATCGTTACATTTTAAAATAAGTTGTTTTTCTTCTTCAAACTGTGAAGAAATATGATCCTTTTGTTCTATAATCTGACCGGACATTTTGTCGTGGATAATTAAGATGAAAACAATGCTGAGACAAGTATGTAAAACAAAGAATAAGATAAGAAAAGCCCGATTGTTTGCAATGATGAAGTAAAGAGCCCCAATATAGCAAGTGAAAATGAATAGAAGAAGAATAGCTTCTATAATTGATAATTTATCAGAGATATTGTCATTTTTCATAAGGAATTCCCCCTTCCTTTTTTTTCTTTACTGTACTTAAAAATGAGTGTAAAATAAAATAAAAATATCGTCAAGGACTAATTGTGTGTAGTGGGGGATAATCTATGGACGGAAAGCGGTTAAATGAAAACCGGGATAACACGGAATTTTATGCGGATACCATGGAATATGAAAATACCATTAAATCGTTGAAAGATATTAACAACGAACAGGGGATTTTCAGAAACAAACTAATGAGCGGATTGAATAAGGAACAAGGGATTTTTGACAGCACGGCGATTTTTACAACAAGGAATAAATGAAAATAATATTTCAACCCTGAAAACGACATTTCATCCTGAGAAAAATGTCGTTTTTTTGATAGAAATGCAGGATGTATACTGTTAAGATTTGTGTGATAAAAGTGAGGGAATAATGATGGGAATTGCGGAAGATAAAATCAGAATTCTTTTGGTAGAAGATGATGAAGAACTTTCTACGATTACAACAATGCGTCTTGAGCGGCAGGGGTACCGGATCGTTGCGGCATTTGATGGTGAACAGGCAATAAATAAACTTCTGACGGAAAAGATTGATTTGATACTTTTGGATGTTTTATTGCCGGATATGGATGGGCATGAAATCTGCCGGAAGATGAGAAGCTCGGAAATCGGATATACAGGACCGATTATTTTTATGAGCTGTATGGGGGATAGTATCAATATTGTAGATGCATTCCGGGAAGGCGGAAATGATTACATAGTAAAGCCGGCAAAGCTTGAGGTGCTATTGGAGCGAATTGAGGCAAACCTGGTGGATCGGAAGGAGACGGAGGAAGAAGAAAAACGGTTGTGGTTTAAGCAGTTTATGATTGACACCAGAACGAGAAGTGTGTACCGGGTAAGAGAACATGTGCAACAGGAAAAAATCGAACTTTCACGAACGGAATACGATATTTTAATGGTGTTTGTGACAAAGCCGGAGGAGATTCTCTTGTACAGACAGCTTTATAAAGCAGTATGGGGAATGGAAGACGTTGGAGATGTACGGACTTTAATGGTACACGTGTCAAACTTAAGAAAAAAAATAGATGAAGAACATGGAGAGATGATTCGTGCCATTAGAGGCGTGGGTTATTTGTTCCAGGATAAATAGGTGAATTATGGCAGCAGGAATTGGGGAATTCTTTTTTAAGCGACAGACCAAGCAGAAACTCGAGGAGGAAATGCTGGAAAAACGTCGTGAACTGGAAGAAGCAGAAAAGGAGAAGTATCGGGAATTAAAGGAATCGCAAGAAGAGGTGAAAAGGCTTTCGGAGGATGTGGTGTGGTTTAAAAGAATGATGGCACACAACATCCGTATGCCGCTTGCCATTATTTCAGGTTATGGAGAACTTCTTGCAAATGACAGTTTTTCCACCAGAGAAGAAGAACTGGATTGCATACAAAAAATTTGTAAAAACATAGATTATCTTGACACGCTCACCAAGGTACTTTTGGATAATGAGCAAGAAAGCGCGCTGACACAGCAGGAATATTTTGATGTTCTGGAATGTGTGAGGCAGGTTGCTGAGTATGTCAAGACAATTGCACAAAAAGCAGGAATCGGGATTTCGGTTAACAGCAGCAAAAAAATGGTGCTGCTATATGGTAACCGGATTTCTTTGATGCGTGCTTTTTTTAATTTGATCGAAAATTCCATCCGTTATATGAATAGGCAGGGAAACGTTTTTATTACTGTGGAAGAAACAGAGAATGAAATTCTGATTGTTTATCGTGATGATGGAGAAGGAATGGAGCCGGAAGAAGCAAAGTATATTACACAGCTGAATTATCAGGGTTCCAATAAAAAGAAAGAAGGTCACGGATTGGGAATGTATCTGATAGAACAAGCGATAGTAGAACAGGGCGGAAAACTCACAATCAAAACAGGTCAGGGAAGCGGAATGGGTGTTTATATGGCGTTTCCTAAAATACGACAGGAAAAACTTTAATGTTTCTTTAATTTACAAATTTTTGAATGTGATAAAATAAAATCGAGTAATGGCGATTTTTTACAAATTATAACAAAAAGTAACGATGAACATATTATTTTAAAGGAGAAAGCGGGGAGAGACCAGTGAAAAACAACGAATTATTTCCATTCAACAGAAACAGGTATTACAGAGGAAAAATGTTGACATCTGCAGATTTTGAGGCAGAACAGCTTTATACAAACAATAAGCGGAGATTCATTAATCAGATGATAGATGGAAGCGGAATTGTTTGTGGTTTAAATGTAATCAGTCTGGATGATCTTTCAGTTATGATTGAAAGTGGTGTAGCCATTGATGATGCGGGAAGAGAAATTGTTGTGGAAAATTCCATTGTGAAAAAGCTTTCTACAATAGACGGATTTGAACAGCTTCGTACAAATAATGCAAGCCTCTGCATCCGCTATAGTGAAGAAGAAAACCAGCCGGTATACTCCGTAAATCACCAGGAGGGGCAGAAGGAATACGAACATAACCGTATTCAGGAAACATATGAGCTTTTCTTACAGGATACTGAGGATATTGATATTCCGTTTGAAGTGGAGACAGAGTTTTTTACCGGTGGTATTTTGTTCGAAAATCCGGATTATAAGATTCGTCTCCGGATTCCGGCAAATATTTGTGCGGGACACTATGTGAAGATAGAAGTGGAAGCAGAAAAACTTAGCACGGAAAAGACAAATTTGTACTATGAAGCGGTACTTCAGACACCGGCACTTACTGCAATAGAAGGTAATCAGGAATTAAATATTTTGTTGGAAAATGTGACTCTGGAGCAGGGAAGAAAGCTCACGAAGGAGTATTGGCTTTTGGCTCAGGCAGAAGAACTTAATGATACAAGCATCATGTTGAAGTCCGGAAGTGCCAAAGTGATGATAAATGGAGTGGATGTTTCCACAGGCGGAGGTTTCAACTGGAAAATTAATATTGCCGATGATAAGCCGGCAGATTTAGCAGCAAGAGAAACAGGAAAAACAAGCATGGAATTCCGTAGTATGAGTGGTGCTGCAGATATGATCCGTCTGGCAGATTTAAAACTCGTCCGTACAGAATCGGCCTATTTAATAGAGGCAGTAGAAGAAAAGAAAGTTAAAAAGTATGTTCTCACAATGAGAGATGCAAGGCTTCGTCAGGAGTATGAAGCATATTTTAATAAAAAGCTTCCATTTTATCAGACCGACAGCAAAGACAACGGCTTGTCAGTAAAGAATGAAGTGCAGCGTGAAAGACGTGAATACGGTATGCCAAAGATGGAAACCGGTATTGTGGAAATTCCGCTTGGTGAAAACGCAAGACGTGGTGACATCTGTTATTCCGGAGAAATTATGCATGGACTCGGAAAAGGAAATGTTTATGTAGAAGTTGGCTATGAATGTCTGGAAGAAGATAAAGTGCTTGGTAAGAATACGAAAACTACGGTATACGGAGATCCGTCACTTTTCTCAGACGGTGCAGATGTTTCAGCAGAAACAGCTGTAAAGGTATTGAACGATAAAGGAAGTTTTATCGTTGCACTGAAATTATTACAGGATGTGAGACAGCTTGTCCTTACTTATCGCTGGGTGGCAATCCGCTATGAAGAAGATGATTTCCAGGAAGAATTTGAAGAAGCAGGAAATCAGAGTATTGCGGCAGTAACACCGACAATTGTGGTAGGAACAAAGGAAAGCTATTTCTTCCAAGTGAAATATAACAATATGAAACCTTGTTCGATTTCTTATGAATTGACAGAGCCGGGAAGCGGTGAAATTACAACAGACGGAATTTATACAGCACCTGCTAAAGAAGGCGTATATGAAATCAGAATTTATTGTACAGATAAGCCGCTGATTTGCACTTATGCATATGCAATCGTTAAGAAGAAAGTGGTAGAAGCGGATCAGGATGAAAATTAAGAGGGAGTATCTATGATATACCGTTCTGAGCATCTGACACTGAGAAGTGTTATGGATGTGTTTCAAAGTGAAGTGAATGATGTAATAATTTGTGAGGAGATATCCGGAGACAGAGGAAGCTATTATACACTTCTGACGGTGAAGGATCACGAAACGGTAAAGAAACTGCTTCGTATTATTGAATGCGCAGAGAAGGATATGGATTGTTGTGTAGAGACCTTTACCTATAACAATAATTATTGCATGTTATTTCCTTACATAAAGGAGCGGAAACTGGAAGATTTCTATATGGGAAAGGCAATTCCGCTTGCGGTTTGCGAGGAAATCTGTCTGAATCTGCTTCTGCAGTGCATGGCATCTACGCTGCCTTATCCATTATTGGAACTTGCTTTGATGCAAGGTCAGATTCATCTGTTAAAAGACAACAGTATTGTACTTGGATATAGTATAGATTTGACACAGTTGAATGAAAACAGTGGACAGAAAGAATGTACGATGCAGTGTGCGATTCGTATCCGTGACCTCTTACAGGAAAAAACATCAAAGAAAAATGTCAGTTACCAATTGCTTCTGAAAAAAATACCAAAGCAGAGCTATCAGGACTTTCGGGAACTGTATAAAGATATCAGATTATCTAAAACAAGTATTGGTAAAAAGGGAATTCGTAGTAGTATTAAGGGCTTTTGGCAACGTAATCAGTCAGCCATATTTAAAGTATTACTATATTTGTCAGTAATCATGCTTATCATAGTAATTGTGATGGTGGTGACAGATTTGATATGGGGAGATATCCCAATGCTTCGTCTGTTTAAAAATTCTTTCAAACAGATAGGAACAGAATCATTATTAAAATAGAGGTTTTTTGAAATGATAAAATTACTGATTATCGGAATCATTATCATCTTAATTGCATTACTGGTTATGTTGTTTAGTCGTTCACAGTCATTACAGCGATTCGCGATATTAGAATTTCTTCTTATCTTAATGGTGACACTGGCTACAACGTTTGGGCTCATAAATGCGAAAGGCTTTATGGAAGAACAGTATTTTTCTCTGTATCGTGTATACATTGGAGAAGCACAAACATATGCCAGAGATGTGGAAAACAGTATAGCAGATGGCGTGGATGCGGTTTGGCAGACTCTTGGAACTGAGATGGAAACAGTTTTGACACAGAGTTTACCGGTTGCAAGTGTGGATGGAGAAGAGTATTCCTACCTGATAGCAGCAATATATGAAAGAGCGGCAGAGAACCAGTATTCCGAAAAGGTTTACAGACAGGCAGCTGCTGACGGGCTTTCAGAAGAGGAATGTCTTGAGTATGTGCAGACGCATGCGGAAGATGCAATCCGGCTTGGAACTGTAATCTGTGAGGAAACAAAAAATGATACAGGGGTCATGATTTATGTAGGAAGCGGTGTGATTGTGCCGAAATGTGTGTATCTTACGGAAATCCCATTGGAACCATTATATGTCTCCGTTCACCAGATGCAAAAGGAATATATTATTTATAGTGTTGTATTTGTACTCATCGGAACAATGCTTTTGGCGGGTGTAATTGCTTTTCAGGGAATGCAGATGCGCAGACTTGTAAAACGTGTTACACGTGTGGCTGAAGGAAAAGAAGACTGGACATCTTTGGAAGATGGAACCGGAAGTTTTTGGCTGGAAAGCAATGAGATCCGTGGCCTGAAAAACAGTCTCGGACAGATTGCTTCCGATGTGGCAAGAATGAATTATAAGCAATACAGAGTGTTGCAGGGATATTATCGTTTTGCACCAAAGCAGATTGAAAAAATCCTTGGCAGAAATTCTATTCTTGAGGTTACACCAAATGATAGAGTACATATTACCGGAACGCTTGCTTTTGTGGCATATCCTGAACATGGTCGTATAGGAGAGCAGGAATATTTAAGAAAGATGAACCGGGAATATGAAGAACTGGGCGAGAAACAGAAGGAATACGGAGGGATTCTTCTGTCCGATAATAGTGATTTAACAACGTTGCAACTCTTGTTCCAGGAAGAAACGAGAAAAGCATTACACTTTGGTATTGATGTAGCAATGAGCCGGGGGGAAGGACGGAAAGAACAGTTTTTTGTTATGTTACACAGAACGGCCTTTCTTTACGGAATAGCCGGAAACGATGAACAGGCATTTACATACCTGCTTTCCAAAGAAATGAAGATGCTTGAAAAATATGTGGAACGTTTCCGTGCGGCAGGTATCCGTATGGCAGTTACAGATTCCGTATATGAGTTGATAGAAAAAGAAACTGCCGGAAGATATATCGGTTATTTGGAATCAGAAGGATATACCTTCAAAATCTATGAAATTTTAGATGCATGTCCGGCAAAAGAAAGACAGAAACGTCTGGATACAAAAGAGAAATTTGAAAAGGCATTAAACCTTTTCTATCAGGAAGATTATTATCTTGGAAGAAACCTTTTTACAGAAGTGTTAAAGGAATGTCCGGATGATGAAGTGGCGAAATGGTATTTATTCCTTTGTGAAAAATGTCTGAACGCTGAGTATGGAAAGAGTGTTTCCGGTGCTCTCTTCTCAGATTAAGAGAGCTTGAAAAAGTGGAGAGAATAGCATGAACGATTTGTTGTCAGTATTGCTTAGCACCCTGAAAGCCCGTATCACTCCGATATGGACGAAGCTTAAGTACTGGACCAGTTGGAATTTCATAAAAACGAAAATCCTGACGAAAATCAGGAACTTTCTGACCACCATTTTCCAGGTTAAGCCCAAAGATAAGGATGATTATTATCCGATATTTGGCTGGCTGATTAGTAAGAAATTGGCGAGAGCAATTGTTATTGTCGTAGGAATTTTGTGTGTATGCTATTTTGTATGGATTAATCCGATTGGCAATATCACAGAGGGAATGGGAAGCAAGGAAAGGATATATAATTACAATTCCCTGCCTCTTCGGTTCGAAAAAGGAGCAGTAAAGATTAAAGCAAAATCCGGTTATATCGCTTATGAAGGAAATGTGGAAAAAGGATATGCAACCGGTCAGGGATGCCTGTATGACGAAAATGGTCAAACAGTATATAAGGGGAATTTTGAAAAGAACGAATACAGTGGTCAGGGAACCTTGTACTATCCGATTGGTCAGGTGAAATATGCAGGTACATTTTTAGAAAACCAATTTGAGGGAACAGGAACCTTATACAGAGAAAACGGAACGAAACAGTATACAGGTCTTTTTGCAGATGGTGTATATGAGGGTGAAGGCACTTTATATAATGCTTCGGAAGTACCGGCATTTACAGGAAATTTTCATAATGGAGAGCTGGTGTATACACAGCTCCTTGGAAAAACACCTTCTGAAATTGCAGAGTATTACACCGGAAACGTAATGCTGTATCAAAACGATACAGAATCGGCAGTTATTATGGAAGACATTGATGCGTTTTACGTAACGCCGGTTGAAAGTACCGGGATGGATGCGGAAGTAAAAGCATCGACGATTTATGTGGGAAAAAATGAATTCGTTTATGGGGATCAGCGTATGACTTCCATCGAAGAAATTTGTAAAGTGCTTGGCGAACCGATTTTTGAAGGCAATAGTTATATTACTTTTGCAGAAAGTGTGGGAACAAACTGGCTTTTGAAAAAAGGAAAAGATATCCCAATGGAAATAGAAATAGAAGCACAGCAGATGTTTGATGATGTATGGACGGTAGAATCTTATCCGGTAGATACAATGGTTTATTTATATGTATTTCTGGCAGATGATATTACATACACATTTATCGCACCGGATAGAAACAGTGAGTTCTTTATGTACGCATTAGAACAGTAAATATGTGATGGGAATTACAAATACGAAAGGAGCGTGCGTTTGCATGAAAGCCTATAGAAAATATAGCTGTAAAATTGCATACAGAATGATTTCGACGCTTCTTCTTTGCAGTATGCTGGCAGGTTGCCTACCGATGGCAGGAACACAGGCCGCAAACAAGGAACTGTCGATCGAGACAGCAAAGAGTATGGCACTTTCCCAAAGCATGGATTACCAAAAGTTGCAAAGTCAGCTGGCACTGGCAAAAGGTGACTATGCAGATTCTATCCGTTCCATTAAGGAAAAGGAAAGGAATCAAAAGACTTTTCGATGGTCACCGCTTCTGAATTTCAAATTCCCGGAAAAACCGGATTTGCCGGAGCAGGTGGAATATACATACAAACCTTTGGAACTTCAGTCGCAGATTGATACGTTAAATCATAGTCTTACAGACTGTGTATATGGAATATATGAAGATGTAGCTTTACGCTTTACGAAAGTTTATGTTCTGCAAGAAAAAATAGCTTTTAATGAGAAGCGGATTGCTTCCTATCAAAAGACCGTAGACAGAAACCGTGCAAGACTGGCAACCGGACTTGCAAAGCAGGAAGATGTCGATGCCATGCAAAAGAAGCTGGATACATTAAACTCTACACTGGCAACGGACATGCGTAGTATAGAAGCAGAAAAGAAAAAACTGGGAGACCTGATTGGTATTGATGTATCTACATCCTATACGTTTAAGAGCCCATTTGTAAGTGCCAGTCTGGATAGAAACATCGAGGAAGAACTGATTGAATATACTCTGGAGCATGATGATGCATATTATCAGGCAAAAGTGGCAACATCAAATGGCTTGATGGAGTTGGATACCAATTATAAATTGATGGAAAGCCAGTACGGAAGCAAGCTTCGAATCATCGACAGCTTTGTGAATCAGGCAAAACGCGGAGAAAAAATGAATTCCGCAGCCTTTAAACTGAAATACGAAGAACTGCTCAAAGCGGTAGATAATCCATGGCAGGGGCATTGGAGAATTTTGTTTATCAAAATTCCGAAGGAATGGATTAAAGGTTCCATTGATGGCATCAGATATGTAGAAGATGAACCGTATGCCCTGTATGAATCTTCTTTGGAGTATCAGAGCTTATATGTAGAAGAACAGGCGGTGAAAAAAGACCTGATTTCTTCTGTAAATGAATATTACAACAATTATGTTTCTACGTTAAATACAGTACGGGAGCTGGAACGTCAGAACGTACAGAAGGAACAGGAATTGCAAAAGGCAGCAGCTTTAAATGCATCAGGAAGTATGACTTATGATGAATATGCATTGGTGCAGGAAGAGTATGAAGACTTCCAAATGGATCTTTTGACAGCGAAGTCGGCTCATACAGAGATTATGTATAGCTTTGACAGACTGACCTGTGGTGCACTTTCTGCTTATTTCAAAGGGGAAGGCATCAGCATGTCGGCAGCAGAAGGCGGACAAAGCTATATCGTAGAAGATGAAGGTGACGGTGTCTATTATTATATCCATTCTATGGTAGAAAATAATGTATTTGAATTAGGACTTTCCGTTCCGGATGATTTTGATACATCCATTACGGATTATGAGCTTTGGATAGATGGAACACAGATTGGGGAGCGTACAGAAATCGAAAAGGTCATCAGACATCTGGCACTGGATATCGAGAATGTGCAGAGAGCATTCATCCGTTTATATGACGGAGATACGTTTGTAGATGACTGTGATATTGATCCATCCATATATTCAGAGAAGCTTACAATCACTACTTACCATATAGAAACGACAGAGGATGATCAAATTGGTTCCTATTCTGTAACGAGAAATTCAGCAACAGGCATGGTTGATTTGAAACTCACATTAAATGCAGACCAAATGGCAACATCCTTTAGTGTTAAAACGGCTAACGGAGCCTATTTACTGGATGGAAAGAAGATTTCCGTGAAAGATAAATTCCGATATCTGGCAGCATTGGAAAACAGTATAGATGATTTGATTATTTGCTTATATGACGAATCCGGAGCACTACTAGGGGAGGCGACTTTTAGAAGTGCAGATCAGACGCTACGGGAAAAAGGTGAATAGCATGAAAAAGGAAAATACCGGAAAATTGAATAAAAGGCGGCGTTTCTTTGCTTCTGTGTTGGTAGCCATGTCACTGGTTATCGGTGGAATGACGGCATATGCGGTGCTGGAAAATGAAAAGTCGGGGTCTCTGCGTTCGGTGAAAATGACAGATGACCAGATTGAAATGTCTACATTGATTATCGGATCGCACCTGATACATTTAAACGGACTGACAGATGAACTGTATGAAACAGCGGTAACTTCCGCAAGCGAATTTAACCAGTACCAGATGTATTACAAATCTGAACTGGCAGAGGGTGCATGGTTCGAAATTTCGGAAGCAGTTTCCATAGGGGATATTACGACATCAGGAAGACCGGTTGAGAAAAGTGTAATTGAAGCTTTAGAGTTTACACACAAAACAGGGGCTGATGGCATTACTGTAGATTTGCGTACAGGAAAACCGGTATCCATATTTGATATTCCGGATCCGTATGATTTATCTGCGATGGAGGAACTGGAACCGCTACGGATACAATTACAGATTCTGCGTGATAAAACAGACAAGAATACCTCAGACAAGACCTATATCAATATGATAAAACGGTTCTTCGAGAAGGATATTCAAAGTGATACGACACGCCAGTGTGATGCATCCTTGGATGCACTTGAAAATTACAAAAATGGTCTTTCATCCAGAGAAAAACCATCCATGTGGACTGAGAAAACAGAAACGGTAATGACATCTGTGGATGCAGAACGAAGAGTGGTATCTCTTACAAAACTGTCGGAACTTTTGGATGCGTTACAAAGTGAAGCCAGCGGATACAGAGAGCTTATAGAGGATGAAAAATATGTTTATCAAGAGTTGGTAATTAATTCGGAAGTCGTTTCAGCGGTAGGTGATTGTATTGAAAATGTACAGGCGAGCATCATTTCTTACGAAGCGAAACGGATGACGGATGACGGTGTGACCGTGTCAGCACAGGCCGAATACCGCTACAGTCAGGAACTGATTTCGAAAGCGAAGGCAAGCGATACAGCAGGCTGTGATGCGGTTCTTGAAAAGTTCTGTGATTTGCAGAATATCTTAGACGGTGTGATAGCAAATCAAGATACCGAACTTAGTACATTAATGTCAGATTTGGAACAGGCAGCTTACCAAAAATACATGGCAGACCTTCGAACCGGTACCAGTGAGACCTATAGAGCAGCACAGGCACAAGGTTCTTCTCAGGCGATACTGAATCAATATCTGACAGAAACCAAAACAGAGGCAGATGCGGACAGGCTGGAATACCAGACAATGCTGGATGCCCGTTTTAAACGAATGGAAAATGAAAAAGCAAAGGAATACACCCTTCAGCTTATTGATGGCATTCCGGTAATGGAACAGACGA
This sequence comes from Lachnospiraceae bacterium, assembly GCA_015056725.1. Lineage (GTDB taxonomy): Bacteria > Bacillota > Clostridia > Lachnospirales > Lachnospiraceae > 1XD8-76. The sequence goes on along the minus strand of SVFS01000043.1, from coordinate 5,260 downwards.
TACCGGCAGACGCGGCAGCTTCTTATTTAAAAGAAACTGTAGATGAACATTTATTATGGTTACAGGATTCCTATGCAGCATTGGTAAAAGCCGGTAATACCCGTTCGGAGATGGACAATCTTCAGGCACAGAAGGACGAACTGGCAAAGAAACGTCAGGATGCACTGGATAACAATGATTTGAAAGAAGCGAAAAAGCTGACAGCGGAAATGGAAGCAAAGCAAAGAGACATAGATAAGCTGGCAGCGAGCTTAAATGATATATTAAATTCACCAAACAGTTCAGAGACAGATAAAGCCAAAGCCAAAGCGGCAATGGGGGAATCTAATACTTCAGCACTTTTGGCTAATATGGCAAACCAGCTGGCGTCCGATATTCGAAACGGCGAAGCAGATGCTTCTTCCTTACAAAATCAGATGGCTGCACTTGCAGCGACAGCGGGACTTGATCCGGAGGCTGGGCTGGCAGCTCTTGAGCAGGTGGGAGATGCACTTGCAAATGCTACCGGACTGGACGGCGAGGTGGCAGCAGCACTTGGGGATAGTTTAAGTGATGCAAAGAAGGATGCACAGGCAGCAGCAGATGCAATGGCAGATGGCAACTTATCAGAAGACGCTTTAGCAGATTTACTGGATAGTATCCTTTCCTCATTATTCGGAACAAGTTTTGAAAATGCAACGTCAGCCCAGCAGGCAGCGGCAATTCTTGCAATGGAATGGTATGGAAATGCGCAAAGTAGTGAAGATGTATTAAGTGTAGCAGCAAGTCTTGCGAAACAGGCAAAAGACAGCGGAAACCAATATATTTATGATAAGTACATTTTACAGGATGCGTACTTGTCCCTACAGGCGCTGAGTAAAGTACTAAGTTATCGCTACGTTTTCGATGATGCACACGATACGGCGACCCTGCAAAAAGGAAAAGAGTATTACCTCTTTACCTTGGGAGTAATACAGTATGAAACCTCAGGAGATGCGAAAAAGGATTTGAAGGCAGTTCCGGAATTTATGAATACGTTGTATATTTGCTCGCAGGACAGCGAAAAAATTTTTGATACAAAAGCAGAGTATATCCAAAAAGCCCCGTACGGAGTGGTAGGAACACCTTCCGTAGAAACGCAGGCAACGGAAATTTATAACAGTTTAACGGAAGGAGGCGCATAGCATGGCAGATTATACAATTATTGCAGACGTAAGTGCTTATATTATTAAAAAATTACGTGAAAAAATGTGCCCGGAGCCGGTGCCGTCTCCAAATAATATTGAAATCTCTTCTCCTACATCACAGGACGTAGACTATATTGTAGGACTTTACCTGTATGACATTAGAGAAGAAGGACAGATTGCACGTCCGCCGATGGTGGACAAAGGCAGAATACAGCTGATACAGCCGCCAAGACCATATAGCTTGTATTATATGGTATTTATCAACGGTTCTTCCCAGATGGGATTAAAAGCACCGGATATACAAAAAATCATTGGCAAGGCAGCGCAGATTGTAAACGACAACAGTTCTGTGCGGCCGCAGGAGCTACAACCGTGGCTGGATGACTCAGAACCACCAATTGTATTATCTCCGGCGAAGATAACATTGGATGAAAAAGCAAGGGTGTGGCAGGCAATTCATAAACCATATGAAATCAGCCTGTTTTATAAGGCGGCACCCGTATTCTTATCCAGCGAAATTGTTGTGGAACCTCCTCGTGTCAGTGAAGCATCCTTTGGGGTTAATCTCATGGGAAAAGAGAGGGGGAGTGAGAACTAAGTGGCAGACGCGGAAATTCATTACAAGTTGGATTTGATCGTTCGGCTGGTGGATACCACTACCGGTAAAAAGGTCGGACAGAAACAGATCATATTCAAATCAGAAAACCAGATGCTGGTATTTCAAAGAAGAGATGAAGGCGTGTATGTGCTGCTAAATCACGGAAGAGAGGATATGACTCTTGAAATCTGTGCAGAAGGATATTTACCGATGCGGAAAAAGATTTGTTACGAAGAGTTGTCACCGAAATTCCCTGAAGTAGAAGTGCCGCTCATTCCGGAAGCAGGCAGAAATCGTTTTGTAGATTATCTGACGCTGGAAGGAAACAGACCGGGAATTACTTCAGTCGCTGCAGTCTCTCTGAAAAAACCTCATGGAGTCGTGATTAGTTATAACGCAAGGCGGCAAAGCCTTAAGCTATACTACGCGAAAGCATTTGAAGAACAAACCTATGCAGTAATCCATGAGGAAGCACAGGAATTCGAAGAATTCCAAATCGGAAAAAGGCTTGATAAGCTGGAACTGAAACTGGTTTCGCCGTTGAATGCGGATTGTAGACCGGAAGAAAAAATCAACCGAATCGTACACGGAAAAGTAGATCCGGACGGACATTACATTCTTCGTGTACTGGATGAGGGCGGCGGAACTGATTATTTAGTCCGCTATGAAGTAAATGGTCAGGTATCATTTAAAAGATTCTCTACGGAGAACCAGAATTCTGTATCAGAATCAGAATGAAAATAAGAAAGGAGCATGGAAATGGGAATAGCAGCTGTAACAGGCGCACAATGTATGTGTACATTCGGCACAGCCCCCTGTAGTCTTCAGGTAACATCACAAATGACATGCCTCGCGGAAGGCAAACCCATCGGAACGATACAGGATATGCAGCCATATGTAAATTTACAGCCTTTTGGGATGTGCATGTCACTGGCGAACCCGGCAGTAGCATCCGCAACTGCGGCAGCCCTCGGGGTGCTGACACCGCAGCCATGTACGATGGTTCCGGCAGGGACTTGGATACCATCGAATCCGAAAGCTTTGGTAGGGGGAAAACCCTGTCTGACAAATGAGGCGACCCTGATGTGCGGCTTAGGAGCCGGGTCAATTAGAATTACAGTACCGGGACAGATGAAAGTCATGGTATGAAAGAGGACAAATAGAAAGGAGTCACAAAAATGGCAGAATATTTTTCACCAGGTGTATATGTAGAAGAATATGATAATTCACCTAGAGCGATGGAAGGCGTTGGAACTTCTACAGCAGGTTTCATCGGCTTTGCAGAAAAAGGAGCAACAATCGGAGCACCAAGTCTCGTAACAAGTTATAGAAGCTTTGTTAAACAGTTCGGCGGTCCTTTAAGTGAGTTTGGATACGGCGAGTATCGTTATCTCGCATCCAGCGTTGAACAGTTCTTTGCAAACGGCGGAACACGTTGCTACGTATCCCGTATCGCTCCGGAAGATGCTAAAAAAGCTTCTGTAAATAAAGGCTTCATGACTGTAGAAGCAGCAAATGAAGGTAAATGGGGTAACAAGATTCAGGTTACTTTAAATACAGTAACAAAACGTAAAATGCAGCTCGTTGGCAAAAACGGCGAAGCATATATTGCAAAAACAATCGATGGCTTCCGTGAAGGCGATCTTGTAGTAGCAGGCGAAGAGTATAACAAGATTAAGAGCATTTTTGATAACAGCGTTGTATTCGAAAAAGAATTTGCAAACGAAGTAGTTGATACAGCTCTTATTCCTGCAACAGTAGTATATCTTGTTGAAACAGATATGAGCATCCGTTACGGCGAAGATGTAGAAAACTACGCAGGACTTAGTACAAACATTGCAAATCCGAACTTCTTCGGTTATCGCCTTGCAAACAGCGAACTTGCAAAAGTTACTGTAAATGTAATGGAAGAAATCGTAAATCCGGTTGAAGCAATCCTCGGCGAAGGCAATACAAGCGGTATGTTTACATTAGATGGCGGTTTTGACGGTTCTATGAACAAAGTAAATGCCGGCACATTCATCGGCGAAGACAACGGACCTGGCAAACGTACAGGACTTGCATCTTTCGTAGAAAACAGTACAGTAAGCATGCTGGCAATTCCGGGTGTAACAATTCCGGAAGTAGTTGTAGCACTTGTAGGTCATTGCGAAAACTTAAAGAGCCGTTTTGCAGTTCTCGATATGCCAAAAGAAATGTACAAAACAAAAGATCTTTTACAGTATCGTGAAATGATTGATACTACATATGCAGCTATGTATCATCCATGGATTCAGGTATTTGACCGTGCTTCTGGACAGCCTGATTTCATTCCACCATCAGGTGCTGTTATGGGTGTTTACTCCAGAACAGATGTTAACCGTGGTGTACACAAAGCTCCTGCAAATGAAACAGTTTTCTGTACAGGACTTAATGTAAATTACAATAAAGACGAACAGGATATCTTAAATCCGGCAGGTATCAACTTGATCCGTGCGATTCCTGGACAGGGTATCCGTGTATGGGGTGCAAGAACAGCAAGCAGCAACTCTAACTTCAAATATGTTAACGTAAGGCGTCTCTTCATCTATGTAGAAGAAAGTATCAAAGCGAATACAAACTGGGTTGTATTTGAACCAAACGATGTAGCATTATGGCAGAGAGTTCAGATGACAATCTCCAGCTTCCTTGACACAATGTGGAGAAACGGTATGTTAGCAGGTGGTTCACCATCCGAAGCATACTTCGTAGAAATCGGACCATCTACTATGAGCAAAGATGATATTATGAACGGTCGTCTGATTTGTAATATCGGTATCGCACCATCCCGTCCGGCAGAATTCGTAATCTTCCGTGTAACACAGCACACAGCAGAAGCCGGTGGCGGAGAAGAATAAGCGTTATTGAATGAGTAACAATCACATTAGATTAAAATTAGAAAAGGAGTAGATGATTATGGCAGCAAGTGCATATCAAACCGATGGAGGCTTATTCTATCCATTGACAAAAATGAACTTCCTCGTTCATGTAGATCAGGTAGAAGGAACAGCAGCTTTCAGTGAAGTAACAGGAATTGAAGCAACAGTAGATGTAATCGAGTTCCGTCAGGGCAATGCAAACAGCTTGGCACCTGTAAAAATTCCGGGACTTGTAAAACATGGTAACGTAACATTAAAAATGGGTTATACATTAGACAGCGCATTCAAGACATGGATTCAGGAATGTGTTAGTGAAACAAGAGGCCAGATGCCACGTTATAACGTACAGATTGAAATGATCGATATCAACGGTGGTGCTCCTCAGCAGGTAGCAACAGCTGTTACAGGTACAAGAGTATGGCAGCTTACAAATGCCTGGGTAACAAAGTATACAGCTCCTGATTTAAATGCACTTCAGAGTGAAGTAGCAATTGAAACAGTAGAAATTGCATACGAAGAATTAATTATTCCTAACTAAGGAAATTATGGGTCCCCGGGATTTCCCGGGGGACCTGATATGGGGAGAAAAATGTTTCTCT
>SVFS01000122.1 GCA_015056725.1 Lachnospiraceae bacterium | reverse complement strand
GCAATTGCAATGAAGCCGAATGCTATCGCACTTGCGCCGTGTGATTATGAAAGAACAATGCCCTATGCACAGAAAATACAAGAAGCGGGTATTAAGCTGATTATTGTGGACTCGTTGATGAAAGAAACCTTCGGTGCCAGCATTGTGGCTACAGATAATGTAGAAGGTGGCCGTAAAATGAGTGCATATGCATATCCAATGTTAAATGAAGACAGTGTAATTGGCATTGTTGGTCACGTAAAAGGAATGTCTACGGCGATAGACCGCGAAAATGGTATTCGGGAAGGTCTGGGAGAATATGAGGATCAGATTGTGGACGTTGTATTCTGTGATTCGAATTATTCGAAGGCTTTTGAAGTGACGTGTGAAATGCTGGAAGAACATCCGGATATTAATTTCATTTTTGGTTTAAATGAATATTCGGCTGTAGGAGCAGCACGTGCCGTAAAAGCACTTGGTTTGGAAAATCAGATTACCATGGTGGGATTTGACAGTTCCAAAGAAGAAGTACAGATGCTGGAAGCGGGAGTGTTTGATGCGATTGTAGTACAAAAACCGATGAATATGGGGTATCTCGCAGTTAGTATGGCATATGAAGAATCGCTTACTACAAGCAGTTTCCAAAATGTCGACTCCGGTTCTGTGTTAATTACAAAAGATACCATCTATACGGAGGAAAATCAGAAACTGCTGTTCCCGTTCAGACAGGGGGATTAAGAAAAGCTTTTATTGTTTTGTACAAAAGATTTTGCACTATTTTAGGAAAATATTCTATTAAAAAAATGTTAGGCACTGTTTATAATCTTTTTATATAAAGAAAACTATGCAATTTTGGGATGCAGACTATTTAGAAGCTTTTGGCTCATGGGATACATCCGGATGCAGGTAGGAATACTGAAGGGCGGTAGCATCTGTGGTAATCATAGTGCTGACTAAGATGTTTCCGGTTTCAAAATACCAGACATCGCCTCCGCTTGTGGCGGCATCGGTGTTGTAACCGCTTTCACCGTATTTCTCAACCAGCATGGAATGAATCTCATCATAGAGCGTTTGAAGAGACTGCAAATCATTGATGTCACCTGAATAAGTCCATGCGACACATTTCAGAGCGTCCTGATCGTCAAACATGTATTTGATAGTTCCCGGTCTTCCAAGATATTCTTTGGAAAATGTATAGGTCTGTCCCATATAAACAGATTCGTAAGTACGATACTCGGAGTTTTCCAGTTCGATTACATCCTCGGGAGTATGTTCCCAGGTAGCTGTTGTGAATGGGCAGTCAGGTGTGCGTGTTTCATCGGCAGTCTTTCCACAGCCTGTAAGAGAAACGGCTATCGTAGAAAGGATACATAATATTGCCAGAGTTTTCTTGAACATAATGTGTTCCTCCGTGAATGAATTATAATATAGTTTTACATTATATATACTTTCAAAGTCACGGGCAAGGGCTTTTTAACTAATCATCATAATCATGCAAAGCATCTGCATGTAGATGAGTAACAAACGAAGGATAATGAAATTATCCGAATTGGAGGGATGGAAATTGGAAAAAATCAAACAAAATCCATTTGTGAAAAAGGTAGGATTTAACAGAATCGTATTAGTTGGCGTACTTATTCTGATGTACGTGTTCTTCTGCTTGACAGCAAAGAACTTTGCAGGACTTCCACGTATCTTAAGTGCACTTAACTACGCATATTTCCTTGGCTTTTTATCACTTGGAGTAACATTCGTAATTGCGACAGGCGGTATTGATTTCTCAATCGGACCTGTAATGTTCTGTTGTGCACTGATTTCAGGTTATTGCCTGACATCTTTTGGAGTGCCGATTTTACCATGTTTACTTATTAGTGTTTTAGTAGGTTTAATCTTTGGTATTTGGAATGGCTATTTGGTAGCGTTTTGGGATGTTCCGCCATTTATCGTTTCTATGGCAGGTATGAACATCGCAAAAGGGGTTGCATCTGTATTTACAAAGACACAGTCTGTGAGCTGGCCACAGGCAGCTCAGGGTGGCTGGTTCCGTAAACTTGTTAAAATTGGCAATGTTCCTGTAGGTCTGTTTATTTTCCTTGCAGTTGCAATTATCTGTGCAATTATTTTAAATAAGACAAAAGCAGGACGTTATATCTTAAGCTTAGGTTCTAACCGTGAAGCAGTAAGACTTTCCGGTGTAAACGTTAAAAAATGGCTCATGCTTGCATACATTATCTGTGGTGTATTAGTAGGTATCGCAGCAATCTTCTTCGTAGGTGCATACACAACTGTTCAGCCTGGTTACGGCGATCAGTACAACAACGAAGCAATCGCAGGTTGTGTAATGGGTGGTACATCCATGGCAGGTGGTCTTGCATCTATCAGCGGTACTGTAATCGGTGTATTTATCATCGCTTTATTACAGGAAGGTATTCTTGCTCTTGGTTTTACAAAAGACTATCAGCTTATTATTACAGGTATTATCGTAATCGTAGCTGTTTATGCTGACGTTGTGGCAAGACGCAGAAAGAACTAATCAAAGGCAAACACATATAGAAAGGTAAAGGTAAAAAAATGGGTGAAGTAATCTTAACGATGAAAGAAATTGATAAATCTTTCCCTGGTGTTCATGCCTTGGATCATGTTAACTTTGAAGTTAGAAAAGGCGAAGTACACGCTCTCATGGGAGAGAATGGTGCAGGTAAAT
>SVFS01000121.1 GCA_015056725.1 Lachnospiraceae bacterium | reverse complement strand
TGTACATAGTCACCGCTCATGACGGCAATACAAAAGTCTGCATTACATAATTCTTTTGCTTTGTTTATAAAAAAAGAATGGCCGTTGTGGAACGGATTACATTCCATTATGACACCTAAAATTTTCATAATATAATCCTTATTTTTCGAGTTTTAAAAACAAATGTAAAATCATTTAACAAAATGTGGTAATAATCAATTATTTTCACAAATTTTAACACATTTTTATCTTGTATACAAATTGAAATAAATGTATAATTTTTTTAATTGTAGTGTTTCTGAAATTTAGGAAAAGAGACTACGAAAGAAAAGTGAAGGATGGGTGAAATATGTCGTATATTGATAAAATTAAAGAACGTGCAAGAAGTGATAAAAAGACAATTGTATTACCGGAATCAAATGATAAGAGAACATTGATTGCGGCGTCTCATATTTTAGCAGAAGGTATTGCTGATATTATTATGATTGGTGATGAAGAAAAGATTATGGATGGTGCAAGATGGCTTGAACTTGAGCTTGATGGTATCCAGATTGTGAATCCTGCAAAATGTGATAAATTTGATGATTATGTATCATTATTATATGAAACAAGAAAAGCAAAAGGAATGACAGAAGAAAAGGCTAGAGAAATTCTTTTGAAGGATTATCTTACTTTTGGTGTTGTTATGGTAAAGGCAAATGATGCGGACGGAATGGTTGCAGGCGCATGTCATGCAACAGCAGATACACTTCGCCCGTCACTTCAGATTTTAAAGACAGCTCCGGGAGTAAAACTTGTATCCGGTTTCTTTATTATGGATGTTCCGAATTGTGATTATGGTGATAATGGTACGTTTGTATTTGCGGATTGTGGTTTGAATCAGGACCCTACAGCAGAAGAAATGGCAGCGATTGCAGATTCTTCTGCAAAGAGTTTCCAGACACTTGTAGGAGGTAAGCCAATTATTGCAATGCTTTCCCACTCAACAAAAGGTAGTGCAAAGCATCCGTTAGTAGATAAAGTGATTGAGGCTGAAAAGATTGCAAAAGAACAGTATCCAAACCTTACAATTGACGGAGAACTTCAGTTAGATGCTGCAATTGATGCGAAAGTAGCAAAATCAAAGGCACCGGGAAGCGATGTTGCAGGAAAAGCAAATGTACTTATTTTCCCTAATCTTGACTGTGGTAATATCGGATACAAATTGGTTCAGCGTTTAGGAGGAGCAGAAGCGTATGGACCAATGCTTCAGGGTATTGCAAAACCGGTTAATGATTTGTCCCGCGGATGTTCCTGGGAAGATATCGTAGGTGTAGTTGCATTGACAGCTGTTCAGGCACAGATTATGTAATGTAACTTTGCGGTTTTAATCAAACAATACTTGGGGTTAATGTGGACTAGGAGAGGAGTAGCTATATGCATGATGACAAGAAACTTCTATTAATTGGTGAGCAGAAAAATTATCTCTTGTTATCCGTCAGAGAACAGCTTGACAATAGCAATCTGGATACGGTGCTTGTATCTGCCAATATCGGAAGCATCAGTGGAGTTACGGAAAATATTAAAGGGTTGCTGATTTATGCAGAAGAAGATATTTTGAAAGACCAACAGTTATTAGGGTATATAAAAAACCGTGCCCAGGAGGAAAAATGGCCGATTTTTCTTATTGGTTACCCAGATGAACTGGAGATTCTGGAGAGTGCTTTTTCAAAGCAGTTGATTCAGCTGGAGTTTTTACGTCCGTTAAATGTAAAAGAAATGGTTTCTGCCATTCATGAATATTATGATAGAAGTTTGAAAGTTAAGAAAAAAATTCTGGTTGTAGATGATTCCGGTACGACGCTTAGAAGTATTAAAGAATGGCTTGATGAGGAATATCAGGTTGTATTAGCTGTTTCCGGTATTATGGCACTTAAATATTTAGCGGTAGAAAAGCCGGATTTGGTGCTTTTGGATTACGAGATGCCTGTGTGTAATGGTAAACAGGTGTTGGAGATGATTCGGAGCGAGGTGGATTATGCGGATATACCGGTAATATTTCTGACTGCAAAAGGCGATAGAGAGAGCGTGCTGAATGTTATGGGGCTTAAGCCGGATGGGTATTTGTTGAAAAACCAGGAGCCAAGTGCAATCGTTGATGCTATTAAAGAGTTTTTCGAAAAACAAAAAGCAAAGAATGATAAAATTGGTTGACAAAGAATATTACCGTATGTATAATATATCAATGTGTGAATAGGAGTCTGCTATGCTAGTGAATTTATCAGATGTGTTTACTTCACAAAGAGGAGAAGAGTCTAAGGAAATTCCATTAGAGATGACCGTTTATCAGGACGGACTTCAGGAATATCCGATTTTGGAAAAGACACCTGTTTCGTTTACATTTACCAATATCGGTGTGGGTAAGGTAAGTGTGAAAGGGAATGCAAGAGTTGTGTTGCAGATGCAATGCGACAGATGCTTAAAAGAGGTGCAACAGCCGGTTGACCTTCAATTTGAAATAGAAGTATATACACCGGATACGGAAGTGGAAGAAGCTGATTATCAGGAATTCATGGAGCAATATTCATTAGATGTAGAAGGGCTCATAAGCAACGAGATTTTAATGAGCTTGCCGGCTAAGGTCGTATGCAAAGAAGACTGCAAAGGAATTTGCAAAGTTTGCGGAAACGATCTGAACTTGGGAGAATGTGGATGCGATACCTTCGTTCCTGACCCCAGGATGGCAGCGATAAAGGATATCTTTAACGCGAATAAGGAGGTGTAACGCATGTCTATCTGTCCAAAGAATAAAACTTCTAGAGCTAGAAGAGATAAGAGAAGAGCAAACTGGAAAATGTCTGCTCC
>SVFS01000042.1 GCA_015056725.1 Lachnospiraceae bacterium | reverse complement strand
TGTGGTTCAGATGAAATACTATCAAAAATTAGATTTCTCAAATCATTGTACATAGCAATAATGTCGCTTGGATATTTATCTATATATTCTTTTATCTGTTCATTCATTTGAATACCTCCAAATTCAAATTCTTGCATGCTTTCAATCTCTCCACAAGACTGAAATCTTCGCGTGCTTTCAATCTCTCCGTGAGACTGTATTTTTCGGGTGTATTAGAATTTTATACCCATTTCATAAGCCTCTGAAAGATGTTTAGGAACATTCTCACTTCGTATCTTTTCATTCCAATGTGTTATACCATCAAAAATAACCATTTCTTTCTCTTTTGCTCTATTGCGAATTCTATCTCCCAACATTACAGTTTCCATCGCACTCTTTTCCCCTGTTTCGACAAGTGATTCTATTGTTTTTCCAGCACAAACAATACATAGTGCTTTTTCCAGAACCTTCATCGTAGGGTTGGGATTATAAGCAAATCCTGTTGTCCAAATTCGATCAAACCATCCCACAAGCTTTGCAGGTGCTTCTGTCCAAAATACGGGATATATAAACACAATCGCATCACTTGTTTGTATTTTTTTCTGTTCAGCCAAGACATCTTCTGCCTTTATCCCTTCAGCTTTGTAATATGTTTCTCTAAGATATTCCTCTTCAGTCATATCTGTTTTAAAATTCATATCATATAAATCAGATACAAAAATCTCATGACCTGCATCTCTTAAACCTCTTTCAAAAGATTTATATACCTGACACGTAAAACTATCTTTTGAAGGATGGCAATATACAATAAATACTTTCATACCAATACCTCTACAAAATCCAAATCTTCCACTTCTTAACAGTTTAATAGTTTTTCTGCAATCAATGTTGCTGATTCTATATGATTCATCGCTATTATCCTCTTAGTAAACTCCAGGTTTATCTATCTGTTATGCAAATTGGAATTTAAACCACTAAGTATTCACCTTTACCTCGACAATTACAATGCCTGCATCATCCATTGCTCTATCGGATGAAGCAAAAATAAAGGTTCCGTAGTTGCTGTCATTTTCCATACTAACCATTTTAGTATAATCCGGGTAATTAGTTTTCAATTCCTGTTCAAGTGTTTCAATTCCTTCGCTTTCATCCAACCAAAAAAACGCAATATATTCATTACCCTTTTTTGCTGTTAGGCGAGTTCCTGAATACTCATCATTTTGAATTTCTTGAACATTAACCTCATACTTCTTGTCTTTAAGATTATTCTGCATTTCACTACTATCAGGGAAGTATGTCCCTTGTCCGCCATTTCCGCAAGAAATCAAAATAAAACTCATAATCACCATTAGCCAAAACACGCTTTTCGCTTTCAACATTAACTCCCTCCATAAAATCAACCTTCTCCACGTCACAGAAGGAATCCTTATGTGATATGGAACAGTCCCTCTAAATCCGCATTCTTTCTGTCTGCAACCGTAATTTCAATCACATAATGAATCTGGCATCGTCATTATCCAGTACAAGTACAAACGAATTTACAGCGCCAAAAGAACTTTCTTTTTCACACAATCGCTTTCCTTTCCGTTGTATGTATCTTTATTTTATTCCCCATATCCCTACTTGCATATTAGAAAGCCACAATATCTCAACAATCTTGAATCCACAATTTTTCATTAATTCTATATTTTCAGACAACGAAATAGGAAAATATTCTTTTCCGTACCGCTCAATATGTTTATTGCACTCTTCAAGGCTCTTTCCTTGCTCCAATTGATATCTTTTCCATCTTTCCAAATAAATAGATTTCCCCAAATCCGTAAATGGAGCAAAGTTCTCAAAACTAATAAATAAACCATTATTCTTTAATGCAGCATAGTATTTCATAAGCGCTGCCTTCCGACTGGTTTCATTCATATAATGATTTACTTGTATTGCTGTGATAACATCAAACTCATTAACATAATCCAGTTCTTTCGCATCGCAAACAACAAATTCCGTATTCTCAAAATCGAAACGTTCTTTTACGATTTTTATCATTTTCTCAGAACAATCGGAAAAAACAAATTTTTCAAGTGCAACATTTTCAAATGCAACACTTCCCATTTTTCCTGTGCCACAGCCAACATCAAGCCATCTTACCGCACCGGAATGAAAAGTTTTTACAAGTTCTATTACCTGTTTATAGAATTCATCATAATAGGGCAAGGTTTGTTTGATTTTGGTATTATATTCCATTGTATTAAAGGCAGATATATTATCATTCATATACTTCTTTTTTCACCAACATTCTATATAATCTAAAACTGCGACAATAGGATTTCTTTCGCTTCCCTCAAATGGATCACGTTACCACATACATTGCAATAAAATGTTTTGCAAATCCTTCAATCTGTTTTACTACTTCTTCCTGCTCTTCCGGCTTACGTGTACAGTGTTGAATAAGTGTTGTTACCGGTGCCGTATAAATAAATGCCAGCATCTCCGGATCATTATTTTTTATAATACCCTCTCTTATCATCTGTTCAAAAATCACAGTAAACATTTTCTTTGTTCCTTCCAGAAAATGCTTTGTCGCTAAGCTACACACCCGTTCATCATGAAATTGCTCTGTTAATAATAGCTTTCTTGTTAGAATGATTCTTTCATCATACACCGTAAAATGAATCATATTCATCGTCATTGCAAACAATTCTTCACCGGATTTCGGAGAACTTGACAAATGCTCTGCAGAGCCAAAACGCTCTTCATAATATGCTTCCATCCTATTGAGAAGTGCATTCCAAATATCTTCTTTACTTGCATAGTGCTTATATAATGCAGACTTACTCAACCCCAAACGTGCTGCTAAGTCACGCAGATTCGTTCCTCTATAACCATTTTCAGCAAACATCACCAGTGCTTCATCTAATATTCTACTTTTTGTCGTATTCTCCATCATATCCTCCCAATAAAACTATTGATTTTTCTTCCCAAGATACACACAAAAAGGGTGACCGATTGGTCACCCTTTTATTATAGTGACCAATCGGTCACTTTGCAAGTGTTATTTATAATGCGATATTTTTTCTTTCATTTGACCACATCACCCATACCTACGAAATGTATTTTCCATGAAATAATTTTACATTATTCTGATTAACCATAGCGTATTACTGAAATTTTACTCACTGTATTACTTTAATTTGTCTACTTCAGACTGCTAATTTCGATAATACTGTTGTAAGAAAATTCTGTACCAAAACTACTCCTTCTTTCCCCAAAAACTTCTTATTTCATCTCCAACCTGAGTAATCATGACTTTTTTATAATTGCTCCACTCTCTCGGAAACATTCTCTGGTAATTCCGTAATAAAAACCGTTCATCTAAAAGTGCTACGATACCAACATCCTCCACAGTTCGAATCACACGCCCCGATGCCTGAAGTACTTTATTCATCCCCGGATACTGATAGGCATAGTCAAATCCATCTCCTGTCGTCTCATCAAAATATGTTTTCATGATTTCCCGTTCTGTACATACTTGCGGAAGTCCCGTTCCAACAATAATCGCACCAATGAGACTGTCATTTTTTAAATCTATTCCTTCTCCGAAAATACCACCAAGTACGCAAAATCCTATTAGCGTTTTTTCCTGCTTACCCGTAAATTCCTGTAAGAATTCTTCTCTAGCTTCCTCGCTCATATATTCTGCCTGTAACATACATTTTTCTAAAGTCGGATTATGGTACATCTCTTCATAAACATCATATACATTCTGTAAAAACGCATGAGACGGGAAAAACACCATGTAATTTCCCTCTTTCTGGCTTATGATTTCTTTTATATAAGAGGCAATCCTGATATATTCCTGCACATTTCTTCTTGTGTATTTGCTGGTCACATCTCCTGCCAGGAAAAGTCCCCGTTTTTCCACATCAAAGACAGACCTGGCGTATACTTCATAATCTTCCTCTGTGCCGCCAAGCAGACTCTTATAATACTGAATCGGCAAAAGTGTCGCTGAAAATAAAATGCTGCTGCGTCCCCTCTGCATACATTCCTGCAGATTAGTAGATGGGTCCACACAAAATAATTTCAAAATGAAATTCCCGTCACTTTCCATTTCTGTATAAGTAACATATTTCTTATCCATTTTTTCATACATCAATAAGAAATGAGATACTTCAAAATAGAATTCCAGTACTTCTTTTCTAACCGGACTTTCCTCATGGTCTTCCAAATATTTCTGCATGCAGCTATATAATTTGTTTAACAGAAGAATAAACGGTTCTATACTGTCAAGAACCTGATACGTTTCACATTCTTTCTTATACAAAAGAAGCTGTCTGTTACATTTTTCTAATAAATTCGCCATTTTTTGGTCATAAACTTTTACAACCTTTTTCAGTTCCAGAAAATCCTCTTTTCGAAGCAGTGCACTATACATCTCTCTGCCTCTGTCCACTAAATTATGGGCTTCATCCACTAAAAAAATGTAGTTACGGCTCGTCCCTTCTGCAAAAAACCTCCGTAAATACACATGTGGATCGAACACATAATTGTAATCACAAATAATGCCATCTGAAAACAAACTCATATCAAGGCACATCTCAAACGGGCAAACCTGATGCTTCATGGCATACTGCTCTATCAATTCCCTTGTAAAACTCTGCTCATGAATTAATAAATCATAAATTGCTTCGTTAATTCTGTCATAATGACCTTTGGCATACGGACAGGCAAGAGGATTACACTCCATTTCTTCCTGAAAACAGATTTTTTCTTTTGCCGTTAGTATAACCGTCTTAAAAGAAAGTCCCTTCTCACGCAAAATCTGAAAGCTTTCCTCCGCAACAGTCCTTGTAATCGTCTTTGCTGTCAGATAAAACAATTTCTCCGAAAGTCCTTCCCCAACAGCCTTTACTGCCGGAAAAACTGTAGAAATTGTCTTTCCAACGCCCGTTGGTGCTTCGATAAATAATTTTTTCTTATGATAAATCGTCTGATATACATACGAAACCAGTTCCTTCTGACCTTCACGGTAATCAAACGGAAACTGCACCTGTTTAATGGATTCCTGACGCAGATGATACCATTCATACTCATAATTCGCCCAACGTTTATAGGACTGCATCAGTTCTTCAAACCATTCCTGTAGTTCTCCAAATGTATAATCATAAAAGAAATAACGGACCTCCTCCGTATCCATATTGCAATACGTCATCCGCACACGGATAAACGGTAAAGCGTTTTGCAAGGCATAAATATATGCGTAGCACTTTGCCTGTGCAAGATGTACCGGCAAGGCATCCACCATTTTATGTACATCTTTATATGTACCCTTTATTTCGTCTATGACAATTGTGTCATGCACAACATCTAGTGCATTGACTTCCTCAGTCATTCCTGCCGGTTTACTGATTTCTCCGATAATTCCATCAGCTCTACCCTCTATAATGATGTCATAATCCTCCAGGGAATAGCATAATCTAAGAAAAACTTCCGCACGATAATTAGAGCCCGCCTGTTTCTGAAGCATACGATGAATACGCGTTCCGTCTTGCATGGCATCTCCTGCTGCTGCTTTCCGATTGTCAATATCTCCACTTCGCATAATGAATTCCACTAAATTTCTGACCGAAGTATGTACTTCCATTAGATGCCACCTCCCTTCACTCTATTCTTTCCCAATTTATAATCCTAATCCTGCATTTTTTGCTGTTCGTACTGCTTCTTCTCTGCCAAAAACAGCAATACGATACCAATCCACATAAACGATAACGTAATCGGATGAAATACAATGTTATACAATTCTTCTACCATCGTACATAAATAAATCACAATGTTTCCGATTCCATGACAAAATATCGGAACAAGAATCTTTCCACTACGATATAATGCATAAGCGAAAAAAGCACCTAATAAAAAGGAATAAATTCCCTGTACAATATTTCCATGATAAATTGCAAACAAAAAGGACGATACAAACAATCCATATCCCATCCGTCCGGAAAGTCTTGTCAATTTCTTGAAAATCGTATAGCGAAATACCATTTCTTCTGCCAAAGGAGCTATTATGCCATATAAAATAATGCCAAGCCAGATTGGAACAGAGTATTGACTCTTTGCCACCTCCTGAAAGCTATCAGACGATGCTGACAGTCCGCTAAATAATATTAAATGATTCAGGCAAACGACCAAAAAAATCGCACATATCACAGCCAGAAAATAGGATAAAACAAAATTCACACCAAATATGCCAAAACCTCTTTCTTTCGGAAATATATCAAAATGACGCTCCTGTCGCATTTCCGGAATCAATGCTAAAAGACCACAAAGCATGCAGATTCCTCCTATAACAGGGTTTGCATATTCCGGCAATTCCGTAACATGATTTGCCGATAGCATCATTGCAATCAGAAAATACCCGACATAGTAGCCGACATAATAAATAAGCAATGGACTAATCAATTCCCATATCGTTTTAAATAAATTGCTGTTTGTAAATGAATGATTCATATATTTTCTAACACATCCTTCTCTTTTTCGTGCTATTTCCGGTATATTTCCTCACATTTTTCTTATATAGCAAGTTTTGCAAATATTTGTCTATATTGCGCATTTTCTGATATTTACATCCGATTCATGAATATGATAGAATCTGTTGCTGTAACAGAAAAATTTTATAACGTAAAGGAGTTTTATGAACACAAAAATAAAACCTATACAAATTTGTCTCTTGACAACTTGAAATCACAAGATTATATTAGTGTCTTGTAACACACTACATAATATGAGCTAGGGGAGCTTAGGCTGAGACTGAAAGAAATACTTATGGATTCTTTCTAACCCTCATTACTTGACCCGGATAATACCGGCGTAAGGAAGCTGAGATATTTGATATTTTATACACAAAAAGAGCATGCATGGCATGCATCTCTTTTCAAGTTCAAACGATATACTGTTATAAAATATCATTCACTCACTTCCTCCTAGCATTCTAAGGAGGTCTTTTTATGTCAGAAATCACAACAAAACAAGGGAAATCCTCAATTTCCGTCAAACAACTTGCTGTTTCCGCCATCGCTATCGCGCTTGCTACGGTAACATCTTACTTAAAGCTATTCCATCTGCCGATGGGTGGCTCTGTCACACTATTCAGTATGCTTTTCATCTGCTTAATTGGATACTGGTTTGGACTCCGCACCGGTCTAATTGCCGGAGTCGCTTATGGACTTTTACAGCTTATCATCGACCCTTATATCGTCAGCATTCCACAGGTAATTGTTGATTATGTACTTTCTTTTGGTGCACTTGGCCTATCCGGTTTATTCTGCCGAAAAAAACACGGACTGATAATAGGCTATATCATAGGAGTCCTTGGGCGCTATTTCTTTTCCTTCTGGTCCGGCTTAATCTTCTTTGGAAGCTACGCCGCAGACTATGGTATGGCAGCACCTGTTTACTCCCTTGTTTATAATGGTGCATATCTCGGTGCAGAAGCATTGCTTACATTAATACTTCTCGCCATCCCTGCGGTACAAAAAGGGTTTGCCCGTGTTAAAGTCCTGACTACGGAAGAATAAACGGATTATAAAATCTGTTACCGTCATAATATGTAATGACCATTGCTGCGATACTGAGTATCGTCGTAAAAATAATCACCGCATAATCCGCCTTTGTCAGCTGTTTTCCGGTATACCAGGTACGTTTCTTGTGTTTTCCAAAGCCACGCAATTCCATGGCATTACTTACCACATCGATTCGTTCCATACTGGAAAAGACAAGCGGAAAAATAATCGCGGAAATATTTAAAATTCTGTCTTTCAGCTTTGCTTTGGCAGACATTTCAATGCCTCGTGCTTCCTGGGCGTGTTTGATTTTTGTATAATCATCCTGCACGTCAGGAATGTAACGAAGCGCAATTGCAATTGCATAACTGATATTGTAACTGACACCAAGTTTATTTAAGCTTGCTGCAAACTCGCTGGGATTTGTTGTTACAATAAAAATTAGTACCGCCGGCACAATCGTTACATATTTTAAGATGATATTAATTTCGTAAAACAGCTGCTCAGCTGTCATATAATACATACCTGCGATGTGGAACAAATCTGTCCTTGTTCCGTAAATATTACAGCCCTCATACGGTGCGATAACAAATACCGCTATGATATTAATAGACAGAAAGAAACACAACAATTTGAAAACCGTCGCCACCTGTCTCCAATCCGTATGGGAAAACTTATAACTGATTAAGCTGATAATAATCATCACTATCAGTACACGGGTATCGTATGTCAGCATACTGATTAGCGACCACATCAGGAAAAAGAACATCTTGGTAAATCCCGATAAACGATGAATCGCCGTATCTTTTTCTTCATATGTCAATAATTTAGCCATGACGTTCCACCTCTCTTTCATAATAAATAAATCGTTCTACGAAAGAAGATGGGGATGCAATATCACATTTAAGTGCCAGATCATATAACGAAGTTTTCTTTAGATATGCCTTGTCTGCAATCGCCTCATTTGTCAAGACATTTGCCGGTGTATCATCTGCCACAAGTTGACCATCTGATATAACAATTGCTCTGTCCGTATATTCCAGCATAAGATGCATGTCATGTGTAATCATCATAATGGTAATTCCCTGCTCTCTGTTAATCCTACGCAGGAATTCCATAATTTCTGTATAATGTCTGTAATCCTGTCCCGCTGTGGGCTCATCCAATATAAGAATATCCGGATTCATAACCAGAATAGATGCAATGGTCACTCGTTTTTTCTGTCCAAAGCTAAGTGCAGAAATCGGCCAGTTTCTAAATTCATACAGTCCGCATGTCTTCAGAACTTTGTATACCCGTTCTTTGATTTCTTCTTCTTGAACTCCACGCACCTTCAGTCCCAACGCCACCTCATCATAAATCATTGCCTTGGAAATCATTTGATTCGGATTCTGCATGACGAGACCGATTTTTTCGCCTCGCTCTTTAATGGACTTATCCGCAATATCACTTCCGTTTAATAAAATAGTTCCTTCATCCGGTTTCAAAAATCCACAAATCAAATTGGAAAGAGTTGTTTTCCCTGCACCATTTTTCCCTACAATGCTGACCATCTCGCCCTTTTTTATCTGAAAATGTATATCAGATAATACAGGCTTTTTAGAAACATACGCAAAATTCAGTTTCTGAATTTCCAGTGCTGTCTCGGTATCCGGCTGTTTTTCCGGCAAATGAATTTCTTCATACCATTTCTTAACACGTTCTTTATATACATCAATCTTTAAGGTATCTACATGACTTGGATTCGTTTCCGGTAAAATATCGCAACCGGCATGTCTGAGTGCCGCCACATAAAGAGGTTCACGGATACCATGTTCACGTAATAATGAACCGGACAGAATTTCATCCACTGAAGAATCACTTACAATGCGTCCTTCATTCATCAGAATAATACGGTCAACCGATTTATACAATGCATCCTCCAAACGATGCTCAATAATCAGAATCGTTGCATTCCGTACTTTCTGAATTTCGTCGATTAACACAATCGCACGTTTCCCAGTAGCCGGATCAAGATTTGCAAGCGGTTCATCAAACAAAAGCACATCTACATCATCTACCATGACACCCGCCATAGAAACTCGTTGCTTTTGCCCACCGGATAAAGCTCCTGGTGCATTGTCAAGCAGACTATCTACTTCTACTTCCTTTGCTACCTTTGCCACCTTTTCATACATTTCCTCTTGGGAAACACAGTCATTCTCCAGCGCAAATGCAATATCCTCTGCAACAGTCAATCCAATAAACTGTCCGTCTGTGTCCTGCAATACGGTTCCAACCATTTTAGACACACCAAAAATGCCTATATCAGTAGGATTTTTCCCACCAATCAATAGGCTTCCTTGAATATCACCCGGAAAAGAAAAAGGAACCAATCCGTTGATACAATGTGCCAGAGTCGATTTCCCTGAACCGGACGGTCCCACAATCAAAACTTTCTCTCCGGGATAAATGGAAAGATTAATATCCCGGAGAGTTGGTTCCACCTGTGATCTATATTTAAAAGTAAAATTTTTAAATTCGATAACTGGAGTCATTTAGTCTTCTTTCTGTAAGCTTGAATTCTTAGCACCTGTCTTAGAGTAAACAGCACCAATAAGAGTTCCTAATACGCCTACGATAATGATATTTCCAAGGAATGCACCTGCACCCTGTAAGAATACTTTACCAGGAGCTTCTGCATAAATAAGAATATCAAGTACCGGAGCAAGAACAATCCATGCCAATGCATTTCCTACAACCTGTACAATGTTAAACAGAATCATTTTTGCTTTATCAAATCCACCTGTAGTAATTGCAAATTTCTTTACAAAAAGACCTACAACGATACCAAACAATGCATCCGGGAATACCCAGCTCCACCATACACCGCCATAAAATACAGCATCACCAAGTGCATGTCCTGCAAAACCGATTACACCACCTACTACAGGTCCATAAACAGCTGACATAAATGCAAGCACGGCAGCTCTAACCTGAAGTGCTGTGTTTGGAATACCAATCGGAATCTGAACAGTTGTAAGAACTACAAAAAGCGCTGTTCCGATACCCATAGCAACGACTTCTTTAATACCAAATTTCTTTCCCATCTTTTGTTCCTTTCTGTTAACAAACATTCTGATGTTATACTTTCTGCGGAAAATACTATCTTCCTTTTCGTCTTACCTGCCAGACGTATGCAAAAAGCAATCCTACATTATAAATATATCGTATTTAGCGGTTTTTTACAATGATTTTACAGCAATCTCCTTCTCTAAATAGAACGAATAGAGCAACGTTTCCGCTACTGTTTTACCGGTAATGCGCTCTAATGCTTCTTTATAGTATAACAACTGTGTCCGATACCGTTCTTCTAGTTGACCAGCACGGTCGATAACATCTGTTTTGTAATCCAACAGGATAATTTTATCATCCTCAATGAAGAACACATCAATAATTCCCTGGATAAGCACCTGCTCATCTTCCGGCAGTTCTTCATTAATAGTATTTGCAGCAATTCCCAGTACAAACGGCTGTTCCAGATAAAGCTCATTCCGTTCTTTTGCCGCTTTCATACGTTTTGCAAGCCCCGTATTTAAGAAATGAATAACCTTTTCAGGTCGGATGGCTTCTGCATATTCTTTCCTTAGCTTTCCGTCTGCCACTCTTGCTTCCACAAATTCCTGTAAGGTCTGCATGTCATACTCTTTCGAAAAATCTATCAGCTCCATGAGACGATGCATCGCACTGCCTCGTGTTGCACCAGAAATCTTTTCTTCTTCCTTTAAAAATGATGGTAAATACGGAACAATCTCTTCTTCTTTAAAAATACTGTGCGCTCCTTCGTTTTCAAGCTGCATCATCTTTGCCATTTTCAGTTCGGAAACCGAAGTCTTTACATACAACTGTTTCAGATATTCATAAGGATAAGTAAACCCGAATTTCTTTTGCAAGTTATCCTGCACAGATTCATCAATAACAGTATTTATTAAATCATTTTTAAAAGTTAATGCATTATATATTGCATTTTCATTCTGTTTTACCTCTTCTTCCAAAATACATGGCTCTGAAAATACTTCTATCTTCATATTAGAAGGAATAATATATCTTGCTTTCTCAAATCCATATTCTTCTAAAAGCGGCTGCATCTTTTCCAATCGCATAAGTGCAGGCATCAGCAGATCCATATAAGACGAAGCCTGTGCACGCATATTATACGGAAGCACTTTATCATCATATTTTAACATCTGTTGATATTTAGACATGATTTGCGTAACGTTTTTAAGAACACCCGTTATTATAAGTTTCTCTTTTGCCCGCGTAAGTGCCACATATAAAACTCTCAACTCTTCTGCCTGTGCGTCTAACAATATCTTAGACGCCATAATATTTTTGCGAAGTGTCTTTTGCTTTATTCTAATATCAGGATTTACATAGTCTACGGCAATTCCCATGTCTACATCTGTAAGCACAGATGCAGATGCATCCTTTTTATTCATTTTCTTTGACGTTCCTGCCAAAATACAAATTGGGAATTCCAAACCTTTACTTTTGTGAATTGTCATAATTCTGACAACGTTTGCATTTTCTCCAAGTATCCCGGCTTCGCCATAGTCAATATTATACTTCTGAATCTGGTCTATATAATGAATAAAGTGATTCAATCCTTTAAAACTTGTCTTTTCAAAATCACTTGCTTTTTGCAACAACATCTGCACATTTGCATACTTTTGCTGACCGTTCGGAGATGCCAAAACCTGTAATAAATAGCCACTTTTCCGGATAATTACCTCTAGCAGTTCCGAAATCGACATATATGTCATCATGCTTCGTAAATCCTTGTACCATGCAAGAAAAGTTGCAATTTTATTTTGCAGATTTTCCTCTCCATCTAAAAGATAATCCTGTAATTTCTGATACAGGTAACGTTTTCTCTTATTACCATTTGTTTCTTCCGTTCCGGCTACTGCAATCCTTGCAATTTCAATCTCTGTAAATCCACCAAAATAGGATTTAAGCACACCATAAAATGGAATATCCTGTAGGGGATTATTTAATATTCGTAATAGCTGCAAAATAGTACTAATCTCTTTTGTCTGGAAATAGCCTGTCTTCGAATTAATAAAGCATGGTATTTCCTGACAATCCAACTCCTGTTTAATCGTCTCATCATAACCGTTCCCGCTACGAAGCAGTATTACGATATCTTCATATCTTGCAGGTCTGAGCTGTTTTGTCTCTTTATCGGTAACCAGTTCTTCCCGCATCAGACGTTTAATACGGCTTGCTAGTGCTTTTGCTTCCTGCATGGCTGCTTTTTCTTCTGATTCTTCATTCGATATAAGCAGCACTTCCGCGTTACATTCCCTTTCAGGATAGTCAGCACCTTTATACAGCTTTGAAGCATCATCATAATCAATTTTCCCTAAATCCTTTGCCATAAGCTGTTCAAACAATACATTTACACTATCGATTACTTCTGTGCGGCTTCGGAAATTCTGATTCAAATCAATTCTTCTATATGGTCCTTCTTTCGTAGAATAGGATGCAAATTTCTCCATAAACAGCTCCGGTCTCGCCAGACGGAACTTATAAATGCTTTGCTTCACATCACCTACCATAAAGCGGTTAAAATGTCCGTTTTCCTCTGATGATATGCATTGTAAGATACATTCCTGTACATAATTGCTATCCTGGTATTCATCAATCATGATTTCCGCAAAATAGTCTCTTAATTGCAACGCGGCAGCTGTAGGACAGATTTTGCCATCCTCTTCCTTACATAAGATCTGTAAAGCCAGATGCTCCATGTCTGAAAAATCAATCAGATTCTTATCTTTTTTCTTTTCCTGAAAGCATTCCATGAATCTCAATGTCAATTTAATCAAACATTTAATAACAGGTGCTATTTCTCTGCATTGTCTGAGCATTCCTTCCTCTGTATAGCTAAAGAAGTCACTTTTAATTTTTTCAATGCTTTTCTTCAAATCATTTCTGATATTCTTTACACTTTCGATTTTCAGTTCGTTAAATTCCGATTTTTTTGCTCCCGGAAGACGTTCAAACGTAACTCTTTCCAAGCATTCACGCATCTCTTCATAACCTGATGCTTTACACAACCTTTCTATCTGTTCCAGTGTAGCATCAATCACTTCTCCGTATACTGCCGGGCCATCAGGCTCTTCACAAATTCTCCGGCATTCTTTCATCTGACGATAAAACTCCGGAAACATGGACTGTAAATACGTTTTACCATACTCCCACAATTCTGACTGCTCAAACTGTTCAAAGCTTTCGATATCGTAATCCTTATCATGCTCCCATAACCATTTCTCCGGCCACGGGTTACTCATAGCAAAGCGATGCAAGGATTTAATTGCCTCTTCCAGCGCAGTTTCTTTCTTTCCGGTACTATAACATTCCACAAGTTTAAAAAAGTCTTTGTCCCCTTCCGCAAACGCTTCTTCCAATATTTCTGCAAGTGCTTCCTGCATAATCAGTGACACTTCCCCCTCATCTGCAATGCGGAATGACGGATCCATGTCAATTTCCTGAAAATAATTTCGGATTACAAACAAACAAAAGCTGTCAATAGTTGTAATACATGCATTATGTATCAGTGCCGACTGTCGTTGGAGATGTTCATTTTCAGGCTCCGAAGCAAGCTTCTTTGTAATGGCATTTCCAATACGCTCACGCATTTCCGCAGCTGCAGCATTAGTGAATGTCACAATTAAAAGACGATCAATATCTACCGGTCTGTCTTCATCACAAATCAGCTGAATAATACGCTCCACAAGTACAGCCGTCTTTCCGGAGCCGGCTGCAGCAGAAACCAATATGTTTTCATCTCTCAAATAGATGACCTTCTTTTGTTCGTCTGTATAATTTATTCCCATATCATCCTATTTCTCCACGGATCTTATCTAATATCTCTTCCTGACTGCTCTCTTCAATGTCATACGTCCGATATCCCGGTATCGCAGTATCAAAGCCGCATACATTTTTATAAATGCAATAATCGCATCCGGACTCGTTTTTCTTCCGATATGGACGGGCTTCGATGTTTCCTGACAGGACATCCCTGCCTAAATCCTTTATCTTCTTTGTCACAAAAGAAGACAGTAAGTCCAAATCGTCTTTACTAACAAGCATATCTGTCTTATAAAAAGAACCATCTTTCTTTCTTCTAAGCGGAAGTACCTGAAGCGTCTCTCCGGTACTGTTATCCAGCTTTTCAATAATCTCCGGATTATCATTTACTACACCGGTTACTCTAAGTTGTTTCCGAATCATTTCATTGATTTCTTCAATGCTTGTCTGTTCACTGCCTTCCACAACAGGATCATCCATATGATAATACAAAATCCCTGCCGGTATTACTTCCTTATCAGGATGTTGCTCTTTTTCATACTGCATGGAAGCGTTCAAGTAGGTCAGTAACTGAAGTTTTAAGCCATGATAAAACGCTACAATATCAAAGCTTTGATTTCCTGATTTATAATCAATCACTTTAACATAACACTTGTTATCATCTGTGTATGTATCCACTCTGTCAATTCTGCCGACCAAACGTATTTTTTCTTCTTCCGATAAGGATATATCAATTGCATCTGCATTTTTCACAGATTGGAAGGATAATTCAAATTCTTTCGGTTCAAACACACCACCTTGAATCTGCTTTTGCAGTGTAAATATTGTACGACGCAAAATACGCTTCATCCTTGTAATGACATAAGTACTTCTGGCATTTTCATAAAGCACCGAATTTCCATAAGCAGCTGTATCCGCTTCGATAATCTGCATTAATAACTGCTCGCCAAATTCTTCCGGAAAATCAAACCACGTATATGAGCTTTCCGAAAGCCTCTCCGAAAATTCCGATAAAACATAGTGAAACACATTTCCCATATCCAATGCTTCAAAACCATACTCCTCTCTCTCCTGAAGAGACAGACCATATGTCAGGAAATGCTTGTATGCACAGCTTGCAAAGTTTTCAAGTCTTGTCACACTTCCTACAAGATTCTTTCCATACAGTTTCCAAGCAAGCTCTTTGGGCAAGAAGACATTTTCATATCTAAAACATGCACTACTCAGCAAGTTTTCCATACACTGTCTTTCTTCTTCATTTCCATCAAAAGCTTTCAATATATGCACTAAACCGTCTTTATCTCTCTTTGCGATTGTTCCGTCCAAAGCAAGGCGGAGTTTATCTGCCAGATATTCATAGCTGTCTTCCCATGTTTCCAGCTTATCAAATTCGTTTTCTTTATCAATTGCTCGAATTGTTAAATTTGGATATAACTTTTCCAATGTGTCAAGTAAATACGCCGGACGAATCGGCTTTCCGTCATTTCCGGTCAGAGCATAAGAAATGTATAATCTCTCTGATGGCTTCGTCATGTTCATATACAGATATAATCTCTGGGTATACATTTTCTGACGGGGAGATGGTGCAAGTTTATATTTTTGTTGCAAAAACTCCCTGTCGATATCTGATATAATACCGCCGCTTCCTCCTGTTTTTGGGATATTCCCATCATTTACCCCTAAGAAAAACAGCACTTTAATCTCTTTCAATCGGGTTCTTTCCATATCTCCTACTACAATATGGTCAACCGTTTTCGGAATAATTCCCACCTGCAGCTCGCCGAATCCTGCATCCAGCAAATCAGCGAACTCCTTCATTGTCAGTACTTCCTGTCCAAGTAATGTATCAATTTGTGAAAGTATATCAATAATATACGGATAAATCTGGTGATATTCTTTGGCCCGTTCAAAGTCCCTCTTCTCTTCAAAAAAGAGCTCATAATCCCGTAATTTCTTCTGAATATCCCCTTCTTCAATAAAACGATACAAAGCACGTACTTTATCACTTGCTGTAGCGCCCATATTCAATAACACATGTAATCTTTCAATGATATTTTCACGAAGCATATTCAGTTTTATCAAATGTTCTTCATCATCTGTATGTTTTGACGGACGTACGAACATCTTTTTCCATTTTGAATATCCGCGAATTCCCATTTCATGGACATAATTATCCAGCAAATCAATTTCTTCCGGTTCTATATCAACCAAGCCTGTACGCAAATATGCCATAACTGCTTCTTCCGAAAAATCTTTACTAAACACCTGAAGTGCGCTTCGAATATATTCCATAAAAGGATTTAATAAAATTCCTCTGTTCTGGTCGATAAAAAACGGTATATCCAGCTTTGAAAACTCCGACTTGATACTAGTCTGATAACTTTCCATGCTTCCGCACACTACAGCAATATCGCGATATTGATATCCCTCTCTCAGAAGCGTTCTGATGGTCCTTGCGACATATTTTGTTTCATCAGCAGGATTTCCTGCCTTCGCTACAGAAATCCTGTTTACAGGCTCTGTATACGCTGTAAAAGGATACCGGAACAGATTCTGTTCCAAATGTGCAAGTTCTTTACAATTTCTCAAGCGCTGCACAGGGACAGAAGCTAACACCACATCTTCATTCTGTGATATTCCACGGGACTGTGCCAGTTTCTGTAACGATTTTACGGTTTCTCGCGATAATGCAAATAATTCGTGTTCCCCCTTTTCAGCATATGGATTTTCTTTTCCGTCTAATATGATGGAAAAGCACACCTCTTTTGCATGTACAAACAGTTCTCCGATTACCTCCATCTGTATCGGTGTAAATCCCGTAAATCCGTCAAATGCGATATAACTGTCCTTTATGATTTTTGAATCGGAAATACGCTTTGCCAGTACATGCAGCGTTTCTTCCGTTGTCAAATAGTGTCCTCTTATGTAAGCATCAAATTCTTTATACAAAACTGCCAAATCCGTTAGTTTAGCCGCTAATGCTCTTTTTCCGCCGGATGAAGATGCTGTAGTAATCATTTCCTGCAAAGCCTGTTCAGAAATGGCATACTGCTTAAATTCAGAAATAGCAGATTTTACCTCATGAATATATCCCTGTCTCTTGATACTATTGCCAAGTACGGCAAGCTTGTCTTTCTGGCGGTCTGCTACAAGGCGTAAAATAAGATTCTTACCGGTATCATCCAATACCGGCTCTGTCACTTCACCTGTTTCTTCAAAAATCCTATGGGATAATCTTCCAAAGCTCAGCACATCGATATTCATAATGCCATGCATGGGATGCTTCTGTATCAGCTCTTTCTGCGTCTGCATCGTAAACTGATCCGGTACAATAATTAAAAACTGCTGTTTCGGATTTTCCATAGACATTTTAATTATTTTTTCATATATGTAATTACTTTTTCCGGCACCTGATCCGCCAAACACAAACGAAAGCGACATATCTTACCTCTTTCTGCTTAAAATCTATAACCTATCTTTTATATTATAATACAAATCCGTATGCCGAGTCGAGATTCACAAAAAAAAGCTTGCCAACTATCTTATGATAGTTAGCAAGCTTTGTAAATCGGGACATTTTTCCCAACATGCTCCATAGGAGCATGTCGCCTGGTCCTCGATTTACTTTGTAAATCGGGACATTTATTAAACTTCAAAGTTTACTGCCGGATTATCAAGGCTTTCTTCGTCATATACATAATCTTTTCCCGGTAATACTGCATTTAAAATAATACCAACAAGGGAACCAATCGCAAGACCGGTTAAGCTGATTGTGATGCTTCCGATTGTAAAAGCAATAGAACCTGCTGTACTGTAATTGATACCGATAGATAATACTAAGATAAGTGCTGCAATAATAACGTTTCTGCTCTTTGTGAAATCCACTTTATTTTCTACTACGTTACGTACGCCGACTGCAGAAATCATACCGTATAATACAAGTGATACGCCACCAAGTGTTGCTGTTGGCATACAGCTGATAAGTGCAGATACCTTCGGACAGAAAGAAAATACAATCGCAAAGCCTGCTGCAATTCTGACTACCATCGGATCGTAAACCTTTGTCAGTGTAAGGACACCTGTATTTTCGCCGTATGTTGTATTAGCAGGAGCACCAAACAATGCTGCCAGACAAGTAGCAAGACCATCACCTAATAATGTTCTATGTAAGCCCGGGTCCTGAATATAATTTTTACCTACTGTAGAAGAAATAGCAGACACATCACCGATATGTTCTACAATAGTTGCAAGAGCGATTGGCATAATTGTAATCGCTGCTGTTACTAATAAAGAAGTATCCGGATTTTTGAAAATTGCAAATACAGTCTTTTCTGCCGCAATCGGTAACCCAATCCACTGTGCTTCTCTTACTGCCGTAAAATCAACCTGACCTGTTACTGCTGCTACTACATAAGATGCTACAACACCAAGCAGAATCGGAACAATTTTAATCATTCCTTTTCCCCAGATATTGCACACAATTACTACAAGAATTGCTATCAGTGCAATCCACCAGTTTGCTGCACAGTTATCTACTGCAGACTGTGACAGATTAAGACCAATTGCAATAATAATAGGTCCTGTAACGATAGGTGGGAAAAATCTCATAACTTTTGCCACACCAAATGCTTTAATTAAAGCTGCCAAAACAATATATAAAAGCGATGCACAAACTACACCAAAGCACGCATATGGTAAGAGCTCTGCTTCGCCGTTTGGAGCGATTGCCCAATAACCACCAAGAAATACAAAAGAAGAACCAAGAAATGCCGGAACTTTTCCTTTTGCAAGAAAATGGAATAATAATGTACCAAGACCTGCAAACAACAATGTTGTTGAAACGCTAAGACCTGTAAGCGCCGGTACTAAAACCGTAGCACCAAACATTGCAAACACATGCTGAAGTCCCAGAATCAGCATTTTAGGTACACCTAATGTTTTTGCATCATAAATTGCTTCGTTAAATGTCTCTTTGTTACTCATTTGTGCTTTCCTCCTCGCTTTCATCATCGAAAAATTCTTCGACGGTTTCATCATCCGGCTGCACAGCCGCATCCTCAATAGTTTCTGTTACATCTGCGTCATCTTCATCATCAAAGCATTCGTCAAGCTCAAGAGTTGTCAAGGATTCTTCATCATCTGTATGAAAATCATCAAAATCTTCATCATCATCTTCTTCCATGAATTTATCAAGACGTTCTTTCTCCTGGAAGTAATAATAATAAGCCCCCGCTGCTGCCGCTACTGCCGCTGTAACAAGTAAAAATTTACCAAATTTCTTTGCCATATCCGACTCCCTCCACTTTTTTTCTCTTCTTAATCTTATACCCAATCCGGATAAATGAAAAGAGATTTTTCACTTATTTTTTTCACACAAAAAAGCATTTTTATCTCCTCTATTTCCCTTGACTTTCTTTCTTCAATAAGATATTCTAATAAGGCATCGACTTTTTAAGTCAATATCAGAAAGGAGTCTCCCATGAACGACAAATTTTTTGATTTGAAGAAAGAAAAACAGGACCGCATGATTAATGCTGCCCTCAAAATTTTCGGACTGTACGGTTACCGTTTTGCCAGCACTGATGAAATTGTGCGGGAAGCCGGTATCAGTAAGGGACTTCTATTTCATTATTTTGGCTCTAAATTAGGTGTATACAGTTTTGTTTATGATTATAGTGTACGTTATATGAGTATGGAGATAAAGGCTTCCGTTAACCCAAAAGAAACCGATTTTTTCACCCTCTGTAAACAGTTGGAAATCGGAAAATTACAGGTTCTCAAAAATTATCCTTACATGCAGTTATTTTTAGACAAATGTAACGAAGAAACCGTAAATGAAGCCCTTCTCGCTATCGAAGAAAAACGCACGGAGTTCCAGCGCTTCTGCAACGAAATTGATTCTCAGGCAGATTTAAGCATCTTTTCTTCTCCAAGTGACGGCGAAAAGATCCGATACATGTTAAAATGTGCCATTCAATGTACCATGGAAAAACATTTTGCGGAACACAGTTTCCACGCCGAAATGCTTTACGATGAAAACATAGCGTATATTACGCTTCTTAAAAATATGATTTAAAAAAAGACTGCGTCGCAGTCTTTTTTATTATTTAAATATCCTATAAAAGCCATGCACGTTTCAGTGCCCCGATTCCCAGTTTAATCTCTTCTTCTGTCAATTTTCCAAATCCTAATAGTACCGTATTGTCATGTGCCATATTCCGCTCACGGCAATTTTGCGACAATGCATATACTTTAACGCCTTCTCTTTTGGCAAGCTCCACAAGCTTCTTTTCGGGAAGTCCTGTCTTAGAACTTATCAAAATATGTAATCCCGCTTCTGTTCCGCGGATATCATAATAAGGCTGAAACGCTTTAAGCTCTGTCAGTAACAGGTCATGCTTTTCTTTATAACGCTTCCGCATTTTATTAAGATACCTTGCAAAGCTTCCAGAATCAATAAATTCCTGCAATATCATCTGATCGACACGGGATACCGTGCATGCCAGATAACCGCATTTTTTCTGATATAACGGCAATAATTTTTCCGGCAACACCATAAAACTCACACGGATAGCCGGTGCTACTGATTTTGAAAAACTTCCGATATAAATTACTTTCTCCGCATCATTCGCTGCAAGTGCCGGTATCGGCTTCCCTTTAAAGCGGAATTCACTATCATAGTCATCTTCTATGATATAACGTTCCTTTGCCTGTTTTGCCCATTTTATCAGTTCCATACGACGGCCTATGGGCATAACCGTTCCAATCGGAAATTGGTGGGAAGGCATGGCATACGCAAGACTCGCCTTTGTCTGATAGATTTCTTCTACCTTCATACCCGCTTCATCCATTCCAATTGTTTCCACCTGCCACCCAAATGCCGAAAACATTCTGTACGCACGTAAATACGTGGGATCTTCCATCGCCACAATCGTATCGTTCTCAAACATCTGCCCCAGCAGCATCAATAAGTAATCATTACCTGCACCTATCATTATCTGCTCCGGACGACACACTACCCCTCGGGACTGATGCAAATAATTTACGATGGTATTTCGCAGTTTCCATTCTCCCTGTGGATGCCCCATGGAAAACAACTCACTTTTATCATCCATCAACACATTTTTAGATGTTCTTCTCCATGTATCAAACGGAAAATAACGCATATCAACAGCATTAGGTGAAAAATCAATATACGCTGCATCTTCATCCGCATTTTCCATGTCATTCTTTTCAGCACAGTAAACAGGCTCTGATGTTTTTTCCTTACCGATTTTCATTTTCTGCAGTTCCGATATTTCACACACATAATATCCCTTATACGGCTTGGTTTCTACATAACCTTCTGACAAAAGCTGTTCATATGCCAGACACACCGTACTTCTTGAAACCTGCAAATATTCTGCCAAAGCACGCGAAGAGGGAAGCTTCTCGCCACGCGGAAGCTTCCCTTCTCTAATTTCATTCTTTATATAGATATATATCTGTTCATATAAATGTTGATGATTTTCTGTATCAAACTGAAATGTAAATTCAAACATCCTACATTCCTCATGTTTGCTATTCTTTGCTTTCTTTCATCTTCTTCATTACAATGTCTTTCAAATCCCTTGCTTTATCCTTCATACGCGGATTTGCAGCAGTTGATCCGAGAATTCCCGCAATCATCTTAGAAGCCACATCAAATTTAGCAAAACGTACTGCAAGTGCTGCCAGGAGATAATCTACTGTCATTTCATCCATTCCACACATTGGGAATCCTTCTGATTGTCTTGCAGTAATAAAACCTTCAAATGCATTATTCAGAAAAGCATCTTCCTGTTCTAAAAGTTCCTGCTTTTTCTGTGCTGCCCCAGGCATAGATGCATTCAAAGATTCCGACCAGCTTCTGATAAGCCAACCTGC
>SVFS01000041.1 GCA_015056725.1 Lachnospiraceae bacterium | reverse complement strand
GCATACGGCACTTCAAAAGCCAAAGACCTGTTTCGTGAAATGATGCAGCAGGCCGCTTTGGAATTTGACTTTGATGCGGAAGATATTCCTCTTATGATTGAAGCAATCCCATTAAATTCGGAATGCATCGTGCTTATCGTTACAAAAGTGGAAGATCCCGAAGAGCTTGATACACGCTTTGCCAAATTCGCACCGTCTGTTAGTGAAAATGACGAAGACGATTCTGCTGATGAAACTTCCGAACTTACTTCTATTTCAGAAGAAGTCATGGAATTATTTGATAAAATTAATAAGATTTCTCCGGAAAAGCAGGAAGATTCTCCTGCCACACCTGTTCATGCCACTCAGGAAGAATGCCAGCGTGTTTTTGCATTTCCTTCCATGAATGAGCTTACCAGCCTTGCACGTATTTTCGGTTCACAGCTTTGCTGCCTGAACTCTCTTTACAAAAATACAACACACAAGCAATATTTACTTGTAGTAAAGCAGGGAAATCTTTCAGCCGGTTCTTTCGGAAAAATATGCAATACCATTTCCGAATACGGCTATACTTTAAAAATGGCCCGCTCCGGCAAAGCCTATATGGACGAACATTATGCGCTTATTTTAGCAGATAATGCTCTTCAGGTCTTATCTGAAATATAATCAGCACAGCAAAAGGCGGATGCAAATCGCATCCGCCCTTTCTTTTTTAATTAACCTTTACGAAATACTCTTATAATGCTTCAATTGCTGCCATAAGTTTGTCGATATCCATACCATGCACCATTGCTGCTTCTGCTAATGTTTCTCCCTGTGCGGATGGACATCCGACGCAGTGCATACCTGCACTCATTAAAACAGGTGCAACATTTGGATTTGCTCTTAAGATTTCACCGATTGTCATGTCTTTTGTTATTGTCATGATAAATCCTCCTAAAATATCTAATATCATTGTCCCTATACAGTATAATACTTTCCCTTTTTTCTGACAAGTTATACCTTCTCATTTTTGAACTTCCGAATTTTGGAAAAATCCAGTAATAATGCCTGTTTATGTATAGAAAAAAGTACATTGCTTTCCTTGACTTGTATTGTCCTTTTACACTATAATCATGATACAGGTTTATGCATTAATTTATTAATCTAAATTTTAATTTTTTTATAGGAGGCATCACAAAATGAGACCAGAATGGACAAATTTTGTAGGCGGCAAATGGGAAAACGAAATCAACGTTCGTGATTTCATCCAGAGAAACTATGCTCCATATGATGGAGATGAATCTTTCCTTGCAGGTCCTACACAGAACACAACAGATTTATGGGCGCAGGTATTAGAACTTTCTAAAAAAGAACGTGAAGCAGGCGGTGTCCTTGATATGGATACTAAAGTTGTTTCTACAATCGTTTCTCACGGCCCAGGTTACCTTGACAAGAGCAAAGAAACTATCGTAGGTTTCCAGACAGACGCTCCTTTCAAGAGATCTTTACAGCCTTATGGTGGTATCCGTATGGCAGAAAAAGCTTGTGCTGACAACGGTTATGAAGTAGATCCAGAAATTTCTGAATTCTTCTCTACACACAGAAAAACACACAACGCTGGTTGTTTCGATGCATACAATGCTGAAATGAGAGCTTGTCGTTCTTCTCACGTTATCACAGGTCTTCCGGATGCTTACGGACGTGGACGTATCATCGGTGACTACAGACGTATCGCTCTTTACGGTATCGACAGACTTATCGAAGATAAATTAGAACAGAAAGATTCTACAGGACGTGTTATGACAGATCACGTTATCCGTCTTCGTGAAGAAATTTCTGAACAGATCATCGCTTTAAAACAGATGAAAGAAATGGCAGCTTCTTATGGTTGCGATATCGCTAGACCAGCTACAAACGTACAGGAAGCTATCCAGGCTACATACTTCGGTTACCTTTCTGCAGTTAAAGAACAGAACGGTGCTGCTATGTCCCTTGGCCGTACATCTACATTCCTTGATGTATATGCTCAGAGAGACTTAGCTGCTGG
Source organism: Lachnospiraceae bacterium (assembly GCA_015056725.1). GTDB lineage: Bacteria > Bacillota > Clostridia > Lachnospirales > Lachnospiraceae > 1XD8-76. Next base: position 20,290 of record SVFS01000041.1, on the reverse strand, counting down.
TACATTTACAGAAGAACAGATTCAGGAATTTGTTGACCACTTCGTAATGAAATTACGTTGCATCAAATTCGCTCGTACTCCAGAATACAATCAGCTTTTCGCTGGTGACCCAGTATGGATTACAGAATCTCTTGCAGGTGTAGGTGTTGACGGTCGTCACATGGTTACAAAGATGACATTCCGTTTCTTACACACATTAGAAAACTTAGGTGCTTCTCCAGAACCAAACTTAACAGTTCTTTGGTCTACAAGACTTCCTGAAGCATTCAAGAGATATTGTGCTAAATTATCTATCACAACATCTTCTATCCAGTATGAAAACGACGACTTAATGAGAGTTACTCATGCTGACGATTACGGTATTGCATGCTGCGTATCCTCTATGGTTATCGGTAAACAGATGCAGTTCTTCGGAGCTCGTGCAAACCTTGCTAAATGTATGTTATACGCTTTAAACGGTGGTATCGACGAAGTTTCTCATAAACAGGTTGGTCCAAAATACCGTAAATATGAAGGCGACATCTTAAATTATGATGATGTAATGGATAAGTTCACAGACATGATGGAATGGTTAGCTGACGTTTATGTAAATACACTTAACGTTATCCACTACATGCATGACAAATACTGCTACGAAAGAGCTCAGTTAGCATTACATGACAGAGACGTTTACAGATACTTCGCAACAGGTATCGCTGGACTTTCTGTAGTAGCTGACTCCTTATCCGCTATTAAATATGCTCAGGTTAAATGTATCCGTGATGAAGAAGGTATCATCGTTGACTTCGAAACAACAGGTGAATTCCCTAAATACGGTAACGATGATGACCGTGTAGACTCTATCGCTAGAGACCTTGTAAAACAGTTCATGACAATGATCAGAAGACATCATACATACAGAGATGCATTCCCAACAATGTCAGTTCTTACAATTACATCTAACGTAACTTACGGTAAAGCTACAGGTAATACACCAGACGGACGTAAGAAAGGACAGCCATTCGCACCAGGTGCTAACCCAATGCACGGTCGTGATACAAGCGGTGCTGTTGCTTCCTTATCTTCTGTATCTAAATTACCATTCAACCATGCACAGGACGGTATCTCTAATACATTTACTGTTATCCCAGGTGCTCTTGGTAAAGAAGATCAGGTATTCGCTGGTGATATCGAAATCGACTTAAACAAATAAGAAAAATTAAGGATATAAATTATGAATCAAGAACAGATGATTGAAGACCTTGTAAAAATGCTGGATGCCGGAATGGCAAATGGTGTAGGCCATGTCAATGTTGATGTGGACGAAGGCACAAGCGACTCAAAGAATGTGCAGACAATGGGATGCACCGATTGTTCCAGAACTCCGTTAGCATGCTCTGTTCCTACATTGCATGATGGTATTGACGGCATTCATGATTTCACGTAGAAAAGCATTGCTTTTCGAATCTTAATCCATACAAATTATGGAAAATATAATATGAAAGGAGCCTAAAACTATGGCAACAAGTGCAGCACAGATTGACAATCTTGTATCATTATTAGATGGTTATGCAGTAAAAGGCGGACACCACTTAAATGTTAACGTATTAAACAGAGACACATTATTAGACGCTCAGGCTCATCCTGAAAACTATCCACAGTTAACTATCCGTGTATCTGGTTATGCTGTTAACTTCATTAAATTAACACCTGAACAGCAGGCAGACGTTATTTCTCGTACATTCCACGAATCTATCTAAGAAATGTATCAGAAATACACCACATTATATGGTGGTTCATCCCCTGGAGTTAACTCCAGGGGATTTTTTAAAAAAGTTTCGTAAAGGAGTTTTTTCATGGTAGAAGGACGCATTCATTCATTAGAAAGCTTTGGTTCCGTAGACGGTCCCGGCGTACGTTATGTTGTATTTGTACAAGGATGTCCTATGAGATGTGCATACTGTCATAACCCTGATACATGGGCAATGAACGGCGGCAAAATGATAAGTCCGGAAGAAATCATCAACAATTTTGAGAAAAACCGTAGTTTTTATAAACACGGTGGCATCACCGTAACCGGTGGCGAACCTCTTTTGCAGGTCGATTTCTTAATTGACTTATTTACTTTAGCCAAAGAACACGATATTCATACCTGTATCGACACATCCGGTATCACGTATCATCCCGACAACACCGCTTATATCGAAAAGCTTGATAAACTAATGCAAGTCACAGATCTTGTTATGTTGGATATTAAACATATCAACTCTGAAAAGCATAAAGATTTGACAGCTCAGCCTAACGAAGGAATTCTTGCGTTCACAGAATACTTGGAAGCTAAAAACGTTCCTGTTTGGATTAGACACGTTGTTGTTCCCGGTATTACAGATGATGAAGAATCCCTTTACCAGCTTGGTTATTTCATTGGAAAATTGAAAAACCTAAAAGCTCTCGATGTTCTCCCATATCATACTATGGGCGAAACAAAATATGAAAAGCTTGGAATTCCATACAAATTAGCCGGAGTTCCGGCAATGACACAAAGTGAAGTCATTGAAAAGAAAAAACATATTATTCAAGGTATCAAAGATGTACGAAAAGATTTAGGTTTATAGAAAACCTTGTCAGGTTTTCCTGCTTTTTTCACTTGTACATCTCGGTATCTTATATTACAATATGAATAAGCTGTCAGGGCACATACTTGCTCTGATGAAAATTTTAAGGAGGTTTTTATTATGGCATTCGTAATTAATGATGGTTGTGTAAGTTGTGGTGCATGTGCTGGCCAGTGTCCAGTTAATGCAATCGCTGAAGGCGACGGCAAATTCGAAATCGATGAAGCTGCTTGCATTTCTTGCGGTTCTTGCGCAGGTGTTTGCCCAACAGGCGTTATCTCTGAAGCATAATTTACATAAAAGTATCTTTATATGTAGACTAAGAGCTATGGAAACATAGCTCTTTTTTCGTCCCGCAATTTACAAAATAGTCGCTACATTTTTTTCTTTAATCGGAAAAACGGACGCGATTTTTTGACGGATTGTTTCGTGCGATGGTTACGGATAAGTGCATCCAGCTGTTTATAGTGCTCCTCCTCCAATAACATCTGTCGGTTTTCACGCTGTTCTTCCCTTTCTTCCTGCAAGCGGAACTGATAATCTAATTCCTTTACCATATTCTGTGACAGGTCCTGCAATAGCTTTTCATTACATTCTTCCACCACATCACCTATCAGCTTTCGAATAAGATATTGCAAACGCTCTGCTTTGTCATCTGTCGTTACAACAGACGGCTTTCCTGCCGGAAGAGGAATGATTTTTCCTTCCTTTAAAACCATGCGAATTGCCTTCAATTGCAACCCCTGCTCCTTTAATTTCTTAATTTCACGAAATTCCTGTATATCACTTTCCGTATAATAGCGATGTCCCATTTCATTTCGCTTTACCGGAAGCTGCAGTTCTTCTTCCCAATACCGAAGCACATGACTCTCTACCTGTACAAGTTTTGAAGCGTCTGATATTAAGTATGTTTTCTCTGTTTTCATTTTCTAAATCTCCCTTTTTTGTTTCTATAACATAAAAAGAGAACCGGTATTTCCAGTTCTCTTTTGTAATCGTTTATTGTTTGATATCTTTTCTCTTTTCCAGATTGGCAAACTGTGTATAGCTTGGAAGCCATGCCAGCTCTACCGTACCAATCTCACCATTTCTTTGTTTTGCTATAATGATTTCTGCAATTCCCTTCCGGTCAGAATCCTTATTGTAGTAGTCATCTCTATAGATAAACATAACCACATCGGCATCCTGCTCGATTGCTCCCGATTCACGCAAATCGGAAAGCATCGGTCTATGCTCCGGTCTCTGCTCTACCGCACGGCTAAGCTGTGATAATGCAATCACCGGCACATTCAACTCTCTTGCCAACGCTTTTAATGCTCTTGAAATATCTGACACTTCCTGCTGTCTGGAATCGGATCTTCCGCTGCCGCTCATCAACTGCAGGTAGTCAATAATAATCATTTTTAAATCATGATCCATCTTATATTTACGGCATTTTGAGCGAAGCTCTGCAATACTGATACCCGGCGTATCATCAATGATTAAGTTTGATCTACCAATCACACCGGCACTTTCAATCAGCATTTCCCATTCCTGATCAGACAGATTACCTGTTCTAATATGATGAGAATCTACTTTTGATTCTAGGGAGAACAATCGATTTACCAACTGCTCTTTTGACATTTCCAAGCTGAACACTGCTACAGCCATGTTTTTCTTAAACGCTACATGCTGTGCAATATTAAGCACAAACGCTGTCTTTCCCATAGACGGTCTCGCCGCAACAAGAATCAAATCCGATGGTTGGAAGCCGGCAGTCTTATAATCCAAATCATTGAATCCCGTAGGAATTCCGGTAACATCCCCACGATGCTTGGATGCACGTTCTATCTGCTCCATCGCGTTTAACACAACCTGCTTTATCGGAACATACTCGCCCGTATTTCGCTTTTGTGTAATCTTGAAAATATTCTTTTCTGCCTCATCTAATATGAGTTCTAAGCTGTCTTTTCCTAAATAACAGGAATTAATAACTTCTTCATTCGTTCTAATTAATTTACGAAGAGTTGCTTTCTCCGCCACAATAGTAGCATAATATTTTACATTCGCCGATGTAGGTACTGCTGAAATCAAATCTCTTACAAATTCCAGACTACTTACTTCCGGAGGAACATCCATTTCCTTCAGGCGGTTTTGCAGAGTAATCAAATCAACCGGCTTTCCCTCTTCATTCAAATCTACCATTGCCTGAAACAATATACCATATTGTTTATTATAAAAATCGTCTTCACTCACAATTTCGGAAGCAGTAACAATTGCTTCCTTATCCATAATCATAGAACCAATGACAGACTGCTCTGCCTCAATACTATGAGGCAATACCCGTTTTAAAACCGCATCTTCTGCTGCCATTTACTATCTCCTAATTTTCCTGTACTTTTACCTTTAAGCTTCCTGTTACCTGCGGATGAAGTTTAATTGCAACCTCATGTACTCCGAACGTCTTTATCGGGTCTGCTAACTGAATTTTTTTCTTATCCAGCTCTACACCACACTGTTCTTTTGCCGCAATAGCAATTTCTTTAGAAGAAACCGAACCAAATACTTTACCGCCTTCTCCCGCTTTAATTTTCACTACAACTTCTAATTTTGCTAAATCTTCCGCAAACTTTTTCGCTGCATCCAACTGCTCCTGTGCAACTTTTACCTCATTGCTCTTCTGAAGCTTTAGGTCATTCATGTTTTTACTGTTTGCTTCTACTCCAAGCTTCTGCGGAATAATATAATTTCTGGCATATCCATCGTTTGCCTCGATGATATCGCCCTTCTTACCAAGTTTTTTAACGTCCTGTATTAATATAATCTTCATTATTCTATAGCACCTTCCCGAAGCATGACATCAATAGTATTTTTCAGCACTACAATTGCTTCTGTAATCGTCATGTCCTCCATCTGACAGCCTGCAATGTTCATATGACCGCCGCCGCCCAGTCTTTCCATAATAATCTGCACATTCACTTCATCAATAGAACGTGCACTCACATAAATCTGATTCTGATAATCTGTCAAAACAAAGCTTGCTTTTACACCCTTAATATTCAGAAGCTCATTTGCAGCCTGTGCTCCCACAATTGTCGGGCTCTGTAAATCTTCGCTGTTACAAATGGATATAGCATACGAATGTTTATAGATTTCTGCCTGACTAACTGCGTCTGCTCTTGCCTTATATTCTTCAGCATCTTCTCTAAACAACTTTCGCACACGTGTAACATCTGCCCCATTCCTTCTGAGGAATGCTGCTGCTTCAAATGTTCTTACACCTGTTTTTGTCATAAAGTTGTTTGTATCAATCATAATACCGGAATACATACAATCTGCTTCATCCGGTTTTACTTTAATATTGTCTCCAATGTACTGCAAAATCTCAGAAACCATTTCGCATGCCGAAGAAGCATATGCTTCTACATAAGATAATGTAGCATTTTCAATCGTTTCAGCCCCTCTTCTATGATGGTCAAGTACGACAATCGCTTTACACATCTTTAATAATTCCGGACATTCTGTAATGCTCGGTTTATCAACGTCTACTACAACAAGCACGGAATTTGTTCCTGCGAGTTCTATCGCTGTCGGACTTCCGATAATCATATCCTCTTCGTAATCCGGATTTCCCTTAAACAAATCCACAAGCGGCTTTACAGAAGAACTCACATCATTTACAACAATATGAGCTTTCTTTTCCAAAGTTTTTGCAATACGGTAAATACCGATTGCCGCACCAAAACTATCCACATCCGCCATACGATGACCCATAATGATAACACGGTCTCTCGTAGAAATAATTTCACGCAATGCCTGTGCTTTTACTCTCGCCTTTACACGTGTGCTCTTCTCTACCTGCTGGCTCTTTCCTCCGTAATAAACTACATTCTCCGGAGTTTTAAGCACTGCCTGATCGCCGCCACGTCCCAGTGCAAGGTCAATGGAAGTTCTTGCAAATTCATAATTTTGTGCATACGTAAGCCCATCAAGTCCCACACCAATACTGATGGTAACTGCCATCTCATTTCCGATATTAACCGTTTTCACTTCTTCCAACAGATCAAATCTTGCTTCCTGGAACTGCTTCATGGATCGCTTACGCATTACCATAAGATATTTATCTTTTTCAAGCTTCTTTACAATACCGTCAAGAGCATTGATATATTTATTAACTTTTCTGTCAATAAGCGCAATCAGCAAGGAACGTCTTACTTCTTCCACGCTTTCTAACGCCTCTTCGTAATTATCCAAATAAATCAAACCAACAGCCAAGCTCTGATCATCAATTTCACGAAGCGCAATTTTTAATGCAGTCTGGTCAAATAAGTAAATCGCAATCAGATAGCCATCATAATTCTCCGGCTCCATAACATCACTGTTTAATGCCATTTCCCGAAGAGAAATCTTTTTTAACTGCACATGATAATCATTCTCATCATATCTAAGCTCAAGCTCTACGAAATCCTCCCCTGTACGTCCCGGAAGCTTGTCCTTTGTAATACACGGAAAAAGCGTTGTGATAGAACGGTTATATCCTTTTTCTTTATGTACAATTCTTTCAAACTCTTTATTTGTCCAAATCACACGCCCCTGATCATCCATCAACGCATGTGGCAGGCTTAAATCACGTAACAGCCTTCTCTGAATTTGACCATAGTGAGTCGCAAAGCTGATAAGTTCATTCATCAATACCGGCTTTGTATAAAAATAAATTGCACAAAATGTTACAAAATACACTAAAACAAATGCTGCAAGCAAAAAGCCCGCACGCACATCTAATGTAAATACCCCTATATCAATTAATGTCAAAAGGCATCCCATGTAAATCGCAGACTGAAAATAAAATTTCAACCTGCCTTTTAATCTGATACTGTTTTTCATACGCAATCCCTCTTTTGCGATATAATCCAATATGCATCTAGTATATCATTTTTCACAAAAAGATACCATCACATTTTCTAGTCGTTTCTTTCATAATGAAAGCATATTTTGTGGCACTTTTCTCTTTTTTGCCAATTTGTGCGTTCCTTGTCCGTTTATTCCTTCTATTACTGCCTCAAATACTGATTCAACTGTCTTTGCAGAATACGCAATGAATTATCGATATTATCACCGGCACTGATAATTCTGTTTACCTCACTATCCGCCATTGCAAGTGCTTCCGAATATTTTGGAAACCTCGCTGTCACGACACCATTCTCCACTACTTCTCCAAGCAGCTTATTATCGATAATTTTTTCATCCTTTTCCATATCTTCCTGCAAAATGGCTGCAACTTCTTCTGATTCTGTTACATTTTTTAGTACAGAAACCGCTTGTGAATATCTAAAAATATCCATCTGTATCTCTTCATCATAGGTCAGTAATTTCAAAAACTCCCATGCAAGCTCTTCTTTATCCGTACTATTACTGATTCCCATAACCAGTGTATTTACTGCCGAACGGTTTTCTCCTGCAGAACCTGCCGGCATCGTAATACAGTCCCATTGAAATTGTGTGTATTTCTTAATTTTATAAGGATATGTCTTATATGTTCTGTATTCCGCAAACGTTAACGGCATAAATGCCACATTACCACCGTCGAAATCATCCTTTGTCACTTTCTGATTCTCGTTTAGCGCCGCAAGCCCTGTTGTAAATCGTATCGCCTCTGTTATTTTTTCATCATTAAGATAACTCTGACTGCCTTCTTCGTTAAATAATTCTGCATCATTTGAATAAACAGCTTCTTTCCATCCGTAATTATAAGAACCAAACTGGTCCAACAGACCATCTCCGTCTGTATCCCTTGTAACACGTTCGGAAATAGTATATAAATCATTCCACGTCCAATGATTACTCGGTACACTTAAGCCTTCCCTTGTAAGCAATGACTTATTTACAAACATCAGGTACGGAACTGTTTCATAAGGCAGCGCGTACTGTCTTCCTCTATACTGTCCTGCCTGCAAAGTTGTTGAGTAATACGCTTCCTGATTAAAAGACTCATCCGCTTCCATCAATGGTCCCAAATCTTTCATAATCCCAATTTCTGCAAACTGGTTAAAATCTTCTCCCAATACCATATATACATCCGGCTCTTCTCCCATCAAAAGCTTACGTGAAAACCATTCCGAATAATCTTCTCTTCTGATACCGCTATAATAATGCACTTTCACATTCGGATGCGTACTCTCAAACTTTTCTATTGCTTTATCGATAATAACGTAACTGTTTGCATTCGCCACATCCCAGTTACTTCCGGCAAAAACGCCTACTTCCAATACCTTTTCCTGCGCCGAACAATAAATACCAATCCCCATCCATATCGTAATGATAAGCACTCCAATCGATACTATCCATCTGTTTTTTCTCTTCATACTCTACTCCGGTTTTCTTTTACTCACCCCAGTTTGTACTGCCCAAATTGCCAGCTGCGTTCTGTCACGAAGTCCCAATTTATTTAAAATGGTACTTAAATAATTGCGGACTGTTCCTTCTGACAAATTCAAAGTTTCTGCTGCTTCTTTATTAGAAGCCCCCCGCTCTACCTGTTCAATAATCTTCCATTCCGTTTTTGTAAGCTCTTTTTCTCTATCTTCTTCTACTACGATAGAAAAATCTGCTTGTGCCATCTGTGAAAACAGCTTAACTACCTTTGTCGCAATATCAGGATTTATCATTGCCCTGCCACTATGTACTGTCCTTATCGCATTCACAAGTTCGTCCATGGATACACCTTTCAGCAAATATCCACTCGCTCCGAATTTAAGTGCATTGTATACAAATTCATCATCATCAAATGTTGTTAGAATAATTATCTTGACTTTCGGATAACTTTCCTTAATTATTTTTGTACATTGTACACCATCCATTTTAGGCATACGAATATCCATCAAAATCACATCCGGCAGCTCTCTTCTAATCTCTTTTATAACCTCCTGCCCATCTGATGCAACTCCTGTCACTTTCATATCATCCTTTGTATTTAATACAATCTGAAGGCTTTGTCTGATCAATTCCTGATCATCAGCAATTAAAACTTTAATCATATTCTTTCCCCCATCTTACCGGTATTTTTGCGATAACGGTAAACCCGTCACCACTCTTATATTCAACAGAACCATTTAACATCTGTATACGCTCCATTATGTGTTTTGTCCCGAATCCATTTTCTATCTTATTACAACCAATTCCATCATCTCTGATAGACAGTTCGATTTCTCCATCTTTCTTTTCTATCACAATCCAAACACGACTCGCATGTCCATGCCGCATCGCATTTGTCAAACTCTCCTGGATTACTCTGTAGATTGCACTTTCTTCATCCTCATCAAAATTCAATTCTTTTGTTCGGTTTTCAAAGAAAATCTGCATATCCGTAATAGAGTTCATATCTGTAATCATCTTTGTAATAGCTACTTCCAAGCTCAAATGCTCAAGTGCATCCGGCTTTAATTCATTTACCGAACGTCTAATGTCCAAAAGACCATTTCTGGCAACCTCAGATATCTTTTCCAAATGCACCTTTGTATCCTCCGGTGCTGCTTCAATGGTTGCAATACATGCATCTATCCCAACAGAAATACCGGTCAGCGTATGTCCGAGTGTATCATGAATTTCACGTGCCAATCGGTTTCTCTCCTTGGTCTGTCCCATTTTTTCTGTAATTTTTGCATACTCTTCCAATTGATTATTTGCAATCTGCAAATCTTCATTTGTTTTACGAATGGCATCATTTAATCGGTTAATCTCTTCAATCGTACCTTTTTGCTGCTGAATCATAAAGATACAGTAAATAATAAACAAAATAATATTTAGCGACGAAATGATATTAAATACAGCAATATAATATTGCTGTGCCGATGCCTCATAGTAGTTTACATAATCAGAAAACAAAAACAGCTTATAATTAATGGATAATAATTCCTGGTCTGTCAGCAAAAAACACGCAAGTGCCAGACAAATTGTAAAATATTTGCTTCGTTCTCCTTTTGAGTAGGAAATAATACTCGCGAATACTAAAAAGAAAATACCGTTATAATTAAAATTCAGTATCATAACGATTGCAACACTTACAAAGAAATCAAATACCAAAGAACCTAATGCAAATCGGATACTATTTGCATATATACGCTCACGCATTACAAAAGATGCAACCAGACACATGTATAATACAATACTTGTCAGTACAACTCCTGCCGGTCTAACCGGAAGCGTATTTACCGTATTCAAAAACTCTCTTGCCGCATAATTTTCGCAAATGCTTCGTGTCGTATAGTAAATAAATATTGACACAAAGCAAATCGCAATTAAATTTACTCCCATCATAATGATGCGAATATCACGTAATTTCAGTTTCATAATTACCTCTTTATTGCCAACCGGCTATATCAAATTCATGAATATTGTCTTTTGTAATCAAGGTTACCGGTATTACGACATACTGCTCTACTTCTTTTCCTTCCAGATAGTCATATGCCATCTCTGCTGCCGTTGTCGCAATCAATAACGGCCTCTGCGCACTACTACCCTCCATATAACCTTCCTTTATCATAACTTTTCCATCCGGCGAGCCATCAATTCCATAAATCAAAATACCTTCCTGACTCTGATTCATCTGTAAGGCTGCAAGTGCTCCTAATGCCGATGGATCATTTCCGCCTAAAACAACGTCAAATTCTATCCCTCTATGTAACGTCTCGTCCATAACATCCATTGCTACCTCTAGCTCACCCATCCCATGAGCCACCTGCACGATTTCATATTCCTTATGATCGGCTATGGTATCCTGAAATCCCTGCACACGCTCCATAATAGAATTTGTACCCGGACTATCCAAAATAAAAATTTTTGCACTTTCCTTCTTTTCCATCATATCCAGGGCGCAAAGCACTCCCGCATTATAATTATCAGATAAAATGGAAAAGGCCACATACTCTTTGTCATAAACCCTGGTATCAATATTAAATACCGGAATTCCGGCCTCGTAGCATGCTTGTAACGCCGGTTTTACCGTAATCCAATCCACCGGATTTAAGAACAATGCCGTAATCCCTTCCTCTAACATATCAAAAATTTGTTCATTCTGCTTCTCCTGATTCTGAGCAGGATCTCTATATATTAAAATATCTCCATTCGCCTCGATAATTTCTTCAAGCTCGGCATTCAAATCCTGGAAATATGGATTATTCATCGTCATATAAGTAGCACCAAATTTACGTGGTGTCTTACTTTCTAATTCTTCCATTTCGGTATTTTTACTTTTCATTGGAATAAAAAATGTAAATATAACAACTAATGCAATTATAATTGTCGAAAAAACAATGATATTCCATTTTCGAATTATTTTCAGGTTTTTTTCCATAAATACTACCCATTTCTTTCTCTTTATAAGAGATTATACCCCATTTCCGTTGCCACGCAAATCATCCGCCACCCCAAAATGGGATGCCGGATGATTTCCAGTGTCAGTAAACCAATACATTTTATAATTTAGATTTTTTGGATCTAAGGAAGTCAAGATATACTGCCAATAAAATTACGCAGCCTTTTACTACATACTGCCAGAAGGAGTTTACATTCATAAGGTTAAGACCATTATTCAGTACACCAATGATAAGACCACCGATGATTGTTCCGCCAATCTTACCGGAACCACCAGCCATACTTGTACCACCAACTACTACTGCCGCGATAGCATCCATTTCTGCTCCTTCACCCGCTGTCGGCTGACCGGAATACATACGGGATGCAAGAACGATACCTGCAAGACCTGCCATAATACCGGAATATGTATGTACAAAGAATTTAACTTTGGATACGCTGATACCGGAGAAACGGGCTGCCTGATCATTACCACCTACAGCATAAATGTGACGACCAATCTGCGTCTTATTCATGATAATAGATGTGACAATAAGCACAATTACCAAAATCACTACAGGTGTAGGCACTGCCCCAATATAGCCTGCGCCTACAAACTGCCATTCTTTTGTCACTACACGCACCGGTGAACCGCCTGTGTATACATAAGCAAGACCTTTTGCGATATTCATAGTAGCTAATGTCACAATAAATGGAGGGATTGTTGTCTTCGCAATTACCCAACCATTGAACATACCTACAACCATACCAATTAATACACCTACAATAAGTGCAACAATGATTGGCAATTCATATCTGGATACGCAAGCCGCAGCCACACAACCGGACAATGCGATAACAGAACCTACCGAAAGGTCAATACCACCTAAAATAATTACCATTGTCATACCACATGCAAGGTATAAGTTTGTAGAAATCTGTCTAAGTACGTTAAAAATGTTCTTCTGTTTTAAGAATGATTCTGCTGTCAATGGATTCACTGACAAAAATACGCAAAGAACAAGTAACGCAAGTAAAATACCTAAATTATCTTTTAAATATACTTTTGCTGCATTTACATATCTTGAGGATGCAGCACTTTTTATTTTTGCTTTTTCCTGAGTCATCGATATTTCCTCCTAATCTAACTAATTTGCGGCAAGCTGCATGATGTTTTCCTGCGAAACTTCTGTTCTGTCGAGGCATCCTACTACGTTGCCTTCGTTCATAACATATACTCTGTCGCTCATATTGATGATTTCCGGTAATTCAGAAGAAATCATAATGATAGACATACCATTTTTCACAAGTTCATTCATAATCGCATAAATTTCAGATTTTGCATGTACGTCTACACCACGTGTAGGTTCATCCATGATTAAAATCTTTGGATTTGTAGCCAGCCATCTACCGATGATTACCTTCTGCTGATTACCACCGGAAAGATTACCTACAATCTGTTCCTGACTTGGAGTCTTGGTTGAAAGCATATCGATATACTTCTGTGTAATCTCAGCTTCTTTCTTATCGTTTACAAAAATGCCTTTAATAAAAGAAGAAAGAACTTCTATCGTAGAATTGAATCTAACACTCTGTACCTTATATAAAGCTTCTGCTTTTCTGTTTTCCGGTACAAGAGCAATACCATATTTCATAGCTTCAATCGGGCTCTTAATATGAACATTTTTACCATCAATATAGATATCTCCTGTGTAGTTCTTTGTCAGACCAAAAATACACTTCATCACTTCGCTTCGGCCTGCTCCTACAAGACCTGCAAAACCAACGATCTCACCTTTTCTTACTTCAAAAGTGCCATCCTTAGCCATTTTGCCATCAGAAATATGTTCACATCTCAATACGACTTCGCCCGGTTCCATGAAATCTCTTGTATAATAATTTGTAAGCTCACGACCAACCATCATCGCGATGAGCTCATCTTTGTTTGTTTCTTTTACTACCTTTGTTCCCACGTATTCACCATCTCGAAGTACTGTCACGCGGTCACAAATCTGCTCTAATTCGCTCATCTTATGAGAAATATAAATAATACCTACACCCTTTGCCGTAAGCTTTCTCATGGTTTCAAATAAGAAATCTACTTCTTTATCTGAAATAGAGGATGTCGGTTCGTCCATTACAAGAATTTTCGAATTAAATGAGATGGCTTTTACAATTTCAACCATCTGCTGCTGTGCAATCGTCAGACTACCTACCAATCTGTCTGCCTGAATGTTCATATGGTAAGTATCCAATAGCACCTGTGCATCATCAGTCATTTTTACAGCATCAACAAATCCACCTTTTTTCGGTTCTCTTCCAAGGAAAATATTTTCTGCTACTGTCATATGTGGTACAAGTACCAACTCCTGATGAATAATTGCTATACCCGCTTCCTGAGCAGCTTTTACGCTGTCAATATCAACTTTTTTCCCTTCAATGAAGACTTCACCTTCTTCAGCGATATAAATACCGCCAAGTACCTTAATTAACGTGGATTTTCCAGCTCCATTTTCTCCCAAAAGTGCATGCACCTCACCTGCTTTTAACTGAAGATTCACATCAGTAAGCGCATTTACACCTGGGAAACGCTTATGAATTCTTTTCATTTCTAACAAGTATTCGAAAGCCAATCAATATCACCGTCCTTATCCAAATTCTCTCATCTACTTATTCACTATAGATGAATCATCTGTCAGAATGCTCAAACTCTGACAAGTCAAAAGTATAGGCCATGTAAATGCTCGCATTTATATGACCTATACCGTATTCTTTTTCTCTAAACCCGTCGTATATTACGAATTCTTACTGCCATCCGTCTGTACCGAATTCTGCAACGTTATCAGCTGTTATTAAGAATGTTTCAACAGGATATCTGTCTTCAACTTCTTTACCTGCAAGGTAATCATACATAATACGAACAGAATCTTTAGCGATGTTGATTGGAGACTGTGCACCAGTACCTTCGATTAAGGATTCGCCGGAAGCAAGTTCAGCTTTGATATCCGGAGAACCGTCAACGCCGTAAATCATACAATCTGTAAGACCTGCTGCGTTTGCTGCTGCAAGAGCACCAAGAGCTGTTGGGTCGTTACCACCAAAGATAGCAACTACATCTCCATGAGCCTGTAATAAGTCTTCTGCAATACCCATAGATACTTCAAGGTTACCTTTCGCATCCTGCTGAGCAACGATTTCAAAACCTTTACCTTCGATAGCATCTAAGAAACCGTTTGTTCTATCTACTACAGAGTTCATTGTTGGGGAATCTAATACGATGATTGGACCACCTTCTGGACATTTCTTAACTAAGTCTTCACCGCAAACGAAACCAGCGTTGTAGTTATCAGAACCAGCGTAAGATACTAAGTAGCTCATATCAGCAACTTCTGTATCAAAACCTACGATTGGAATACCAGCTTCTTTTAACATATCAAGTGCAGGTAAGATACCTTCAGCTTCTGCCGGGTTCATGAACATAGCATCGATGTCCTGAGCAATAAGGTCTTCTACACCACTAATCTGAAGTGTAACGTCGTTTGCTGGGTCGAAAGATACAAGTGTATCACCGTTTGCTTCGATTTCAGCACGCATTGTTTCTTCTAAGATAACGAAGAATGGGTTAGAACCATCCATACATGTGTAACCAAATTTGTAACCGCCTTCCGGTCTTTCACCAACTGCTGCTTCTGCTTCAGCTACTGCTTCTTCTGCAACTGCTTCTGCTGCCGGAGCTGCTTCTTCTGTAGCTGCCGGAGCTGCTGCTTCTTCTTTTGCGCCACATCCTACTAATACGGATGCAAGCATAGTAGCACATACTAATACGCTAACTAATTTTCTTTTCATTATTTCGTCCTCCCATAATATAGTTTGAAAAGTTTCCGTACCTCTTCGGTACATGATTGATTCTATAAGAGGACCCACAAATTACCAACTGTAATATGTAACCACTTTTCTATGACAAATGTAATTATTTTCTTTGGAAAAAATGATAATTTGCATATGTCTTATTGCGTTTTGTAATATCCGCTCAAAGCGTTAACCTAGTGTATATAAGACATAAATTGCTCTAATGACTCCGTTTTTGATGCTATTTTTACTAATTTATCTAATATCTCTTCATCCTGTTCTTTAAGCATTTCCTCCAGCGACTCCGGTACCTCTTCAACTTCCTGAAGAAACGTAAGGATAAGCGAAATACATTTTTGTTTTGCTCCATCAATACGACCGGCTTCCATTCCGGCCTTTAACCCTTCTTCCATTCCAGCCTTTAGCCCTTCTTCCATTCCAGCCTTTAGCCCCTGCTCTCTCCACAACTCCTGCTGGGCAATTTTGTATTTACGGATTTCTTCTTCGGCATTATATTCAAAAATACTCACATCTAAAACCTCCGCTCTGTTTTTTCTCAAGAATTCTTCCAATATACCTTCTTTAACGCAATCAGCAATTGTACATTCGACTGCATCAGGCAAATCCATCTTTTTTTCTTCCTTGTAGTAGCGCACCTTATCTACATACTGCATATACTCTAATAATAATGGGCACTTCCGTTTTAGGTCTTCATTATAACCTTTATTGATATTCAATACTATCACTTTCAACTCCAGTTCGGGATTCTCCCTTAGATCCTCTGCTACATTATACAAATCCGAAAGCTTCAGTATCTCTTTCTCCGGTCGTTCATCAATGCCATTATAAAACACTACAAACTTCGGATAAGGTAGCACTACCGGCTTTTCAGAATAAAGTGAATGGTTGTCAACAAATTTCTGAAACTCTTTTGCTACATAAATCAAATCTCGAAGTGGCATATTTGGATTATAAGTTGATTGGTGTTCATAAAGATTTAGATTGGAATCCAGTACAAATGCCAGGTCATTTTTCACATTGATATAAATGGCGTTTTCTAACGTGACAATTTCCATCTCTTCTTCGTCTGTGTGTGTTGTCCCATTCAATGCATTATAAAGGGAAAGTGCGGCATACTTTTCTTTAAAAAGCAATCGAAACATGGTGTCTTTGTACTTTCGATTTGGTGTAAGTGTTTCCGTGTTTTGTTTTAACATAGATTTTTTGTTATTTTTGTTCTGCATCCATTATCCTCCTTGTACAAAACATAATTTTGCAGGAGAATACTGCCTTACAAGATGCAAACACGAACACATAACGCCCCAAAATCTCCTGCTTATTTAATTCATTTGATTTGTGAAATTAAGCATAGATTTCTTATAGAATTATTAGAATTTTAGAATTTCAGATGTTTGACTTGTAATCAAACCAAACAAGAATAAAAGAAATTTCGTATGCTTTGAAACGATGATAGCACACAAATGTATCATTTACAATACATTTGTGCTGGTTTTTGTTGAATATAGATTATCGACCGGACTAACAGCGATTTTCCCTTACTCTACTGCCTTTTAGCTTGTTGGATATTAGTTTTCGACCGTAGAGCCAACACCTCATATCCACTCTACAGTTACAAAAAACCTTTAACAATTTCATAAAATAAGAAGGAGTGGATTAACCACTCCCTCCTATTTCAAACACTAGGTGTTTTCACATTTTAAGTTATGAACTCTTATATTTCCTAAGCTTCATCTTTCAGTCTATCGACTTCCTAATTAGCCAAGTAAGGATAAGATGTTCTGGTTAGACTGGTTAGCCTGTGCCAACATTGATGTACCTGCCTGAGCAAGAATATTATTGTTGGAGTACTTAACCATTTCAGATGCCATATCTGTATCACGAATCTGGCTTTCTGCTGCTGTTGTATTTTCTACAACGTTGTCTAAGTTAGCAATTGTATGCTCTAATCTGTTCTGTACTGCACCAAGTGCGGAACGCTGTGTAGATACTTTCTGGATTGCATCCTGGATTGCATCGATTGCGTATGTAGCTGCCATTCCTGTTGCATCTTTTACATTTAAGCCTACTACGCCGAGACCTGCTGCACTCATAGAGTCGATGTCTACACGAATCTTGTTGGTCATGTCTGCGTCTGCGCCTACATGAAGACCGAAGGATAAGCCATCTTTTACATCTACTTTACCCTGTGTGATTGTGATAGTTCCGTCTGTTTCTACTGCTGCTGTTGCTGCTTGCTTTGCTGCACCGATAGAGGATGCTGCTTCTAATTCAGCTTTCATTAAATCTAAAGCGCCTGCTGTATTAATCTTGCCGGAAGATAAATCTGCTACTGTAAATTCCTGTGCTTCGCCACCTGCTGGTGTGATTTCAACTTCAGAGCCTGCTGCGATGTCTTCTGGTAATGCATTGTCATCGTCATCATAGTAACCAGCTGCTGTCTTTTCGTCGCCTACTTTAACTGTCTTACCATTATTTTCAGAATCTGCAACGTTGATTTCCATTTCAGAGGTTGCAGTTATAGTACCTGTTGCAAGTGCTGCCTTTGTATTGTCGCCATCTTCGTATAAGCCTGCTGCTTTATCAGCACTGCCAACTGTAAAGGAGGATGCATCGCCATCAATTGTAATTGTAACTTTATCATCTGTTGCTAAACCTAAACCAGAGAAGTTTGCAAGTGGTGTAGAAACGCCATCTGTGTAGAAGCCTGCGGCATTATTTGTTGCACCAGCAATAAACTTATAAGACTTATTATTTGCTGAATTATCAGCATCTACGAAAGAAACTGTGGTATCTGCTGCCATAGTAATGGTTGATAAATCAACTTCAGCACCCATATTGTCTTCCCAACGGCTTTCACCACCATCATAAGTATATACTGTAGATGTACCACCAGCTGTAGTAATAGTAATGGTATCTCCATTTCCTGCTGATAAGCTTGTTAAAGCATAAACCTCATCAAGTTTATCGTTAGATGCATTTCCTACACCATACTCTGCATCCTTGTATGTATAAGTTGTGGTTGTATCTGCACTCTTGTCAAAAATGGTAATTGTATCGCCAGCTGCTGCTGAAGAAGGGAATTTAGATGATAAGGAACCTGTTGCTACTGTTTCTCCTACATACTTATATTCTTTACCATCAACTGTAACAGAATCGCCTTCTTTAATGTCTGCAAGAGCTTCTGTAACCAGATCCTGTACGTCTGTCTGGGTATATGTTGTAGCTGCTGCATAAGTATAGGTAGTTGCTGTTCCGCCACCTGCTGGTGTAACCTTTACGGTAGAGCCTGTGCCTTTTGCTGCATCGATAGCATCTTTCACTGCAGAAAGAGCTGTTCCGTTTCCGGATGCTGCTGCATCAATTGTGTATTCCTTGCCTGCGATTGTTACTTTTGTTCCATCTGCAAGAGTTCCGTCTGCCTGAAGACCATCTGCTGTAAATGTTGTTGTTCCATCGCCATTGTCTACTAATTTTCCTGCAAGACCTGCGTCATGTGCATTTACAGTTACTTCAGATGATGTGCCTTCTGCGTTTCCTTTTAACAGGTATGTTTCGTTGAACTTTGTTGTTTCTGCTACACGGTCAATTTCTGTAAGTAATGCATCTACTTCATCCTGGATGTAGCTTCTGTCGTTTTCAGACATAGAACCATTAGAAGCTTTTACTGCTAATTCGTTCATTCTCTGAAGCATATCCTGTACTTCGTTTAATGCACCTTCTGCTGTCTGTACTGCAGAGATACCATCTTCTGCATTTAAAGAAGCCTGTGTAAGACCTCTGATCTGTTTTCTCATTTTTTCAGAGATAGAAAGACCAGCTGCATCATCTGCTGCACGGTTAATTTTGTAACCGGAAGATAACTTTTCTGTTGACTTAGCCTGTGAGCTTGTTGTTACGCCTAACATTCTGTTAGAGTTCATTGCTGTAAGATTGTGTTGTACTACCATAGTTTTACCTCCATGTTTTCGTTTTCCACCACAAATCCGTTTGTAGTGTTTGCTTTGTTTTTTGTTCTTTGGTTTGCCGTTTCCGGCGATTTATAATGACCAAAGTCGGAAATCATTTGTCGGGCCCTGACTTAAGACTTCCGACTTCGGTTATTACCTATGTGTTAACTTTTACTTATTTGTATGGATTACCTGCCCATACTTATTTTTTGGATTTTGTCCTTTTGTATTTCCATTTGCGATTACGACTTTTTTCTTTTTATATTTTTCAGGATGTTCTTCTTCCGCATAGTATTTTGGAAGCTTTTCTCTTTCTTCCGGTGTTGCTTGATTTTCGAGAACGGAACTTCTTACGATGTTTACATCTTTTGGTGCATCTATCATGATGCGAAGATGATTTGGTGTACCACCTAAGAAAACGATTTTGATATTGTCGTTAATCATCAAATATTCTTCTGTTTTAACTGTAAGTCTTAACATATAAACCTCCTTGCTGACTTCCGAATTATTTCGGCTTAGCTTCCTTGCTTTCGTGTGACATTTTTGTATAAA
>SVFS01000120.1:1827-2960 GCA_015056725.1 Lachnospiraceae bacterium | reverse complement strand
CCGGATATGCTTGTCCGGCTTCCCATTTTGCTACTGCCTGTCTTGATACATTTAATTTTTGTGCAAACTCTTCTTGCGTAAATCCTTTGCTTTTTCTTAATAGCTGTAATTTTTCAGAAAAAATCATGTTTTCCCACCTCCAAAATGATCGTAGCATTTTAGATGTATTTTTTACAGAAAGTGATAGTTGCATTTTTTCTACTTTTCATATACAAATCACTTTCTGCACCTTCTATTTCAATAATTCCATCAACTCATACACTCTCTCTTCTGTCAACGCAGCTGCCCGCAGATTCATTACCATCGGTTGCATGGAGCCACCCTCTACTTCAGCACCGGCCTCTTCTATGGCTCTTTCTTTTTTCGTAATCCATTCCCGTTGCTTAATTCGTAATTCCTCCATTGACTCGTCATCCAAAGTCGCTTCTAATGTATTCCACAACATATTCAATGTGCGATCCCACATTTCAAACAAATCCTGTGATTTTGCGTTTAACTCATTTTGATTTAATGGTTCATTTTCAATCGCATTCTTTAAAAGATCCGAAGCTTCTTTTGTGTAAGTAATATTATTTTTTGTACCCTCAATAGTATCGTATCCTACAAATCCTTCCTGCATAATAGGGTTACAAAGTGCATAAAACGGCAGTTCTGTTTCCTCTGCTGTGGATAAATCATAATATCCTAACCAAATTCTGAGATCCTCCGATAATTCTGCAAGCGGTGTTCCCGGCAAGTAAATATACATGCTGTTTGTTTCCTCTAATCCATAAGGATCTGTATAATGAAATAACATTCCATCTGAGATTTCTTCTGTTCCCGCTTCTTTCTCGTACTCTATGTTTTCTATCTGAACGGAATAGGTATAGTCATTTATTTTTTCCGGCATGGAAAATTTTCCGCTAAAGAAACACTGGTAGACTTTACCATTCGGATAATCTTCTCCTATATCCCCCATGTCACTATCAGAATATTCACCGAAAAAGCTGCCATCTGCCTTCACTTTCAGCATAGTGGCCCAAGCACCGGCTCCACTGCTAAACACAAAATTTTGTCCTACCAGATTTGAAAATGAAAATTCATCGTTTTCTTCCTGAATAACACTTTCATTTTCCATTTCTTGTTGTGTAGTT
>SVFS01000120.1:0-1727 GCA_015056725.1 Lachnospiraceae bacterium | reverse complement strand
ATTTCTTGTGTAACATTCTCTTTCGTTCCATTATCAGAACATGCTCCTACTAGTAATGCAAACATTCCAAAACAAAGCATTTTCGCTATTTTCTTTTTCATAATATCATCCCCACATACTACTCTATTCTTTCAATTTAAATTCTTTCTCCAAATATTCTGCTATACCGTCTTCATCATTTTTCCCAATAACTATGTCAGCAATCGCTTTGACTTCGTCAACGGCATTTCCCATAGCAATTCCCAGACCGCATATTTTAAGCATTCCAATATCAGCCAAATCGTCCCCAAATGCAATTATGTTTCCCTCTTTTATATTATAAAAAGTGCAAACCCGGTCTATTGCCTTCTCTTTTGTAACACCTGCTTTCGTGAATTTGTACCAATACCCATCCGTATACCTTATGCTGTCGTATTCTGCCAATGCACATTTTAAAGCATCTGCTTTTGCTTCATCGAATATCTCCACACACATTTTGAGGGACGGATGGTAAAAATCTTTAAAATCCGTATAAATGCTACCACTCCAATTTTTATCCTGTTTTTGCGGATCAGTTTTATAATTCCAGTAATGCTCTGTCAGCGTATCTATCGTAATTTCGCAATCTGTTCCACATATATTTCTGGCTGTTTCTATCATTTTACAAGTCTCATCAGCTGACATTTCTGCCTTATAAATATATGCTTCCGGGCTTTTTACTAACGCTCCTCCGCTTGAAATTATAATATCCGGATTCAATTCGGATAAATAATTTAAACAATTTTGTTCACTCCTTGACGTCGATACACCAATGCGTATTCCTTTTTCCCTACATAATTTTAAAGCTGCTAACGTTCTTTTTGAAATGCATTTATTATTATCCAGTAATGTCCCATCCAGATCAAACAATAATAACTTTATGTTTTGCATGCTTCCTCCTTTTCGTTAACATCCTTATAACATGTTTAAGCCAAATTTTTGTCGATATATTCCAGAAACGGCTTTTTATTTACCTTATCTGAATTGCTTCTGTACCAATCAAATGCTTCCTTCAAGCCTGTCTCCAGTGATTTTACTTGAGGCATCCACTCTTCTTGCTTAGATACATCCAAATAATACTCATAATTGTAAAAGCTAAAATAGTTTCTTTGCTCAATATCCTCATGGACAGGAATCACTTCAAGCGGCTTTCCCGCAATTTTATAACAAAGTTCTACCCATTCTCTGATTGAAACAGTATCCTTATTACCAACATTAAAAATTCGTTGCGATGGCTTGTTATCCAAGATTGTATCTATGAATCTGCACAAATCCTCTACATGAAAAAACTGCAGCTTCATTTCACCATCTTTTGGCATATAGAAAAGTCTGTCATTTAACGCACAATCAAAAACAAAGGCTTCTCTATACACATTATTCATAGGACCGTATAAATAGGGTGGACGTAAAATATATGCCTTTGGATTTCGTTTCGTCAATACCTCTTCTGCTTCGATTTTATCTGTCCCATATTTTCCCCAAAACTTATTTGCACCCACCGGTGTTTCTTCTGTAAAGGGTTGTGCGCAATGCTCCGGATATACTGCACTTGAACTAATAAAAATATACTCATCGTAGCTTCCCAAAGCATCAAGTAACAGCATCACATCTTTTCCCGTGTATGCCGCCACATCAATTACTACGTCAAAATGATACTGTCGCAAGCACTCACCTAAATCGTTTCTATCTGCCTGGATTAGGTTTACACC
>SVFS01000119.1 GCA_015056725.1 Lachnospiraceae bacterium | reverse complement strand
TAATAAAACCTTCAAATGCATTATTCAGAAAAGCATCTTCCTGTTCTAAAAGTTCCTGCTTTTTCTGTGCTGCCCCAGGCATAGATGCATTCAAAGATTCCGACCAGCTTCTGATAAGCCAACCTGCTTTCAGACAAATATATGCCTTTTCGCTAGGTTTTGCTCCTTTTACGATAGCTGACAGAAGTGCCATTTTATAACGTTCCACTGCTTCTTCAAATGTATATACTTCTGTTTCACGCGGTGGTTTGAAGTTTTTGCTGATTTTTGAAATAATCGCTTTTTTCTGAGTCGGTGTAACGTACTGGAAAAATCTGCTGAGTGCAGCAAAACCACACTTCGGACAAAGTACCACATCATATTTAATTGGTTCAATCTGCTCGTAACGCGGACGAATATCCAAGTCTGTACCTGCAAGCTTCGCTTTTCCTGCACGGACAGTTCTTGCCTTTACTGTTTTTCCGCAAACAGGACATTCATATGTTTTATCAAAAAGCATCTCGCTTTCCAACATTTCCGGCGATTTCTGTTCTTCCGGCTTGCCCTTTTGCTCCTGTTTCTCTTTCTCGTACACTTCTATGTTGTCTAAATTACTAAGACCAAATGCTTCCAGTCCTGACAATAACCCTGCCATTACAATTCCTCTATCTTTCTCTTTTTATCGGGACATGTCCCAATATGATATACCCTTTCCATTATACACGTCTTAATCCTTTTTAGGCAAGACAAAGGAGCTCTTAAGAGACACAATTCTGTTAAACACAAGTGCATCTTCTTTAGAATCCTTACAATCTACACAGAAGAAGCCCTGACGTACAAACTGGAAACTGTCATAAGCTTTTGCGTCTTTTAAAGACGGCTCTACATAACATTTCTTCACTACTAACGAATTTGGATTCAGATTCAAGCTGCCATCCTCGTTATATACGCCTTTTTCTTCATCAATGATATTTTCATACAAACGTGCTTCTGCTTCTAATGCTGTATCAGCATTTACCCAGTGGATTGTACCTTTTACTTTTCTGCCATCAGGACTGTTACCACCCTTACTTGCAGGATCATAGGTACAATGCACTTCTACCACATTTCCGTTTTCATCCTTTACGCAGCCTGTGCATTTTACAAAATATGCATGCATAAGACGAACTTCATTGCCCGGGAACATACGGAAATATTTCTTTGGCGGTTCTTCCATAAAGTCTTCACGGTCGATATATAATACTTTTCCAAATGGAACTTTTCTGCTTCCGAGAGCTTCATTTTCAAGATTATTTGCTACTTCCAGCTCTTCTGTCTGTCCTTCCGGATAATTGTCGATTACCAGCTTAACCGGATCAAGAATCGCCATTACACGCGGTTTCTTTACCTTTAAGTCTTCTCTGATACAATATTCCAGCATGGAATACTCTGCAGAAGAATTTGCCTTAGAAACACCACACAAATCTACAAACATCTTAATAGATTCCGGTGTAAAACCTCTTCTTCTGAGTGCTGCGATAGACACAAGTCTTGGGTCATCCCAACCGTCTACAATACCGTCTTCTACTAATTTCTTGATATATCTCTTACCTGTTACCACATTTGTCAGATACATTTTTGCAAATTCAATCTGTCTCGGTGGATTTTCATATTCAAGTTCTCTTACTACCCAATCATAAAGTGGTCTGTGGTCTTCAAACTCAAGTGTACAGATAGAATGTGTAATACCTTCTTCTGCATCTTCAATCGGATGAGCATAATCATACATTGGATAAATGCACCATTTATCGCCTGTATTATGATGTGTCATATGTGCCACACGATAAATAATCGGATCTCTCATGTTGATATTTGGAGATGCCATATCGATTTTCGCACGAAGTGTCTTTTCACCATCTGCAAACTTGCCGTTCTTCATATCTTCAAACAACGCAAGATTTTCTTCGATACTTCTGTCACGGTTCGGATCATTTTTACCCGGTTCTGTCAACGTACCTCTGTATTCTCTCATCTGCTCTGCTGTTAAATCAGAAACATAAGCTTTTCCTTTTTTGATAAGCTTTATAGCACCTTCATACATTTTATCAAAATAATCGGATGCAAAGAAAAGTCTGTCTTCATAATCCGCACCAAGCCAGTTCACGTCTGCTTTGATGGATTCAACGAACTCCGTCTTTTCTTTTGTCGGATTCGTATCATCAAAACGCATATTGAACTTACCGCCATACTGTTTTGCAAGTCCGTAATTTAAAAGAATACTTTTCGCATGTCCGATATGAAGATAACCATTTGGTTCCGGTGGAAATCTTGTATGAACTCTGTCATAAACACCTTCTGCCAAATCTTTATCAATTGCATTCTCTATAAAGTTTTTGGAAACAACTTCTTTTTCTTCTGCTGTTTCTAAAATAATTTTTTCGTCGCTCATTTTAATACCTCTTTATTTTATGGAGCACTCGCCATCCTAAAAATCACTTCGTGATTTGGCTCGTGCGTAGGTCACGATTACTTCGTAATCCTGACAATTTGGAGCACTCGCCATCCTAAAAATCACTTCGTGATTTGGCTCGTGCGTAGGTCACGATTGCTTCGCAATCCTGACATTTAGTGATGGAACAGTCTGATTCCTGTAAAGCACATAGCCATTCCGTATTTATTACATGTATCAATAACATGGTCATCACGGATAGAGCCGCCCGGCTGTGCTACGTATTTTACACCGCTCTTATGTGCTCTTTCAATATTATCACCGAATGGGAAAAATGCATCTGAGCCAAGTGCTACATCTGTATTACCGGCAAGCCATGCTTTCTTTTCTTCTCTTGTAAATACAGGTGGTTTTACCTTGAAGAATTTCTGCCATGTACCTTCTGCCAGTACATCTTCGTACTCATCGCCAATATATAAATCAATAGAATTATCTCTATCAGCACGTCCGATATTATCTACAAACTGAAGATCAAGTACCTGTGGTGCCTGACGGAGATACCAGTTATCAGCTTTACTTCCTGCAAGTCTCGTAC
>SVFS01000040.1 GCA_015056725.1 Lachnospiraceae bacterium | reverse complement strand
ATGGAAAATAAAGACTTTCAAGAATATGTAACATTTTATGTGACTACGCAAGATGGTACAAAAGTAGAAATGGCTGTCGTGGATGAGTTTGAGTTTGAACATAAAAATTATGTGGCAGCAGCTTTGATAGAAGGAGATACGATTAACGAAGAGGGAATCTATATTTACAAAGCAAAAATTGTAGATGATGAAATCGTAGCAGAAAAGATTACGAATAAAGTGGATTATGAGAGAGTCGTGAAAGCGTACATGGAAATGGAATAGATTAAATAGTCGGAAGAAAGCTGAGGAAATAGGAATGTTTTTCATAATGGGAATTACAGATGGGAGAAAAGATTTTGATTTCCATCAGATGATAGTGTGTAACAGTTTATGAATTAAATCCGGAATTTTGTCCAAAATGCGGACAGAGATTTTAAGTATTACAACAGAAAACGAGGCGGAATATGTTAGTTTATCTCATACGACATGGAGAAACAGATTTAAATAAGAAAAAGGTATTGCAGGGACAGAGTGATTTTGAGTTGAACGAATATGGTCGTGAGCTTGCAAAAGTAACAGGAGCAGCTTTAAAACATATCAGGTTTGACAAAGCATACACCTCTCCACTCAAGAGAGCGAAAGAAACGGCACAGCTTTTTCTGGCAGAAAATGAGAATGTCCGGCCTGAATTATGGGAAGAGAAACGGATTCAGGAAATTAGTTTTGGAGATTATGAAGGATGCTGTTATGGAAAAGATACCTATAATGTACCAAATCCGGAGTTTAGATATTTTTTTGAAGCACCTGAAAAGTTTTCAGCACCACCGAATGGAGAAAGCTTTGAAGATGTAATTAAAAGGACGGGTGATTTCTGGAAAGAATTAATTTCTGACCCGAATAATGAAGACAAAACAATTTTTTTGTCCACACATGGATGTGCATTGAAAGCCCTTCTTATAAACATTAAGAAACAGGAACTGAAAGACTTCTGGGGGGAAGGCGTGCATAAGAATTGTGCGGTTAGCCTTGTAGAAGTAAAAGATGGTGTGGCAACCATATTGGACGATGGAAAAATTTATTATAAATGATAGTTGAAACCCATGCGTGAAATAACGTATTATATAAAGCATGATTATATGAGGGACAAATGACAAGGAGGAGAAAGAATGCTTGAGCAGTTCTATTATGAAAAAGCGGACGAGATTATTGCAGAACATGGCAATGAACAGCGTTCGTTGATTCCGATTATGCAGGATATCCAGAGTGAATACAGATATCTTCCGCCGGAACTTTTAAACTATGTGGCAAAGAAGCTTGGAATTACAGAAGCAAAGGCTTTTAGTGTTGCAACATTTTATGAGAATTTTTCTTTTGATCAGAAGGGAAAATATGTAATTAAGGTGTGTGACGGAACAGCCTGTCACGTACGTAAATCTACAGCAATATTGGACAAACTGTATAGTGAGCTTGGTTTGTCAAAGAGTAAACACACTACAGACGATATGCTGTTTACAGTAGAGACAGTTTCCTGTCTCGGTGCCTGCGGTCTTGCACCGGCACTTACGGTAAATGATAAAGTGCATCCATCTATGACTCCGGATAAGGTAGTAGAGCTTATTGCAGAATTGAGAGGTGGAGCAGATGAGTAAATTAGTAAGTAAAGAAGCACTGGACCAGATTTGTGAGATTTCCAAACAGGAAATCAGTGCGCAGAAATGCCGTATTCTAATTTGTGCCGGAACGGGTTGTCTTGCCGGTGGCTCCAGAGAAATCTATGAAAAGATGTGCGAGCTTGTAGCAGCAGATGGAAAAGCAGAAGTGGAATTTGGTCCGGAAATTGCACATTTACCGGGGGTAGATATTCATAAAGACGGTGCTTGCAGCGGTTGTTCCGGAGAGAAAGCAGCAGATGCAGACCGTGAAGTCGTAGGTGTCAAAAAGAGTGGTTGTCATGGATTCTGTGAAATGGGACCGCTTGTAAGAATCGAGCCTTATAATTATTTATATATCAAAGTTAAGCCGGAAGACTGTGAAGAAATTTATCAGACAACTATTTTAAACGGTGAGCCGGTAGAACGTCTCCTGTATGAAATGGATGGTGTGAAATATAAAGCACAGGAAGAAATTCCGTTTTACGCAAAACAGACTCGTCTGGTACTGAAAAATTGCGGACATATCGATGCTGAAAATATCAAAGAAGTATTTGCAAACAATGGCTACCAGGCACTGAAAAAAGTACTTTTCGAAATGTCTCCACAGGAAGTTATTGATGAGATTTTAGAATCTAATCTCCGTGGACGAGGAGGCGGTGGTTTCCAGGCAGGTTACAAATGGAAACAGGTTGCACGCCAGAAAGAAACTATCCGTTATGTAGTATGTAATGGTGACGAAGGTGACCCGGGAGCATTCATGGATAGAAGTATCATGGAAGGTGACCCACATAAAATGATTGAAGGTATGCTGATTGCAGGTTATGCAGTTGGTGCACAGGAAGGTTATATTTATGTACGTGCAGAATATCCACTTGCTATTTCCCGTTTGAAAATTGCGATTGCCCAGGCAGAAGAATATGGTTTGCTTGGCGAAGATATTCTTGGCTCAGGTTATAGCTTTAAGTTACATATTAACAGAGGTGCAGGCGCATTTGTTTGTGGTGAAGGTAGTGCGCTTACAGCATCTATCGAAGGTGAACGTGGTATGCCGCGTACAAAACCACCTCGTACGGTAGAGCAGGGCTTATTTGGAAAACCGACGGTACTGAATAACGTAGAAACATATGCGAACGTTCCGATGATTATTTTAAATGGTGCGAAATGGTATCATGGCATCGGTACAGAAACAAGTCCGGGTACAAAAGCGTTTGCGGTAACAGGAAGTATTAACAATACAGGTCTGATTGAAGTGCCGATGGGAACAACACTTCGCGAAATTGTATACGAAATCGGTGGCGGTATTAAAAATGGTAAAGAATTTAAGGCAGTCCAGATTGGCGGACCATCCGGTGGATGTCTTATCGCTACGGATCTCGATGTGCCACTTGATTTTGACTCCCTTAAGAAAAAAGGTGCTATGATTGGCTCCGGTGGTCTCGTTATCATGGACGAAGATACCTGTATGGTAGAAGTAGCACGTTTCTTTATGAATTTTACACAGAACGAAAGCTGTGGAAAATGTGTACCGTGTCGTGAGGGTACCAAGAGAATGCTTGAGATTCTCGAAGACATCGTAGCCGGAAGAGGTACGATGGAACAGCTTGATTTATTACAGGAATTAGGCGAAACCATTACGGATATGTCTCTTTGCGGACTTGGTAAGAGTGCCGCACTTCCTGTACTGAGTACACTCCGTGTATTCCGAGATGAATACGAAGAACATGTACTTCAGAAAAAGTGTCGTACAGGTACTTGCCAGGCACTTCGTACATATGTAATCGACCCTGACCTTTGCAAAGGCTGCTCTAAGTGTGCAAGAAATTGTCCGGTTGGAGCTATCAGCGGCGAAATTAAACAGCCGTTTGTGATTGACCAAAGCAAATGTATTAAATGTGGAGCTTGTGAAGGCAACTGCTTCTTCAAAGCCATCAAGTTACAGTAGGTTAGGAGGATTAGATATGGATTATATGACAATAGACTCCCGCAATGTGCCTATTGAGGGAGAAAAAAATATTCTTTCTGTCATCAGAAAAGCCGGTATTGATTTACCGACATTCTGCTATCACTCTGAACTTTCTATTTACGGAGCCTGCAGAATGTGTGTTGTAGAAGATGACAGAGGCAGAATTTTCGCGTCTTGCTCGGAGCAGCCAAGACCGGGAATGGTTATTTATACAAATACAAAGAAGATTCAGCAGTATCGTAAGCTGGTTATTGAGCTGCTGCTTTCTTCTCATTGTAGAGACTGTACAACTTGTACAAAGAACGGAACTTGTGAATTACAGAGCCTTGCTTACAAAGTAGGTGTACACGCAGTACGTTTCTTAAATAATAAAAAACAGGAGCCGCTTGACATGAGTTCGCCGTCTGTTGTACGTGACCCGAATAAGTGTATTCTTTGCGGCGACTGCGTAAGAACCTGTGATGAAATTCAGGGTGTAGGTGCTATCGATTTTGCATATCGAGGTTCTAAGATGCAGGTA
Organism: Lachnospiraceae bacterium; assembly: GCA_015056725.1. Classification (GTDB taxonomy): domain Bacteria; phylum Bacillota; class Clostridia; order Lachnospirales; family Lachnospiraceae; genus 1XD8-76. Next base: position 18,780 of record SVFS01000040.1, on the reverse strand, counting down.
ATGCCGGCATTTAATAAAACACTTGGCGAAACAGACTGTGTTGGATGCGGACAGTGCCGCGTAGTATGTCCGACAGCTGCAATTTCTATCCGAACAAACGTTACAGAAGTATGGGATGCAATTAACGATCCTAATATACGAGTAGTAGCACAGATTGCTCCGGCAGTAAGAATCGCCATCGGTGATAAATTTGGTATTCCAAAAGGTGAAAACAGCTTTAATAAACTGGTAACAGCGCTTCGTATGATGGGCTTTGACCATGTATATGATACAAACTTTGGTGCAGACCTTACGGTTATTGAAGAATCCAAAGAATTGGCACAGCGCCTTATGACAGGAGAAAATCTTCCGTTATTTACTTCCTGCTGTCCTGCATGGGTGAAATATTGTGAAACAAAGCATCCTGAGTTTGCAGGAAATATTTCCACCTGCCGTTCACCGCAGGGAATGCTTTCAGCAGTTATTAAAGAATACTTTGCAAAGAAAGATGCAGAGGAAAATAAGAAAACTTATGTGGTTTCTATTATGCCATGTACAGCAAAGAAGGGCGAAATTTTACGTCCTGATAACTTTACAGATGGCAGACAGGATACAGATATCGTATTAACTACAGTTGAAGTAATCCGTATGATTGGTCAGGTTGGTATCAAGTTCGGTGAGCTTCAGGGAGAAGCACCGGATATGCCATTTGGTATGTCTTCCGGTGGAGCTGCTATCTTTGGCATTACAGGTGGTGTGACAGAAGCAGTACTTCGTCACCTGGCAGAAGAACCAAGCTATGCAGCACTTGGGGCAATCGAGTTTAGCGGTGTACGCGGTACAGACAGCTTGAAAGAATTGACTGCTAAGGTTGGAGATAAAGAAGTGAAGATTGCCATTGTACACGGACTTGCAAGAGCCGGTAAATTACTGGAAGCAATCAAGGCAGGGGAAGCACAGTATGACTTCGTAGAAGTGATGGCGTGCCGCCGTGGTTGTATCTTAGGTGGTGGTCAGCCGCTTCCGATGGGACCTGGTACAAGAAAACGCCGTACAAAAGGTATTTACAAGGTGGATCAGGAATCCCATATCAGATTTACTTGTGATAATCCGCTTCTTACACAGACATATGACAATATCATTGCCGGAAAAGAGCATGAATTGTTACATAGAAATCTGTAAAGGATATTGATTAAGGGCTTTCGTGCTATGCGCGGAAGCCTTTTCATATTTTATATAGGTATGTCTGTAATGCCGTCTGAATCACCGGATTTTTCCTGTAATTCACGTTCGACATCTGCCAGAGCCTCCTCCAGACCTTTTAAGGCAGAAAAAGGCATAAACTGCTTTGCACGGTTGGAAAGATCCATTTTGGGACGGTTGCTTACGGGGCGTATCCGGTCTTTATTCTCCACTTTTATGTCCTCCTATCTGGTGATTACGTTCTCTGGTCATAGCGGCCTCTTCAAAATTCATTCCTTTTAAAATCGCATTTTTACCGAACTTATCCTTAACTTCTAAAACGGCCTTCTGAATACGCTTGTTTTTATCCAGCATTTGAGCGTCCGTAAAAAGACTGTATTGTCTGTAGCTTTCAGCAATTACATTATTACAGCAAATATTCACACGTCTGATAGGGAAACGAGGGTGGATGATTTGCTCATAAAGGGATATGATAGCAGGTATCATTAAAATATCGGCATTGGTTTCTTCACTGAGGCTGATTGTACCATGAGCAGAGTCTCTATGAAGAGAATTGGAGTATCCCACATGCAGAGTGAGGGATTTACAAACAAGATTCTTTTCTACCAAATCAAGGCATAATAAATCCATCATTTCTTTTACAATGAGCTTTCCTTCTTCATAATTGTAATCACGGGGAAGTACCTGACCACTGGTCAGACAGTTGGTTTTTGAACTGTAATTTTTGATATCTGAAATGGTTACAGGCTCTATTCCCCAGGCATGATCTATAAGAAGCTCGGCATCTACACCGAATAGCTTGTAGAGCAAATCTTCACTGGCAACGGTTATGTCATACATAGTGAAAATACCATACGAGTGTAATTTTTTTGCCATGCCGGAGCCGATACGCCAAAAATCCGTCAAAGGTCTATGGTCCCACAGAGACTGGCGATAGCTCTCTTCTGTGAGTTCGCCGATAAAATCGGCTTGGCGTTTGGCCATAATATCAAGTGCTACTTTGGCCAGATATAGATTGCTGCCGATACCGCAGGTGGCGCGAATGCCGAGAGTGCAGAAAATGTCTTCCATGATACGCTTGCCGAGTTCTTTGGCGGAAAGCCGGTATAAAGGAAGATAATCCGTAACATCCATAAACACTTCGTCAATGGAATAGACGTGAATATCTTCTTTGGAAATATATTTTAAATAAATCCGATAAATCATGGCGGCGTAGTCGATATATTTTTGCATCCGCGGAGTGGCAGTGATATAAGAAATATGTTTTGGGATTTCAAACAGGCGGCAGCGGTTTTTAATACCCAGAGCTTTCATGGCAGGGGTAATAGCAAGACAAATTGTTTTATCACTGCGTTCCTTGTCAGCGACAACTAAATTGGTAGTCATAGGATCTAAGGAACGCTCTACGCATTCAACAGATGCATAAAAAGACTTTAAATCAATGCAGAGATATTGTCGTTCTTTTATCATGAGAGCTCCTTTCTGTGTGTATTCAAATACTAACAGAACATATGTTCTTTTTCAAGTGGAAAATAGTAGAAAAATATATTTTATACAGAGGATGGATATGTTATCATAAAACAGATTTATGAAAAGGAGTATATAAATATGAAATTACATAAAGGAACCCCGGAAAATTTAGAAGGCAGACAGGAAAAAGAAATACAGACCTATCGTTTCTTGGAAAAAATCGGTGTGGAATTCTGGCAGATGGATCATGAAGAGGCAGCAACCATGGAAGCATGTGAAGAAATTGATAAAGCATTAGATGCTACAATCTGTAAAAATCTTTTTTTGTGCAACAGGCAGGAGACGGATTTTTATTTATTGATGATGCCGGGGGATAAAGTGTTTAAAACGAAAGACTTGTCGGCACAGATTGGGAGTGCGAGATTGTCTTTTGCAAAGCCGGAGCATATGCAGAAATATCTGAATATTACGCCTGGCTCCGTAAGCGTTTTGGGACTTATGTTCGACACGGAGAAAAGGGTTAAATTATTAGTGGATAAAGATATTCTAAATGGGGATACGATAGGATGTCATCCCTGCGTAAATACAGCATCTCTAAAGCTGAAAACATCGGATATGTTTGAAAAAGTAGTAAAAGCATTAGAGCATGAACCGCAGATTATTGAATTGCCACGATATGAAAAATAGACAAATGTATGCCTAGAGAATACATTTTCTATTTGACGCACTAGTGTGTTCATTGTAAACTACTATTAGTGTATTTTTGTTTGGAAAAGGAGGGAATTAATATGACAAACAAAAAAGAGAACGGTGCGGCATTATTGCCTATTTTAGTGTTCCTTGTATTATACCTTGGATTGGGTATTTTGTTTGAGTATGTGCTGAAAATTCCGATGGGATTTTATAACATTCCAATCGTAGTGACATTTCTTGTAGCATTACTTGTGGCATGTATGCAGAATAAAGCGTTGGATTTTGATGCAAAGCTTGCCATTATGTCAAAAGGTGTCGGCGATAAGAATATCGTTACTATGATTTTGATTTTTATGACTGCCGGTATTTTCGTAGGTGTAGTAGGACGAAGCAGTGCAGAAAGCGTTGCATATTTCCTGTTGTCCATTATTCCTGCTAAGTTTGCAGTACTTGTACTTTTCATTGTAAGCTGCTTTGTTTCTGTAGCAATGGGAACAAGTGTAGGTACAATTACATTGATTACACCAATTGCAGTTGCAGTTTCTGCAGGCTCCGGTTTTGGTTTGCCGTTATGTATCGGCTCTGTAATGGGTGGTGCAATGTTCGGTGATAACTTATCGTTCATTTCTGATACAACAATTGCTGCCTGCAACGGACAAGGTTGTGAAATGAAAGACAAATTCCGTGAAAACTTCGGAATTGCACTTCCGGCAGCTATTTTAACATTGATTATCATTTTAATTAAAACACTTGGCGCAGATGCCGGTGAAGCAATTATAAAAGATTACAATCTGATTCAGATTATCCCATATGTACTTGTATTAGTGGGCGGGATCGTAGGTATCAATGTATTTGTTGTTCTTTTAATCGGAATTTTATCCGGTTCCATTATTATGCTTGCGACAGGTGCAACAGCAGCAACTGATTTGCTTGCAAATATGGGCTCCGGTGCATCAGGTATGTTTGAAACAACAATGGTTGCAATTTTAGTTTCCGCAATCTGTGCATTAATTGCAGAAAACGGTGGTTTTGCAGCACTTCTTAGCTGGATTAAAAAGACCTTTAAGGGTAAAAAAGGCGGACAGCTTGGTATGGGCTTATTGGTAGGTGCTATGGATATAGCAACTGCAAACAATACGGTAGCTATCGTTATGGCAAATCCGATTGCAAAAGAAATGAGCGAAGAATACGGCATTTCACCAAGAAAATCTGCATCTATTCTGGATACATTCTCCTGTATTTTCCAGGGCGTGATTCCTTATGGTGCACAGATGCTTGTGGCTATTTCGGCAGCAACAGAGCTTGGCTATAAAGTTTCTGCATTTGAGATTATGCCGAACTTATTCTATCCGTATATGCTGCTTATTAGTTCACTGATTTTTATTTTTGTAATTCCGGATAAAAAGGAAGCGAAATAATATGGCAAAGTAATAAAGCAAAATAATATGACAAAGTCATAAAATGAAACAACAAAGCAAAATAATATGACAAAGTCATAAAATGAAATAACAAAGTAATAGATTGATATGGCAAGATGATGTCATACCAATTGGAAAAGTTAGAATTTGAATAAATTAACAATCTATACATAGAAAGAGGAAAGATATGAAAAATATGATAAAAAAATGGAATGGGCTCAGCCTGATTCTTCGTATTGCTATCGGTTTGGTAATCGGTGCGATTCTTGGCTTGACAGTACCAAGCTTCACAGTAGTATCCTTATTTGGTACTATTTTCGTGGGTGCATTAAAAGCAGTAGCACCTGTACTTGTATTTGTTCTTGTTATTAGTGCGATTTGTAATGCAAAAGGTGGCGTAGGCAAGCAGTTCAGACTGGTTATTTTCTTATACATGCTTACTACATTTATTGCAGCAGCAGTTGCTGTTATTGCAAGCTTTGCTTTCCCTGTTACATTAACTCTTGCAGATGCAGTAACGGATACAGCACCACCTAGCGGTATCGGTGAAGTTATGAAAACGTTACTTTCCAATATCGTTGCAAATCCTGTAGGTTCTCTTGTAAATGCGAACTATATTGGTATTCTTGCATGGGCAGTTGTATTTGGTCTTGCACTTAAAAAAGCAGCATCCGACAATACAAAGAGTGCACTTGGTCAGTTTGCTGACGCAGTATCCCAGGCAGTACGTTGGGTTATTTCATTAGCACCATTTGGTATTATGGGTCTTGTATTTGATTCCGTATCCCAGAATGGTCTTAGCATCTTTGTAGATTATGGTAAATTATTACTTGTATTAGTAGGCTGTATGCTTTTCATTGCATTAGTAGTAAATCCAATCATCGCATTTGTATGCCTGAAGAAAAATCCGTATCCATTAGTATTCAGATGCCTGAAGGAAAGTGGTGTAACAGCATTCTTTACAAGAAGCTCTGCAGCGAATATTCCAATCAATATGCAGCTTTGCGAAAAACTTGGATTAAACAAGGATTTATATTCTGTATCCATTCCTCTTGGTGCAACAATCAACATGGACGGTGCAGCTATCACAATTACAGTTATGACTCTTGCAGCAGCACATACAATGGGTATTGCAGTAGATATCCCAACAGCTATTTTATTAAGCTTCCTTGCAACAGTCGCAGCTTGTGGAGCAAGTGGAGTAGCAGGCGGTTCTCTTCTCCTTATCCCAATGGCATGTTCCTTATTTGGAATTTCCAACGATATCGCTATGCAGGTAGTAGGTGTTGGCTTCATTATCGGAGTAGTACAGGATTCCTTTGAAACAGCTATCAACTCTGCAGGTGACGTATTATTTGCATCCATCGCAGAATTCCGTGAATGGGTAAAAGAAGGAAAAGAACTTCCGTTCTAAAACCTTTTGAAGTAGATAGTGAAATAAATTTTGAAATTTGATAGTAGTATGGGCACCCCACTTTCTTATGAAAGCGGGGTGTTTTTTGTGTTGGCGTTTTAAGGGATTGGTTTTTAGAAAAAGTTGTTTTGGGTAATAGAGAGTATAGAAGTATGAATACCCAAGGATAAGAAAGAAATTAAGAGGTTGTAATTGGAAAATGGGCAGAGCAAGTGAAAAGAAGGTTTCAATGCCCAAAATAAGGCTATAAATTCAGATTTTGGCAAGAAAAACTGGGCAAAGAGAAAGTGAGATGTCTCTATTGCCCAAAAATAAACAAAAATATAAAGACTTCCGAAGAAAAGATGGGCAGAGCAAGGAGAAAGAAGCTCTTAATGCCCAAAAAGAAGTAATAAATCCAGATTTTTTGAGGGAGAAATGGCAAGTAGCAAGGATCAAGATAAGAAAAGCTGGATTTGTTGCTCGACCATATCTGAAGTGAGTGGATGTTTGCGGGTTTCGTATGTGGCAATAAGATTGACTGATGGAATGATTTCGTTAGAAATAAAGAATTGCAATTTTGAAAAAGCATTTTGAGAATAAGTAGGATCATCTATCATACCAAAATGTTCCCAATAAATGAATTCGCCTGTTTGTGGATGACGAATGGTAAAGTCAGGATAAAAGGGAATGTTGTTTAGTAAGAGTTGAGATTCATAGCGAAAGGGGATTTTGTTTAATGATAAATGTGTTGCAATCATATATTCAGACTTGGAACGAACATAAATACCGTTGATTGTTTTATGGATTAGTTGTTCAGGAAATCTGGGGTTTGACTCAAACGGTGCATTTTGCCATTCTTCATATTCTTGCGGAGATTGCTTGAAATGAGTTGCGAGTAAAGGGGCATAGCCACTGCTTGCTGAAAGAAATTTGTTTTCAAGAGTTTCAAAAGACTGATGATATTTGAGATAAGTGTTGATGATGGAGATTTCTTTTGAATACGATTTTGCTAATTCGGATAGATATCCTTTTAATGCTAATCGCTCTGCTAATTTTCGATTTTTCTTTGGAATGTAAGTGAAAGTGTGACCATCGCTTTGGTAATATTTAAAGTATTTACCATTTTTTGTGCATATGAGTTTAGTGTCTGGGAGTTTAGATAGTTGTGATTGAATAGATTTGAGTTCTGCAAATAGACGATTGCGTTTGGCAAGTAGTTTTTTGTAAAACGTAAGAATCGCTCCTTTCTATTTAGTTTTGTGAAAAGATTAAAGCATATCTAAAAGTTAAAGTAAAGAGAAAAATTTGAAAAAATAAGGAAATACGGCAGAAATAAAAGTGTTTTGGGTAAAGAGAAAAGTTTCGTATGTTATTGCCCAAAATAAAAGTGGAAAATGCGAAGAAAGTGACAGAAATGGGCAGGGAAAGTGAATAGATGAAACTGTTACCCAAAAAATAGGAGTAACAAAGAAAAGTAAGGTTGAAAAATGGGTGAATCTGTAGATGTTCAAGCTATCTGCCCAAAAAACAAGAAAAGCTAGCAAATAGAAGGAGAATGTTTGGGGAAGAATAGAAGATTTCAGTTACTAATGCCCAAAAAACAAAACCAAGCAATTAATAATGAAGTAAATAAAACAAAACAAAACCAAACAATTAAAATGAAGTAAATAAAACAAAGCAACGCAATAAATTAAAACAACAAACATATTTTCAAAATTCCCTCTAAAGTATCACGGAAAACAACCGATAAAATAAGTAAGAAAAGCACAAGAAGTAATTTATATAGACTTTTGATAACGAGAAAAGGAGTGACCGTTATGAAAATTAATCCTTACATTCAAGTACAGCAGCTGTACAACACAAAAAAGGTTGGAGAAACTAAAAAAACAAATTCTGTAGGACGTACAGATAATGTTGTGATTTCCAGCATTGGTCGTGAAATTCAAGTTGCAAAACAGGCTGTTGCGAATGCGCCGGACATCAGGGAAGATGTAGTGGCACCAATTAAAACAGCTGTGAAAAATGGCACATATGAAGTGAGCGAAGAATCTTTTGCAGATAAATTGTGGAAGATTGCCGGCGAAGCGTAAAGCAAAGTGGTCATGACAGATAAAGCTGGAATTCGGCGAGACATGAAGCGAAGCAACCATGAGGGGCGAAGCTGAAATTCGGCAAGACATGAAATAAAGCAGTCATGACAGAAGAGCCGAAATGCCGGCGAGAAGTGAGATAAATTAACTGGAAAGGCATAACTAACAAATGGCCAGCCTTATTGATACTTTAATTGAAACATTATACAAGGAAAGCGAAGCATATGAAGAATTAACAGAGCTTTCCATGAAAAAGACTCCGATTATTATAAAAGGAGATATCGGAGCATTACAGGCTATCACGGACGAGGAACAGCTTGTTGTGGGCAAAATCAATCGCATCGATAATGAACGAAGAAGAGTGATGAAAGATATTGCCGGCGTAATTAACACGGATGTTGAGACGCTCAAATTAATTGATTTGATACATGTTTTGGAAAGACGGCCAAGTGAAAAGCAGAAATTGGCAGCTTGCCATGATAAATTAAAAGAATCAGTGTATCGAATGAAACAGGTTAATGACCAGAACGCGAAGCTGATAGCAGACGCACTGGAAATGACAAAATTTGAAATGAACATGTTGCAGGCGATGAAGTCGGCACCGGAAACAGCAAATTATAATAAAGGTGCCTACAATGATGGAAGTGTTATCGGAACAACGATGGGACGATTTGATGCAAAGCAGTAGTTTCGTTGGTACAAATGACGATTTGATGCAAAGCAGTAATTTCTATCGTTGCAAAAATACATTTGCAATAACGCCCGGCGACAAACATCCGAGGTGATACAATGTCTTTATTTAGTGGATTATACGTTGGAGCTAGTGGTATTCAAACTAGTTCCAATTCTCTTAATACAGTTGCACATAACTTATCTAACGTAGACACGACCGGCTATACAAGACAGTCGGCATCCCAGTCTACACGCAACTATAATATACTGTCTAAATCCAATTCATACATTTCTTACCAGGAAATAGGTCTTGGTGTAAAGTATGCGGAAGTCAGACAGGTCAGAGATTTTTTCCTAGACAAAACTTATAGAAAAGAATCAGGCAGAAGCGCTTTTTACGAAGTGTCTTACGATACTATGGGACAAGTGGAAGATTTGCTTGGAGAAAGCGGAGATAACAATTTCCAGGAGTCTATTTCTGATGTATGGAAAACCGTTCAGGAATTGGCAAATGACCCAAGTAGCGCGGTAACACAGGGACTTTTTGTATCGAAAGCGCAGACGCTCCTTGAACGTGCCACAAATGTATATAACAGCATCTGTGATTACCAGATGAATTTAAATACACAAGTGAAAAATATGGTAGATCAGCTCAATGAATACGGCGAAAGATTAAAAGAGTTGAATGATGCCATTGTAAAAATAGAAATCGGTGGATTTGAACATGCTAATGACCTTCAGGATGAAAGAAACCTGATTCTTGATAAGATGGCAGAACTTACTGACATCACTTATTCGGAAGATATCGACGGATATGTATCTGTACAGATAGAAGGTACAGACTTTGTAAAACGTGATGACGTATTTGAAATCGGTGTACAAGCTGACGAATACGGTTTCTATACACCATTCTGGATTCAGAATGCGTCGCTTAAAACATTAGATGGTGGTCAACAGATATACGATATTGAAAGTGCCAGAGTATATGACCTTAAGAGAGAAATCTCTTCTGATATTGATACAGATATTGGTAAATTAAAATCTACACTCCTTGCACGTGGTGACCATTTTGCAACTGCAGAAGATTTGAAAAATCCGGATATATATAATCGCGACATTGCACAGTCTATCTGTATGAATATTGCGGCAGAATTCGATCAACTTGTAAGCAATATCGTGACAAGCATCAATGATATCTTAAAGGAAGCCGGATATACCGATGAAAACGGAGAAGCATTATTCCTTCGAAATGTTATTCAGCCGGAATGGCCGGATGAAGTAAAAGATAAAGATGAACAGGGATGGTACACAAGTAATATCTATGTAAATCCGAAATTCCTCCAGCAGCCGACGTTAATCAGCATGATGAAACCGGATGGTTCTGTGGATTATGAAACAGCCACAAAATTAAAAGACGCATTTAACGAAGAAAAATATGTGCTGAATCCAAATACAACAAAAGCCTCCAGCTTTATCGAGTATTACAGCGATTTAGTAACGCAGGTGGCAAATTCGGGTTCGGTATACAAACATATCGCGGAAAACCAGTCAGTAACAAGAGAAGAGGCAGCGTTTGCAAGAGAACAGGTATTAGGCGTATCTTCAGATGAAGAATTACAAAAAATGATTACCTATCAGAATGCATACAATGCGGCCAGTAGATATATGACAACAATCAACACGATGTTAGAAAGCATGATGAACGCTTTTGGAGTATCGTAGAAAGGAGTGCTAAATGCCATCTACCTTTTTTGGATTAAATATTGCAGGTTCGGGCTTAAGAGCTGCGAACGCAGCATTAAATACAACAGCAAATAATATTTCCAATTCGGATACGGAAAATTACAGCCGCCAGAAAGTAGTACAGCAGGCAGCTGATGCACTCCGTACGTTTACAACGTATGGTTGCGCCGGTGCCGGTGTAGAAACGATTGCTATTGAACGTATCAGAGATGAATTTTACGATACAAAATACCGTGAAAACGAAACGATTCTTGGTGCGTATTCAGAAAAACAGTACTACATGGAAATGATTGAAGAATATTTTACAGATGATGGAAAGACAGGATTTACTTCTGTTTTTACCAATCTGAAAACAGGTCTTCAGGAAGTACTCAAGAATGCAGGAAGTACAACGACGAAACAGGATTTCATCGGAACGGCAAATAAGCTCGTAGAGTACTTTAACAATTTGTCCGGCAACATGGAAAAGCTTCAAAAGGACATTAACGCTGAGATTAAAGTAAAGACAGATGAAATCAATTCTTTATCCCAGGAAATTACGATTTTAAATAAACAGATTACGGTAGTAGAGCTTGCGGGCGGACAGCCTAACGAGCTCCGCGACCAGCGAGATGCCCTCGTAGACCAGCTTTCAAAGGTGGTTGATGTAGAAGTAATCGAAACACCGATTTATGATACCAACAATCCGGAAAGAGAAACGGGAGCACATCGTTATCAGGTGCGAATTGCAGGCGGACAAAGTCTGGTTGATGGAAATGACAGAAACGTACTGGAATGTATTGCACGTGTTTCCAATGAAAAAGTAAATCAGTCTGATGTAATAGGACTTTACGATATTTATTGGGTTGGCGGAGATCAGTTCAATACTACTAATGCCAGAATGGGTGGCGAACTCGCAGGGCTTTTGGCGTTAAGAGATGGTAATAACGGCGAAAACTTCCGGGGAAAAGTGACTGCTGTAGATGAGGCGAATAATACGGTTACGATTCAGGTTACAGAAGATTACCTTACAGATATGTATAAATGCAATCTGGCTGATGCGGGAACGATTAATGTAGGAAATCAGCTTTATAAGTACAATGGCTGGACCTACAATATGGAAGTGGCAGCTGATGGGACAACCACCTATAGCTATACTGTTCAGTTGAAAAATGAAGAGCATAACTATGTGAAAGAAGGAAAAGTGGGAAGCGACGCCAGCACAGGAAGTACGATTAATTATCAGGGCGTGCCTTATTACATGGCTCAGATGAATGAATGGGTAAGACTTTTTAGTGCGGCGTTCAACGAAATTCTGCAGGATGGTGTAACAGATGATGGCAAAGAAGGCGTACTCATGTTTACTGCAGATTACATTGATGCCTCGCAGGCAGAGTTTGATGAAGGAGCCGGAGAAGCGATTTTTGAGGGGACTACTGTGGCAGGTACTTATTCTGTTACCAATATGCAGGACAGTTATCACAGATTGATGGCAACGAACTTTTCTATCCTTACAGCACTTACTGAAAATGCGGATTTACTGGCGACAAAGACAAAAGACAGTCAGACCGATGGCGAATCCCAGTATGATAACATCACAGAGCTTTTGAATATGCTTACGGATGATACCAAGATGAGCTTTAGAGGTACTAATGCAGGAGAATTCCTGACATGCTTATTAGGCGATGTTTCCTTGAATGCAAACAATGCCAATACCTTTACAACAAACTATATGACCATTGAGCAGTCGTTGCAAAACCAGAGACTTTCTATTTTCGGTGTGGATGCGGACGAAGAAGCGCTCAGCCTTGTGCAGTATGAAAATACATATACACTGGCATCTAAAATGATACAGACTTTTACAGAGATTTATGACCGTTTAATCTTAGAAACAGGTGTATAAATCCGGCAAAATGCCGATATATATTTTGAGACGTCATAAGATATCTTAAAAAGACGGACACGGAGGAAATCACATGAGAATTACCAACAAAATCATGCAGAATAACTCATTGAGTAATATTAATAGCACAAAGGTGGCAGAGGATAATTTGTCCAGCCAGATTTCTTCCGGTAAGAAAATCGTAAGACCAAGTGATGACCCGATTATTGCAATCCGTGCACTCAGACTCAGAAGTAACGTGACAGAAATCACACAGTATTATAAGAGCAATGTGCCGGATGCGGAAGCCTGGCTGAACACCACAGAAGATGCGATGCAGCAGGTAACGGAAGTTATCACAGATATGTTAAAGCAGTATACGAAAGGCTCTAATGAAGACCTTACATCTGCGGACAGAAATATTATCTTGGAACAGCTCAAAGCACTCCGAGATGAAGTGTATGCAACAGGTGATGCGGACTACGCAGGCCGTTATGTGTTTACAGGATACCGTACAGAAACATCACTAATGTTTCCAAAAGATACAAAAGAAACTTATGAAATCACAGAACAGTTTATGGCTGATGATTTGAAGATTGGAACATGGATTGAAACTTGTTATCCGGTTGAACAGAATAAACTGGATGCAGATGGAAATCCAATCCAGCAGACAGAAGCGGATGGCACACCAAAGTTTGATGCAGAAGGCAATCCGGTGTATGAAACAGAAACTGTTTACAAAAACTTTGCAAACCTTCAGGAAGGTACACAGGCGAATTATACAGAAGTAACAGAACAGAATATTCAGACAACCGAATATTATCGTATCAGATTGGCATACAATAACTGTGACGAAGGCTTCACACCGACACTTTCTTATTTGGTAGAAGATGCCGACAATTCAGGACAGTTTGTGACAAACAACATACTGGCTAACAAAAATGCTAAATCCACCGACGTACCAAGCCCATATACGAGTGTCGGTGATGATGACGTTGTATATCTTTCCGATACAGGCGAAATGCTTCTTGGTAAAAATGTATATGAAGCGCTTTCGGCATTGGAAGATGATCCGCTGACAGAAGAAGCAAATGAAGGTGAATTCCGTGTGACCTATCGCAAGACAGAATTCTTGGATGGTGATTTGAGACCACAACATTACTTCTACTGTAAAACGGCCGGTAAAGATGGCGTGGTTGGAGATGCTGACCTGACAGATGGCGTAGATACGGCAGCAGACGACATTATCTACAATCCAAATTATCTGACACACAATGCACCGAAACAGGTGATTGAATACGACGTAGGATTCAACCAGAGATTACAGGTAAATACCACAGCAGATGAATGCTTTGATCCGGATATTGCCCGTGAAGTGGACGATATGGTCCAGATATTGGAAAACGTACAGCAGATTGAGAATGTAGTAGAAACATTAAAAGGAATGCTGGAAAAAGAAACGGATGATGCGAAGAAGGCAGATTTACAAAAACAGCTTGACGCAGCAAATAAAGCATATTCTTATGCAAAAGAAAATCTCCAGAAAGCATTTGAAAGCGGTATTACAATAGTACAGGGATTCCTGGACCAGACCAACGTAGCAGTAACAAACTGTGGTGCCAGAGGAAGTCGTTTGGAACTTGTAGAATCCAGACTTTCTTCCCAGAAAACAACTTTTGAAACCTTGAAGTCTGATAATGAAGATGCCGACCTTGCAGAAGTAGCGGTACAGCTTACCAGTGCAGAGCTTACTTATGAAGCAGCTCTCAAAGGAACAGCTAAAATCATGCAGACAAACTTGATGGACTTTATCTAAGCATGCAGATACGATGTGGACAACATCAAGAATTTGCATGTATGGAATACAATACATAAAAGGAGAATGAAACATGGTAGTAGAAACCAGAGTGTTTGGAACAGTAGAAATTAACGATGAAAAAATCATCACATTTCCTGGCGGAATCATTGGCTTTCCGGATTTAAAACAGTTTACATTATTATATGATGAAACAAAACCACAGGCAGCGATTAAATGGCTTCAGTCATTGGATGAGCCGGTGTTTGCAATGCCTGTTATGGACCCGCTTGTAGTAAAAGCAGACTATGATCCGATGGTAGAAGACGAACTGCTAAAGCCGCTGGGAGAACTTAACCCGGAAGAAATTCTTGTACTTGTGACAGTATCCGTACCAAGTGACTTGACACAGATGACAGTAAATCTGCAGGCACCAATCATTGTGAATGCAGAAAACAGAAAAGCAGGTCAGCTTATCGTGGACAACAACGGTGGAGAATATCCGGTAAAATTCCCGATTTATGATATTATACAGAAAAATAAAGAAAGGTAGGTGGATGAGATGTTAGCGTTATCAAGAAAGAAAAATGAAGCGCTGATACTCAACAATGACATCGAAATCACCGTACTGGAAATCAAGGGTGATCAGGTAAAACTGGGTATCACAGCACCGAAAAGTGTATCAATATATAGAAAAGAAGTGTATATACAAATACAGGAAGCGAATAAAGCTGCTATGACAGCAGAAAATGTAGATGCACTCAAAGACTTATTTTAAGATAAATATAATAAACATTATAGGAGATACAAAAGCAGGGAAGCACCGAAAGAGGAAGTTCCCTGCTTTTTATGCATTTTCTGCACTTTTTTGGATTTCGGTATAAAGAATTTGAAATATCATCCGATATAATTGATAGAAAACTCAAAATATCTATGTCAAAACATAGGATTTACATACGATGGCTAATAAACATGGAGGTGAATAAAATGGCAATCGAACCTTTAGGAAGCATTATGGCAATGCAGGCGCAGCCAATCCAGCATGCGCAGACACAGCAGGTACAGAGACAGGAAGTAGTTAACACGGAGGTTAATCCTGTACAGAAACCGGAACAGAACATCGACCCATCTATTATGACAGTAGCAAATACAGGAGAAACACCTGAAAAGAATGCATATAATTCAGATGGTGAAAACGGATATTCCGAAGAAAACGCAAAACAGCAGAACGAAAAAATTAAAAAAGCGGTTGAGCAGATGAATAAAAATATGAGCAATTCAGAAGCTGTATTTGGTATTCATGAAGCAACAAACCGTGTTACGATTAAAATCGTAGATAAAGACACAAAGAAAGTAATCAAAGAACTTCCGCCGGAAAAAACCCTTGATATGATAGCAAAGGTTTGGGAAATGGCAGGAATTCTTGTAGACGAAAGAAGATAGTAATACCGGATGTTGCCGGTATATAGGAAAGATTAACAGAAAGGATGTGCTGATATGCCAATTCGAATTACAGGTATGAATTCAGGGCTTGATACAGAAGCAATCATCCAGGAACTGGCAAGTGCCCGTTCTATTAAAGTACAGTCTATCGAAAAAGCACAGACAAAACTTAGTTGGAAGATAGATGCGTGGAAATCCCTGAATGCAAAAATATATGATTTATATTCAGACGTTTTAAGTGATATGCGTCTGGAAGGCGCTTACGCCAAGAAAACAACAAAGGCATCTGATGCATCTGTAGTAGATATTATTACAGGAACAGGTGCTACAAACGGTGTGCAGACACTGAGAGTGGAAAAACTCGCTAAATCAGGTTATTTAACCGGTGCAAAAATCGCTGATTATACAGATGCAGAAGGAAACAAAGTTTCTCCAAAGAGCACTACTACATTAAAAGATTTAGGACTGACACAAAAACCAAATGCTGATGGAACACCGGGTACATTTGGGTTCAAACTCAAAATCGGAGATGAAACATCTAACCTTACCTTTTCCGAAGAATCTACCATTGATGATGTGGTAAAAGCATTAAAAGAAAAAGGCTTAAATGCAACCTTTGATGAAAAGAACGGACGCTTCTTTATCAGCTCTGCGACTTCCGGTGCAGCCGGAGACTTTGAACTTACAGCGAAAGAAGGTACACGCTCTGAGCTGGCATTAAAAGGTCTTGGTTTATATGTAAATCCAAGCGACAAGTTGAATGAAGCAGGAGCGGATAATGTAGCTACAAAGATTGACGGACAGAATGCAGTTATCTACTTAAACGGTGCCAAATTTGAATCCAATACAAATACATTTGAAATTAATGGACTGACATATACGGTAAAACAGGAAACGGGAGATGAAGAAATCACAGTCACAACAGAGGCGGATACATCCGGTATCTATGACATGATTAAAAACTTCCTGAAAAAGTATAATGAGCTCATTAATGAAATGGACAAGCTCTACAATGCTGATAGTGCGAAGAAATATGAGCCACTGACAGATGACGAAAAAGAAGCAATGTCTGAAAAGGAAATCGAGAAATGGGAACAGAAAATCAAAGATTCCCTTCTCAGAAGAGATTCGACTCTCAGTACAGTATCTTCTGCCATGAAGCTTGTTATGAGTCAGGGCGTTGAAATGGAAGATGGTAAGACGTTGCATCTTTCCGAATTCGGAATCGAAACAATGGATTACTTCCTTTCTAAAGATAATGAAAAGAACGCATATCACATCGATGGAGACCCGGATGATCCGGAAACAAAATCCAAGGGTGATAAGCTTAAAACAGCGATTGCTAACGATCCGGATAAAGTAGTAGAATTCTTCTCCAAGCTGTCCAAAAATCTGTATGACACATTACATGAAAAAATGGAAGCTACAGATTACAGCAGTATGTATTCTGTTTATAATGACAAACAGATGAAAGAAGAGTTGAAAGACTACGAAAGCAAGATTTCCGACGCACAGGAAAAACTGAACGATTATCTCGATAAGATGTATGACAAGTTCTCTGCGATGGAAGTAGCACTTGCAAAGATGCAGTCTAAGTCTGATTCGCTCATGAATCTGTTTGGATAAATCGGCGACAACGGTAGGAAATAACTGTAAAGCCGATAAAAATAGGCAAATATATTTCACAAGGATGGGATAAATATATGGCAGTAATGAACCAGTATGCACAATATCAGAATAGTAAAATCTTGACGGCATCACCAGCGGAGCTTACACTTATGCTATATGAAGGTGCAATTAAATTCTGTAATATTGCGATTATGGCAATAGAGAAAAAAGATGTGGAAAAAGCGCATACTAATATTATGAAAGCACAGCGCATCATAGAAGAGTTCCGTTCTACATTGGATCATAAATATGCCGTAGCAGAAGATTTTGACAGAGTATATGTATATCTCTTACAGCGTCTTTTACAGGCAAATATCAAAAAAGATGCAGAAATTCTGGAAGAAGTAAATACACATCTTCGCAGTATGCGTGATACCTGGAAACAGGTTATGGAATTGGCGAAGAAACGCTAATATTATATAGTAGTAATGTAAAATGTTCCCCTATCTTATCTACTGATGAGATAGGGGATAGTAATTAAGATGGGGCAAGGTATGGATACATATTTGAAAATGCTTGGTGAAAGTCTGGACAAGAAGATTGAGATTTTGGACCGGATTACACAGATCGATCAAAATGAATTAGAGCTTTTGAAAAAAGAACATTTTGATATGGACGGCTTTGACAAAAGCGTAGATGAAAAATTGAAGCTGATGGGGCAGATTGACAAGCTTGACGAAGGCTTTGAAACAGTTTACGACCGGATTAGAGAAAAACTGCTGACCAATAAAGATGCATATGCTCCGCAGATTAAACGTCTTCAGGAACAGATAAGCCGGATTACCGAAATGAATGTATCCATTCAAGCGTTGGAAAGCCGCATCAAACTGGCGGTAGACAATTATGCAAAACGCGAAAGTGCGACTTTGAATCAAAGACGCAACAGCGGAAAAGCAGCCCAGAGCTACTATAACAATATGCGGAAACTGAATGTAGTGGATGCACATTTTATGGATAGTAAGCATTAAAGTATGAAAAAATTTAGAATCCGAAGCCGTGAATTTTGGCTTCGGATTTTTATATAGAAAAAGGAATGAAAAAAATGTAAAATTTTTTTCAAAAACCCCTAAAGTAATTTGATACCCGTCCGATATAAATAATAAGTAAAGGAACTAACCTTATTACTTACATCATAATTCGTCAGTGACGTACGGCTGGTGAAACATGAAACTCGGTTATAGACGCAGGAAGCGTATTTTCTATAACAAAATCAAATAAGTTGCAGGGAAGCAACATACATTTCAAATTCAAGGAGGAATTAATATGGTAGTACAACACAATCTTACAGCAATGAACTCTAACAGAATGTTAGGCGTA
This sequence comes from Lachnospiraceae bacterium, assembly GCA_015056725.1. Lineage (GTDB taxonomy): Bacteria > Bacillota > Clostridia > Lachnospirales > Lachnospiraceae > 1XD8-76. The sequence goes on along the minus strand of SVFS01000040.1, from coordinate 32 downwards.
ACAACAGGATCTCAGGCTAAATCAACAGAAAA
>SVFS01000118.1 GCA_015056725.1 Lachnospiraceae bacterium | reverse complement strand
CGTTTCAAAAGAAGCTGCGCTAAGGCAGGTATCCAGCAGGAAATCCGCAAGAGAGAGCACTATGAGAAACCTAGCGTAAGACGTAAGAAAAAATCTGAAGCAGCTAGAAAACGTAAATACAACTAATAACATGAAAGTCTCTGGAATTTTCCAGAGACTTTTTTATGTTCTACGGGGATTTTGCAAAGATATATTGCATATATTTTTACAAATATAATGTAGGAGTTATTTGTGAATAAAGCAGTAATCAAGAAAAAATACAGATGGATGTTGATAATTGTTGTGTTATGTCTTGTTGTTTCTCCTTTGCGGGTATGTGCGGCAGGACCTGACGTTACGGCACCATCGGTTTATTTGATGGAAGCCTCTACGGGAAAGGTGATTTTTGAAAAGAACGGAACGGAGAAGAGAAGTCCGGCGAGTATTACGAAAATTATGACAATGCTTGTTGTATTTGATTATCTGGAAAATGGTAAAATCAAACTGTCAGACGAAGTGCGGACATCAGAATATGCAAAATCGATGGGCGGTTCACAGGTGTTTTTGGAAGAAGGAGAAATCCAGACAGTAGATACATTATTGAAATGTATTGCAGTAGCATCCGGGAATGATGCGGCAGTAGCTGTGGCAGAACATGTTGCAGGTTCGGAAGAAGAGTTTGTATATCTTATGAATCAAAGAGCAACGGGGCTTGGGATGAAAGATACTCATTTCGTAGATTGCTGTGGTCTGACGGATTCTGATGAGCATTATACAACAGCAAAGGATGTGGCACTGATGTCCCGTGAACTGATTACAAGGTATCCACAGGTGTTTGAGTATACGGAAATCTGGATGGAAGACATTACACATGAAACAAACAGAGGCGCAGAGACGTTTACGCTGTCCAGTACAAATAAATTATTGAAGAATTATCAATGGGCAACAGGATTAAAGACAGGGTCTACTTCTAAGGCGAAATTCTGTCTTTCGGCCACGGCGGATAAAGACGGATTACAGATGATAGCAGTTGTCATGGGAGCGGATGACAGCAAAACCCGTTTTTCTGAGGCTATTACATTACTGAATTATGGATATAGTGTGAGTCATATTTATGAAGATAAAAATAAGGATGCTTTACCGGAAGTTACGGTAACAGGTGCTATTCAGGAAAAGACGGAGGTAAAATACGAAAAAGAATTCCGTTATCTGGACATAACAGGACAGGATTTATCGGCTGTTGAAAAGTTGATTTCGTTGCCCGAAGAAGTACAGGCACCGGTTGAAGCCGGGAAAGTTGCAGGCGAAGCGATTTATTTATTGAGTGGAGAAAAAATAGGAACCGTACCGATTTTATTTGCAGAAAATGTACCACTTGCAACATACAAAGACTATCTGAAGAAAGTGTTTGGAATCTATGTATTTGTAAGAGGCTAATGACGGATATGACATCAGTTTTATAGACAATAACTATCAAAAAGTGGTATGATACTTATATGGTGAACGAATTTGAAAAGTTGGAGACCGATGGATGGAAACGGCATTAAATGTTGGATTAATCATAATAGTATGTCTTGCCATTATTTTTATGTGGTACATGATATATGACAGTAACCGGTTTGTTGTTGCAGAGTATGAAATGTGCTCCACAAAATTAAAAAGAGATAAGAAAATTATATTTTTATCAGATTTGCATAATAAAGAATATGGTAAGGATAACAGCAGACTTTTAGAAGAAATAGACAGACAAAAACCGGATATGATACTGGTAGGCGGAGATATGATGAATGCTTGCCCGGGGGCTTCGTTTGAAAAAGCAGTAGCTTTTTTGAAAAAAATCAGTGCCTCGTATCCGGTCTTTTATGCTATGGGGAATCATGAATATCGTTCACGGATTTATCCTGAAACATATGGTGATATGCATCAGAGATATATGGATGCACTGAAGGATACGGGAATTATCTTTTTAGATAATGAAAGTGTATTTTTGGAAGAAGACAATATCCGTATTACAGGAATTACCATTGATAGAAAATATTATAAACGTTTTGCAAAACGAAAGATGGAAACAGGGTATGTTGAAAGTGTAATAGGTAATTCGCCGAAGGATGCATATCAGATTCTTTTGGCACATAATCCGGAGTTCTTTTCTGATTATGCAGGATATACAAAAGATTTGGTTTTGTCGGGGCATGTACATGGTGGTGTGGCAAGACTTCCTTTTATAGGTGGTGTGATTGCGCCGAGTCTGATGCCTTTTCCTCATTATGATGGCGGAAAGTTTGATGAATATGACAGTCATATGATTCTTTCAAGAGGTCTTGGCATGCATACCATACCGGTACGTCTGTTTAATCCGGGGGAACTGGTACTTATATATTTACGAAAAGAAAGCTGATGAGGTGAACCAAACAGAAGTGCTTCAGAGATTATGGTTGAATTTTGGGGATATTATTTGTAAAATATAAGGGTTAATTTATGTGAAACAAGGGACAAAAAGATGGCGTTATCTGTAAAACTTGAGGTGTTTGAAGGTCCGTTGGACTTATTGTTACACCTCATAGATAAAAATAAAATTGATATATATGATATTCCGATCGTTATGATTACGGAACAGTATTTGGAATACATTAAACAAATGGAAACAGAAGACATGAATATCATGAGCGAATTTCTGGTAATGGCAGCAACGCTTCTTGATATTAAGTGCCGTATGCTTCTTCCGGCAGAAGTGGATGAAGATGGAGAAGTAGAAGATCCGCGTGCGGAACTGGTACAGAAATTATTAGAATATAAGATGTACAAATATATGTCTTTTGAACTGCGTGATTTACATGAAGGTGCAGCGAAGGCGTTTTATCGTGAAGAACATATGCCGAAAGAAATTGCGGAATATAAGCCGCCTATAGACTACGAACAGCTTATTGGAGATGCAACGCTTTCTAAACTGAATGAGATTTTCCAGTTTATGTTAAAAAGGCAGGAAGATAAGATTGACAGAGTCCGCAGTGATTTTGGCAAAATCGAAAAAGAAGAAATTGATATGGACAAAAAAC
>SVFS01000039.1 GCA_015056725.1 Lachnospiraceae bacterium | reverse complement strand
AAGGAGCATTTATCAGTTCGGTAACAGCGAATTCACCTGCAGAACAAGCGGGACTTCGCAAGGAAATGGTTATTACGGAATTAAATGGCAAGAGTGTCAGCAGCATGGATGATTTAAAGAGTTATCTGAGCTATTATAAAGCAGGTGAAACTGTAGAGTTGACTGTGTTAGTCAGAGGTGAAACGGAATATAAGGAGAAGAAATTCCAGATTGTACTTGGTACGATGGCTGAAGCAGGCGTGACAGCAAATGAAGTACAGCCACAGCAGGAAATGCCATACAATAACGGAAACGGTTATAATCCATTCGGATTTTTCCCTTGGTAAGGCTTTATAGAAAAGGCATTCTAAAAATATAAAAATAAAATGGGAAGTGGTCTCTTGGACCGCTTCCCACTTTTTATTGCATCGCGAAAACGTTGCATTACGAAAACTCTCTTGTAATATTTCTTAACCACTTATAACTCTTATAATGAATATATACCGCAGGGATTTTCCAGAATTCGTCAAGGCAGAGGATGAAATAAACTGCCATAGGAGGCAATTTTAATACATAAGCGCTGATAAAACCAAGCGGCACGGAAATGAGCCACATGTCTACGGTATCGCAAATCATACCGAATTTGGAATCGCCACCGGCACGGAAAATACCTGCAATTGTCAAAGTGTTCATTGCCTGGCCGATAATGTAATAGGAGCTGATAATCATCATAGTATTTAAATAATCCTGTGCCCTATCCGTCAGGGTATACAGACTCATGAGAGGATTCTTACATAGTAAGAGCAGGATACCGGTAAAAATACTAATAATAAGAGTAATGATACATAATCGGGAAGCATCACGTTTGGCAAGATCCATTTGCTTTGCACCGATTTCTTTGCCAAGCAGTACGCTGCCACCGGAACTAAGACCAAAGCAAAGTACCGTGAACAGATTACGAAGCGTGTTGGCTACAGAAGAAGCGGCTACTACGTCGGAAGTCATATGCCCAAGTATGATGGAATACGTGGAAAAGGCTAACGTCCATATACAGTCATTAATTAAAGCCGGAATAGCATATTTTAAAAAGTCTTTAAATAATAACGGATTTTTCTTAAATAATATGGCAAGCTTCGGCTTTAGCATCTTACCACTCATATAGTGAATCAGGCATAAGAGCGATTCTATGAGGCGGGCAAATAACGTAGAGACTGCTACGCCGATTACGCCAAGCTTTGGAAAACCTGCCAGTCCGAAAATGAAGGCGGCATTTCCGACGATGTTTAAAACCAGTGAAGTACAGCTGATAACAGTACTGATTTTAGCACGCTCCATACTTTTCAAAACACTTAGATATACTTGAGAAAAACTGTTCAATAAATAGGAAAAGCCTACGATACGAAGATAAGAGGCACCAATTTCAATCAGAACAGGATCATCCGTGTAGACTTTCATCATTGCCACAGGAAAGAGCATGGTGGTAACGGCCAGCAGTGCAGTAAAGGCTATACCGAGTTTTAAGGCAATTCCCATTACTGCCTGAATGGCATCATAGTCCTTTTTGCCCCAGTATTGGGAGCAGAGAATCGTTACTCCGGAGGAAATACCGAAAAATACGCCTATTAAAATAAAGTAATATTGATTGGCAAGAGACACTGCAGACAATGCATCCTGACTGATAAAACCAAGCATAAAAATATCGGCAGAATTTACAAGGCTTCCAATGAGATTCTGAATGGTAATCGGAATAACAAGGCTTGCCAGAGAACGATATAAATGATGACGTTCTTCTTTATAAGATTGTGCTAATTCAAAGCGTTTAGTAAGTTTGCTTGCAAGTGCCATAAAAATCTCCAATTGGTGAATCGTGTGTCATATCTCTAATCCGGTTATAAAAATCGAAATACTATGTAATCCTACTGTTTTCTTACTCAATATAACACAGTATGAAAGCTGTGACGATATGAAAAATTGCCAAAAAAGATGCAAATTCTTGCTTTTTTGAAAGGTATAAACATTGACAAGAAATGTGCGAATGCTTAAACTAGATAGAGTATGTGATTTTATGCCTAAAACGCTATTTTGTATAGGAAATCAGGACATAAATTTTAAGTTTCATTATAAAACAGAGAGGACAAAGCATGAGTAAAGAATTAGCGAAAACTTATGACCCGCAGGGAATGGAAGACCGCATTTATGAGAAGTGGCTTGAAAAGAAATATTTCCATGCGGAAGTAGATAAAACAAAAACACCGTTTACCATTGTGATTCCACCTCCAAATATCACAGGTCAGCTTCACATGGGACATGCTCTTGATAATACCATGCAGGATATTTTAATCCGTTATAAGAGAATGCAGGGCTATAATGCACTTTGGCAGCCTGGTACAGACCATGCAAGTATAGCTACAGAGGTTAAAATTATCGAAACTTTAAAGAGTGAAGGTATCGATAAAAACGATCTTGGAAGAGAAAAATTCTTAGAGCGTGCCTGGGCATGGAAAGAAGAATACGGTGGACGTATTATTTCCCAGCTTAAAAAGCTTGGCTCATCCTGTGACTGGGACAGAGAACGCTTCACAATGGACGAAGGCTGTAATAAAGCGGTTACAGAAGTATTCTGTAAAATGCATGAAAAAGGTTGGATTTATAAAGGCGCCAGAATCATTAACTGGTGTCCGGTTTGTAATACATCCATTTCTGATGCAGAAGTTGAGTACGAAGATCAGGCAGGACATTTTTGGCATATCCAGTATCCGTTAGTGGATGAAAATGGTCAGCCGAGTACAACGGAATTTTTAACCTTTGCAACAACTCGTCCGGAAACCATGCTCGGAGATACAGCAGTAGCTGTTAATCCAAAGGATGAAAGATATGCTTATTTACATGGCAGACAGGTATGGCTTCCAATCGTAAACAAGGCAATTCCGGTTGTGGAAGATGATTATGTAGATATGGAATTTGGTACAGGTGTCGTTAAAATTACGCCGGGCCATGACCCTAACGACTTTGAAGTTGGAAAACGTCACAATCTTCCAATCGTTAATATCTTAAATGATGATGCTACGGTAAATGCAAATGGTGGCAAGTACGAAGGTCTTGATCGCTACGAAGCAAGAAAACAGATCGTGGCTGAGCTTGACAGCTTAGGACTTCTTGTAAAAATTGAAGATTATTCCCATAACGTAGGTACACATGACCGTTGTAAGACAACTATCGAGCCGATGGTAAAAGAACAGTGGTTTGTGAAGATGGATGAGCTGATTAAACCGGCTGTAGAAGCAGTAAAGAGTGGTGACATTCAGCTGATTCCGGAACGTATGGATAAGACATATTTTAACTGGACAGATAATATCCGTGACTGGTGTATCAGCCGTCAGTTATGGTGGGGACACAGAATCCCTGCATACTACTGTGATACCTGTGGTGAAACAGTTGTTTCCAAAGAAGAAGTAACCGTATGTCCAAAATGCGGTAAACCAATGAGACAGGATCCAGACACACTGGATACCTGGTTCTCCTCTGCACTTTGGCCATTCTCTACACTGGGCTGGCCGGAAATGACAGAAGACTTAAAATACTTCTATCCTACGGACGTACTGGTAACAGGTTATGATATTATCTTCTTCTGGGTAATCCGTATGATTTTCTCCGGATTTGAACAGATGGGAGAAAGACCGTTTAAGACAGTATTATTCCATGGTCTTGTAAGAGACAGTCAGGGTCGTAAGATGTCCAAATCTCTTGGTAATGGTATCGATCCGTTGGAAATCATTAATCAGTACGGTGCAGATGCACTTCGTATGACTCTGATTACTGGTAATGCACCAGGTAATGATATGCGTTTCTATTATGAAAGAGTAGAAGCTGCAAGAAACTTTGCCAACAAGGTATGGAATGCTTCCAGATTTATTATGATGAATATGGAAGGAAAAGAAATTACTGCTCCGGCGGCTCTTGAACCGGTAGATAAATGGATTATTTCCAAATTAAATAATCTTGTAAAAGAAGTGACAGATAATATGGACAGCTTTGAGCTTGGTATTGCCGTTCAGAAGGTACATGATTTCATCTGGGATGAATTCTGTGACTGGTATATTGAAATGGTAAAACCTCGTCTTTACAATTCGGATGATGCACAAAGTCAGAATGCAGCACTTTGGACACTGAAGAATGTGTTAATCGATGCACTGAAGCTGTTACATCCATATATGCCATTTATTACAGAAGAAATTTTCTGTACATTACAGTCCGAAGAAGAATCCATTATGATTTCCAAGTGGCCTGAATATACAGAAGAAAGAAGCTTTGCAAAAGAAGAAAGAGACATTGAAACTATCAAGGAAGCAGTCAGAGGTATCCGTAACGTACGTACATCCATGAACGTAGCACCTTCCCGTAAGGCAGCAGTTTATGTAGTAAGTGAAAAACAGGAATTACTGGATGTATTTACCGAAGGAAAACTGTTCTTTGCAAGTCTTGCGTATGCATCCGAAGTAGTAATGCAGAATACAAAAGACGGAATTGATGACGATGCGGTTTCTGTAGTAATTCCGAATGCGACATTATACATTCCGTTTGCAGAGCTTGTAGACATTAAGCAGGAAATTGAGCGTCTGGAAAAGGAAGAAGCACGCTTAAATGGTGAGCTTTTAAGAGTAAACGGCATGTTAAACAACGAAAGATTCATGTCAAAAGCACCGGAAGCAAAAGTTGCGGAAGAACGTGCTAAGCTTGAAAAATATACCCAGATGTTACAGCAGGTACAGGAAAGACTGGCGCAGCTTAAAAAATAGTATATAAGCTGAAATACAGCAGATGGTCCACATATGAAAAAAGAGAAAAGAATCACTTGGTTTACAGGTGATTCTTTTTGAACGTATATACCTTTTGTGGTGCTGTAAAGGAAATGAGGAAAATAGAAATGACCTATCATGAAGCAGAACAATATTTGTTTCAAATTCCGAAATTTAAAAAGAAAAGTACACTGGAAGATACAAGAGCTTTTTATGCCCTGCTTGGATGTCCTGCAAAGGACTGTAAGGTAATTCATGTGGCAGGAACGAACGGAAAGGGGTCGGTATGTTCTTATCTGATGTCTGTTTTAACACAGGCAGGATATCGTGTAGGCAGTTTTACTTCTCCTCACCTTGTGACGACAAGAGAACGAATCCGAATTGGCCGGGAGCTGATTACAGAAGAAGATTTCGTGGACTGTTTTGAAAAAGTAAAGAATTGTATAGGTGGCCGGGATGTTGATACAAAGGAGCAAATTACGGTTGCTGACAGAAAAGCGGAAGTGACTATAACCCATCCAAGTTATTTTGAATATTTGTATTTTATGGCAATGCTTTACTTTGAAAAGCAAAAGCCGGATTTTATTTTGCTGGAAACCGGACTTGGCGGCAGAAAGGATGCTACAAATTCTTTTCCAAATCCGGTACTGAGTATTATAACGAAAATCGGAATAGACCATACGGAATACTTAGGGGCATCTTTAGAGGAAATTGCAGGTGAAAAAGCAGGGATTGTCAAAAAAGGTACAGACCTGGTCTATTTCGCGGACAATGATATTGTCAGTCTTGTGATGGAGAATATGGCAAAAAGCAAGGAAACAAGAGCATTTCCGGTGAAAAAGACAGATTTGATTTCACAGAAAGTTCATGAGAAAGGCATTGATTTTTCTTATGACACTAGGTATTATGGTAATAGCGTATTTCATTTGTCTACGCAGGCACTTTACCAATGTGAAAATGCAGCCATTGCAATAGAAAGTATTGCGGTTTTGCAGGAAAAACAGCTGGTAAATATACGTCTTGAAACTTTACAAAAGGGACTTTTGCTTGCAAAGTGGGAAGGCAGAATGGAAGAGATTGCACCGGATATATATCTGGATGGTGCACACAATGAAGACGGAATACAGGCTTTTTTGGAAACAGTAAGGGAATGTCCTTGCAAAGGAAGAAGGATTCTGCTATTCTCTGTTGTGGCTGATAAAGAATATGAAAAAATGGCAGAGATGCTTCGGGGAAGCGGTTTATTTGATCTGGTGGTGCTTACATCACTTCAAAACAGCAGAGCTGTTTCGGCAGAAGAGATAGCATCTTTGTTTGGAGCTAATAAAATGGTTTTTGGGCAAAGTCATGAAGCCTACGAGTTTTGCCTGAAAGAGAAAGAGAAAGAGGATCAGGTGTTTGTCGCCGGTTCACTTTATCTGGTTGGTCAAATTAAGGAGTATATAATCAAATGATTAATTTCGAAGAGGAAATTAAAAAATTTCATCCAAGTTTGGAAGTAGAAGATGCTGAAGAGGCGATTTACAATCAGGATTTGACAGATATGGCTGATTTAATGGTCAAGATTGTAAAAGAAGCAAAAGAAGCAGAAGAACACGGTTCTCAGGTGTAAGCATCACGTATGTGATAAAGGAGTAATGGATGAGATGTTATAATTGCGGATGCCGATTGTCGGAGCATGATTTTTGTACCGGCTGTGGGGCAGATGTATCGATATACAAAAAGATTATGAAATTATCCAATCGCTTTTACAACGAAGGATTGGAAAAGGCAGCAGTGCGTGACCTTTCAGGTGCGATAAACAGTCTGCGCCAGAGTCTTAAATTTAACAAAAACAATGTAGAAGCAAGAAATTTGCTCGGTCTTGTATATTTTGAAATGGGAGAGGTAGTTGCGGCTCTTAGTGAATGGGTTATCAGTAAAAATCTCAGACCAAAGAAAAATATTGCGGATGACTATATTGAAATGGTACAGAGCAATCCTACAAGACTTGAAACGATTAATTCTACCATTAAGAAATATAATCAGGCACTTGTGTACTGTAATCAGGATGCAAAGGATTTAGCGATTATACAGTTAAAGAAGGTGCTTTCCTTAAATCCGAAGTTTGTCAGGGCACATCAGCTTCTGGCACTTTTATATATCGATGCGGAAGACTGGCCGAGAGCAGAACGTGAACTGAAGCGGTGCGAACAGATTGATATCGGGAATACAACAACCAAACGCTATCTTAAGGAAGTTGAAATAATGCTCCATCCGGAAGAAGCAGAGGGTGTTAAGAGTATCAAAAAGAAAAAGAAAAAAGATAATGAAGAAGTGTTCCGTTACCAAAGCGGAAATGAAACCATTATCCAGCCACTTGATGTAAAAGAGCCGAAAGGAGTTAGTCTTTCAGCACTTGTTTATATTCTGATTGGTTTGGCAATCGGTGTGGCAATGGCGTTAAGTCTTGTGTTGCCGGCACGTATCCAAAATGCCAAGGCGGATGTAAATATTCAGCTCAAAACGGTAAGTGAACAGCTGACAGTAAAATCTGCAACGATTGAGGAACTGGAACAAAAGAAGCTTTCATTAGAAAAAGAAAATATGGAGCTTAAGGATAAACTGGAATCCTATGTAGGTACAGATGGTACTTTACAGATTATGGATGATATTTTATCTGCGGCAAATACGTATCTTACCAATCCGGAAGATGTAGAAAGCGTAGCAATGTATTTAGAAAAGATACAAAGTGAAACTGTTTTGGAAAGCACATCCGAAACGTTCCAGTCTGTTTACAACACATTGCTTACAGCAATCGGACCGGGCGTGGCAGCCAAATATTATGATGACGGATTAGATGCATACCAGAAGGAAATGTATGAGGATGCTATTAGTAATCTGGAAAAAGCAAGAATTTATGACGGACAGAATATAGATGTTCTTTATAATCTTGCAAATGCATATTACAAGAACGGGGATTTGGAAAATGCCGGAGTGTATTATCAGATGGTAGTTGACGGCTTTAGTGGTACGGAACGTGCGAGAAAGAGTGAACGTTATCTGAGAGAAATTGAAAGCACTCAATAAATAGAATAGTTAGAAAGTATACGAAAGAGAACACATACATCGTGTTCTCTTTTTTTTGGAAAGGGGAATGTATGGATTTTAAAGTAATTGACAATTATCTGATGATTAAAATGCCTGTGGAGGTGGATCATCATCTGGCAGGTGCTATCTGCAAAAAGGCAGATGCTTTTCTGGTAAATGACAAAGTGAACAATATTGTTTTTGATTTTGAGGAAACAAAATTTATGGACAGCTCGGGAATTGGCATTATCGTGGGACGCTATAAAAAAATATCGTATCTTGGTGGGAAGGTTTTTGCAGTTCATGTAGACCGTCAGATACGAAGAATATTATATATTTCGGGCTTGAATAAGATGATTGAAGTATTGGATTGATAGATTGCAGAAAGAAAAATAGCGGAAAGAAATGGAAGGAAGAGATGATGGAGAGCAGAAGTTTAGAAACAAATGGAAGTATAACAAAGATATGTCGTGGATATGATAATGAGGCATATTTAGAATTTGATGCAATTTCAGCAAATGAAAGCTTTGCAAGATTGGTGGTATCTTCTTTTATTGCGGGGTTAAATCCGACGGTGGAAGAATTGGCAGATGTTAAAACAGCAGTATCGGAAGCGGTAACAAATGCGATTATACACGGATATGAAAATGTGCTTGGGTACATTCCGGGTAGAATGAAATGTCCAAGAGAGATTTGTGAAGGAAAGGTTCGTATGCGAATCAGAATAACAGGTGATGTTGTACATATCGAAGTCGAGGATGACGGAAAGGGTATTGAAAATATTAAGCAGGCAATGGAACCGCTTTATACAACAAAACCACAGTTGGAGCGTTCGGGAATGGGATTTGCATTTATGGAAGCTTTTATGGATGACCTTCAGGTATTTTCTGTGCCGGGAGAAGGCTGCAAAGTTGTTATGGAAAAGAAAATAGGCAGTACACCATGGTTGGATGAGGAATAGCTATGGAAGAACTGTCAGTACTCATACAAAAATCGCACGAAGGAGATAAAAAAGCGAGAGAAGTACTGATAGAAAAGAATTTGGGGTTGGTACATCACATTGTAAAACGTTTTCTCGGACGGGGATACGATCCGGAGGATTTGTTTCAGATAGGGTGTATCGGACTTATGAAAGCAATTGATAAATTTGATGTTTCTTATGAAGTGAAATTTTCCACCTATGCCGTTCCGATGATTTCAGGAGAAATCAAACGATTTCTGCGTGATGACGGAATGGTAAAGGTAAGCCGTTCTTTAAAAGAAAATGGATGGAAGGTAATACAGGCAAGGGAACGCTTGCAGCATGAATTGGGGCAGGAGCCGACGATGGAGGATATTGCAAGAGTATCGGGACTTTCGGTAGAAGAAATCGTAATGGCGCTGGAAGCCAATACAGAAGTGGAATCCATTTATAAATCCGTTTATCAAAACGATGGAAATGAAATTTATCTTGTAGACCAGATTGCGAGTAAAACGAATGAAAAAGAAAAACTAATAAATCATATGCTGCTGGGGCAACTACTTTCCGGTTTGAAGGGAGAGGAGAGAGAACTGATTACCATGCGGTATTATCAGGGGAAAACGCAGATGGAGGTGGCAGGAAAACTCGGAATCAGTCAGGTACAGGTCAGTAGGCTGGAAAAGAAAATATTGCGAAGAATGCGAGAAATGGCTTTGTGATTTCTGCTGAATAAAACAAAGTGTTTTGACATACGATAAAGAAGAGACATGGAGGCATGGATATGGGGACAGGCAATACACAGATATATATAAAGGCAAACCGCAGTGTAGAGGTATTGAAGGCAGATGTCTATTTGTCGGATGTGGCGAGTATCGTTTGTCAGGACAAAACGGTTTTGGCAAAAGTGAAGCATATAAAGTTACATCATTTTAAAGATGGACATAACATGAGATGCGTTATCAGTGTGATGGAAATAATTGCGATGATACAGAGTCTGTATCCGGATGTAGAAGTGATTTCGCTTGGAGAAACGGATACAATTATTAAAAAAGTCAAACCGGAGGATACAAAAATTGTCCGGGGTGCTAAAACCATATTTGTTGCATTAATATGCTTTTTCGGTGCTTCTTTTACAATCATTGCTTTTCACAATGATGTTGGAATTATAGAGGTGTTTTCCAGAATTTATGAATTAATAGCAGGAAAAAGAAGCGGAGATTTTGGTACGTTGGAATTAGGGTACTCTTTAGGATTGGCAATCGGGATTGTTGTCTTTTTCAATCATATCGGAAAGAGACGGATTACCAGAGATCCGACACCGATTGAGGTGGAGATGAAGATGTATGAGGAAGAGGTTGAAAAAGCATTAATCGATTTGGCAGAAAAAGAAAAAATGGAAATAGAAGTATAGTAATAGGGATGGAAGAACGTGTTAAGATGGTGCTTGATGTTTATTTATGGAGGCTGCTGCGGTGTTTTGGTAGCATCCGGCGTATTTACGGTATTGCTTGCAATCGGATTAACTCCGAGATTTGCAGGAAAAACAGGAACAGCCGATAATATATTGTGCTATGAAAACAGTATTATTTTGGGAACTGTTTTAGGAGCAATAGGAAGTGTTACGGATAAAAAATATGTAATACTTGCCGGCCTTGTAGGTCAGATACTGCTTCTTATGATTGGCTTTTTTATTGGCTGCTTTGTAGGTTGTCTGGCACTTGCCATTGCGGAAATGTTAGATAGTATTCCGATTTTTTCCAGACGAATCGGATTTCGGCACGGACTTGGAATTGTAGTCGTATTTGTTGCATTAGGAAAGCTTGCAGGAAGTCTTGCGTATTTCCTATTGGACTTAGGAAGTATGTAGTGAGGTGGAAAAATGACAAAACAGGAACAACAGAAATATGCAGATTATGTGAAAGAAATTACACCGAAAAGTGACTTGGTAATGCGTATGGTAAAGGCATTTTTGGTAGGAGGAATTATTTGTGTATTGGGACAATTTATTATAAACACAGCAGTCAATACCTACGGTTTAAGTCAAGATGAAGCCGGTAGTTGGTGTGCCATGCTTCTTGTTTTTATAAGTGCATTACTTACCGGATTCAATTTGTATCCGCAAATTGTAAAATTTGGCGGTGCAGGTGCTTTGGTGCCGATTACGGGTTTTGCGAATTCGGTTGCATCGGCAGCTATTGAATATAAAAAAGAAGGACAAGTATATGGTATAGGCTGTAAAATTTTTACCATTGCAGGTCCGGTAATTTTATATGGTATTTTTTGCAGCTGGGTGCTGGGGCTGATTTACTGGCTGATGAAGATGTTAGGTGTGATGTAGCAATCGGATATCAGAGGAATACTTTCTCCAAAACAGCACATAATAACCTTGTACAAAGTACAAAAAGGAGGTTAAATTATGAGCAATCTTTCAGAACTTGATTTACAGAATCTGCGTCATTTAATCGGTGGCTATGACGTGACATATGGTAAGATGCAGGACTATGCAAAGGAAGCAACCGATGCACAGGTAAAGCAGTTTTTTGAAAAAGGTGCAAAATCCGCTATGGATAATAAGCAGCAGTTAATGAGATTTTTGCAGTAAAAGGAGAAGGGGATATGCAGGAAAAGATAATGGTAGCAGATACGCTTGCGGGTATCAATGGTGAATTGACACGCTATGCAGGTATGATTGCACAGACAGAAAATTTTGAATTAAAGCAGAAGTTAAAACAGCTCAGAAACAGTTGTGAACAGTCTCAGGAAGAGCTGTACCAGCTTGCAAGAGCAAAATCCTATTATGTGCCGGCACAGAAAGCCAGTGAAGATGAAGTGGCACATGTGAGAGGACTTTTCACACAGGGAACAATGTAAATAAGCGGGATTGCAAATGCAATCCCGCCTTTTTTTGAAAAATTAATCTGTCTTTGGCTCGCAGGTTAAGTCGCAGCCAAGCTTTTTGAAAATCTTTTTATCTACAGAACTTAACATAACCGTAGAATGCACCTGGGCTCCCGAAAGCTTTGGAAGCTGGCGCAGTGCAAGGGCAGCTTCGTCGTTTTCTGCAGCAGTAGCAGATAACGCAATAAGAACCTCGTCTGTATGAAGTCGTGGATTTTTGCTGCCAAGATACTGGGTTTTCAGCATCTGGATCGGTGCGATGGCTTCCGGTGAGAGAAGCAGTGCATCATGATCAATGTCTCCTAAATATTTGATGGAGTTCAGAAGTGCAGCAGAGCTGGCACCTAATAAATCACCTGTTTTACCGGTAATGATTGTTCCGTCTGAAAGCTCGATAGCTACTGCCGGAGCACCTGTTTCTTCCGCACGATTCATAGCCGGAGTTACGGTATGTCTGTAAGTAGTTGTTAAATCAGCCTGACTTAATAACAGTTCCAGCTTGTTGATTTCTTCCTGCGTATATTTTCCTTCCGCAAAACCACATAAGGTATGGTAGTATCTGCGGATAATTTCCTGTTTGGATGCTTCACGGCAGATTTCGTCATCAATAATACAGTTACCAACCATATTGACACCCATGTCAGTTGGTGATGCATATGGGCTTTTGCCGTAAATCTTCATGAAGATTGCATTTAATACCGGGAAGATTTCAACGTCACGATTGTAGTTAACAGTAGTTTCTCCGTATGCTTTTAAATGATAAGGGTCAATCATATTGATATCATTTAAATCAGCAGTGGCTGCTTCATAAGCAAGGTTTACCGGATGATCAAGCGAAAGATTCCAAATAGGGAAGGTTTCAAACTTTGCATAACCGGCATGGATACCTCTCTGGTGCTCGTGATAAAGCTGAGAAAGACAAGTACTCATTTTGCCGCTGCCTGGTCCCGGTGCAGTTACAATAACAAGTGGTCTGGTAGTTTCAATATAATCATTTTTACCAAAGCCATCTTCACTTACGATATAAGGAACGTTTGTAGGATATTCAGGGATCAGATAATGGTGATATACCTTGATTCCAAGATTTTCCAAACGTTTCTGGAAGAGAAGAGCACTTCTTTGCTTGGTATATTTCGTAAGAACCACGCTTCCTACATAGAAGCCGCGGTCTTTAAATTCATCAATCAAACGAATGACATCATTGTCATAAGTTATGCCTAAATCAGCTCTGAGCTTATTCTTGGCAATATCATCAGCACTTACAACCATAATGATTTCCGCACTATCGACTAACTGAGTCAACATCTGTAATTTACTGTCTGCTGCAAAGCCTGGAAGTACTCTTGATGCATGGAAATCATCAAAAAGCTTACCGCCGAATTCCAGATACAGTTTATTGTCGAAACGACCGATTCGCTCCATAATATGTTCTGACTGCATTTTTAAGTATTTTTCATTATCAAAGCCAATTCTCATAAACGGTTCGCCGCCTTTCCATGTAAAGTAGTATTTCCTGAATTTAAAATAAAAATGTATTGTCTGACACACACTCCTTTATTTTACATCTCTTAACTCATGGACTCAATACAAATATTAACAAAAAAATAAAAAAATTTTAATAAAGTTAAATACGCATTTTTTCTTCTGCAAACCAGCAATATCCACTTGGAAAATGTATGAAAATGGAGTATGATAAATTTGTCAAAAAATGCGGAAAAAAGTATGATTTTTACAGATATATTAAAGAAAAGCGGGCTTGTTTTTTGACGAATGGTATTATGTGGAGATAGTTGGACGTATGTTGTATTTCATTGTGAATCTCACATCCCGTAGTGGTATGGGTGCGAAAATCTGGGAAGAGATAGAAGCGGAATTAAAAAAGAAGAATGTATTCTACGAAGTGTATAAGACAAACTATAAAGGTCATGCAAAAGAACTGGCACAAATGATTTGCAATAAACAGGATGAAGATATCCGTTTAGTGGCACTTGGCGGTGACGGTACGGTTAACGAAGTTATAAATGGGATGGAGCATTTTGAAAAAGTCCGCTTCGGAGTCATTTCTACAGGCTCCGGTAATGATTTTGCAAGAGGATTAAAGATAAAGGATACACCCCTTGAGCAGCTGGAAAGATTACGAAAGGCAGATAAGGAACAGATTATTGATTTGGGACTTGCAAGTTGGGAAAACTGTGAAAATCCTCGTTACTTTGCAGTAAGTGCAGGAATCGGAATGGATGCTATTGTAGTGAAACAGACTCTGGTGTCAAAATGGAAAAAGTTCTTGAATGCCATTCATTTAGGGAAGCTTGTTTATCCGATTGTTACCGTGCAGACCTTATTTTCCATGACAGTATTTGATGTGCAGGCTATGGCGTGGAATGTACTGGAAAAAGGTGTTTTTAAAGAACAGGTAAAAAGAGAGTATCCTAAGGTGATTTTTACGGCAGCCATGAATTTCAGGTCAGAAGGAGGCGGAATACCGATGGTGCCGACTGCTACAGCCACGGATGGTAAATTATCGATGTGTACGATAAGTAATGTTCCGAAATGGCTTGCGTTTTTCTATTTACCGTTTCTGATTGCAGGGAAGCAGGAAAAATTGAAACAGTTTGAGACATTTGATTGTGAAAAATATGAAACAAACTATGAAAAGGAAGTAACACTTCATTTGGACGGAGAATATGTGGGTGAAGTAAGAAACGTTGTTTTCACATGTGTTCCGAAAAAATTACGTGTCATTTTATAATGCAATTTGTGTTAAGAGGGAAAAATATGGGACAAAAGATGAATGTACTGGAGGGGATTGATTGCATACACGGTTTGGTCGTTATTGCGCTGGTAATAGTGATTATCGGTGTGGTTATTGGTATGTATCTGTGGTTTAGGCATAAGATGCATCGTATGGTAGAAGAATTATCTGCCAAATATGAACGTGTAACCGAGCTGGAAAAGCAGGAAAGCGAAAATGTAAAAAGGTATCGTGATACGGTTTTATCGCGTGCCCTGCAGTTTATGATTGTAAATCTCTCTACAAATGAGGTGCTGGAGCTGACGGTTCCTAAAAATCCTGAGATTACCATGCAGTATCTGCTTCTGCACGGAATTGTGAAATCCAACAGCTATACAGATGTAGTAGCGCATTGGAGAAATAAAGTAGAACTCGACAATGAAGAGAATATACGTGTATTGGATTGCGATGGTCTGCTGGAACGATATGCGAATGGAGAAGACCATATTTCGATTGTGTTCAAAGCTAAAAGAGGGGATGAGCGTTTTGGTTGGTGCAGACAGGATATTATGTTGGCAAGGAATAACTGCACAAATGAAATTATTGCAACAATTACTTTTTATGATATTCATCAACAGAAGTTATTGGATGAGGCATACCGGGTACAGCATAAGGAATTGCAGGCAGCCTTGGAGCAGGCACATCAAGCAAATCAGGCGAAATCAACCTTTTTATTTAATATGTCCCACGATATCAGGACACCTATGAATGCAATTTTGGGATTTACGGCAATTGCTCAAAAGCATATCCATGATCCTAAGGAGGTAAGTGCGGCATTAAGTAAAATTGAAAGTGCCGGAAATATTCTGTTGAAATTAATTAATGATATTCTGGACTTTGCCCGTATTGAGAGTGGAAAATACGAGGTGGAAATAGCACCGAGAAATATTAATGATTTTGAAGAGATAACTAAATCGCTGTTTGCAGAGTCCATGCAGGCAGCCGGAATTAAGCTGATACTGGAAAGCGAGATTAGGAATCCGTATGTGTACTGTGATGCACAAAGGATGAGTCAGATTTGTATCAATTTATTATCGAATGCACAAAAATTCACGCCAAAGGGCGGAAGTGTAACGCATCGGTTTGTGCAGACAACGGATGCTATAGAAGGATATGCAACCTACGAATTACACATTATCGATACCGGTATCGGAATCAGCAGAGATTTCCAGAAACGATTGTTCAATTCTTTTGAAAGGGAACGAACTTCTACAGAGTCCGGCGTAGAAGGAACCGGACTTGGCCTTGCAATTGTAAAACGTCTTGTGGATTTACTGGGAGCTAAAATAGAGTGTAAAAGCACTTTGGGACACGGAACGGAATTTATCGTCACATATCATCTGCGGGTAGCAGACGGAGAGGAATTGTCAAAGCCTGTTGAGGAATATAACGTAGATAGCTCAAACTTAGAGGGAATAAGGGTTCTGTTGGTAGAAGATAATGAACTTAACAGGGAAATTGCAGTAGATATTCTGATGGAGGAAGGTCTGGAAGTAGTAGTTGCAGAAGACGGAATGATGGCACTTGACATATTAAATAAGGCAGATGCAGATGCATTTGATATTGTTCTTATGGATATTCAGATGCCGAAGATGGACGGCTATACTGCGACAAGAGAAATCCGATGTTTAAGTGATGAAAAGAAAGCTCAGATTCCGATTGTTGCCATGACTGCAAATGTCTATGATGAAGACAGAAATCGGGCGTTAGAAGCAGGCATGAATGGATTTGTAGTGAAACCGTTAGATGTGGAAGCTCTTTTAATGACCATTGAGAAGACTGTTTTGAAGGAAAGATAAAGTAAGGAATACAAAAAGGACCGCATAAGTGATTGATTATGTGGTCCTTTGCATTTGGTAAAAGCTTCTATACTTAGTTAGATGTAAAATTATCGAAGTAACCCTGAATTAAGATAACAGGAGTACCTTTGTCACCGGAGCCGGATGTTAAGTCACATAAGGAACCGATTAAGTCCGTAAGCTGTCTTGGTGTAGTACCCTGGGAAGCCATGTTTCCTACAAGGTTTTCGCCTTTTGCTTTAATGCTGTTGGAAATTGCTTCTTTTAATTCAGCACCGCTTAAGTTTGCAAAGTCATTGTCTGCAAGATATTTGAGTTTCAGTTCGTTTGGTGTACCAATAAGACCATCTGTAAATGCAGGAGATACAACCGGGTCAGCTAATTCCCAGATTTTACCCTGTGGATCTTTGAAGGCACCGTCACCGTATACCATAACTTCTACGTGTTTGCCTGTCTTTTCCAAAATAGAAGACTGGATATCAAGAACTAAATCCTTACATTCGTTAGGGAATAATTTGATCTTGTCTTCTGTGGATTTGTTGGAGCCAAGTAAACCGTATTTTGTATTAAAGCCACTGCCGTTAATGGACTGTGTCATAATATCGTCAAGACCGCATACAACCTTTGCACCGGCTTCTCTGAGGATGCGTTTTGTACGTGCACGTGTATGAATATCACATGTGATAATGCAGTCTGCATAGTTCAGAATGGTCTTTGCCTGATTTGCAAATACGATTTCTACGTCAGCACCGGCGTCTTTTACAATGCTGCTATAGTAATCCACATAATCAACACCTGTAAATTCGTGTTTGTTTTCTCCAAATAATTCACGGTATTTTTCTAAAGATAAAACGTCAGAATATGGGTTAATGCCGGCATCATCAAGCTGGTCATAAGTTAAAAGTGCGTTACCTACTTCGTCACTCGGATAGCTGAGCATAAGAACTACTTTTTTGCAGCCCATAGCAATACCTTTTAAATTAATAGCAAAACGGTTACGGGAAAGAATTGGGAAAATAACACCAACTGTTTCTCCACCTAATTTATTTCTTACGTCTGTTGCGATGTCTTCAACAGATGCGTAATTGCCCTGTGCACGAGCTACAATAGACTCTGTTAAAGCAATAACGTCTCTGTCACGAAGCTCAAAGCCTTCGCTTTTTGCAGCTTCTAATACGCTGTTTACTGTCATTTCTACAAGATTATCACCTTCACGGATGATAGGGCAACGGATACCTCTTGAAACTGTACCTACTCGTCTTTCCATGATAAGAATACCTCACTTTTGATTTGATTATACACCACATAAGTCGTACTTATGAAGTGTGTGTTTTATATAACAAAATACAAACTGATTATATATGCCTTCACTAATTTATACAATAGAAAAAACTGAAAAAAATAAAAAATATTTCTGAAAAGTTTCCTGATACTTATATACAATGCAACATATATAGTAGTGTGATACGTATCAGCCCGGTAATAAGCATACTATTATTGTAAGCATAACGGAAAAAGTTATACCTGAAAGGTATATGTACCGATGGCAGGGACAGGATTTTGTATATATTTTTCTCTTGGTAAAATGCACCGGATATGGTAAAATGGCTGTAGGCGTTTTTTGCTACGGGGGATATGTAGCAATAAAATAAAACGACAAGCTATAAAGGGAAAAGGAGGTTCATTCTAATGGGTGAAAAGAAAAAAGGTGGAGGAGCTCTGTTTGGTGCAGCATTTTTGATGGCAACATCAGCTATCGGACCGGGTTTCCTTACACAGACAGCGAAATTTACAGGTCAGCATGCGGCTAGTTTTGGTTTTGTTATTTTAGCATCTCTTATCTTATCTGCAGTTGCACAGGTAAATATCTGGAGAGTACTTTGTGTATCCGGTCTTCGCGGTCAGGATGTTGCAAATAAGTTATTACCGGGTCTTGGTTATTTTGTAGCTTTCATGGTAGCTCTTGGCGGTCTCGTATTTAACATTGGTAACGTTGGTGGTGGTGCACTTGGTTTTGAAACATTACTTGGTATTCCACAGACAGTTGGCTGCATATTAGCAGGCGGTATTGCAATTCTTGTATTTGTATTAAAAGATGCAAAATCTATGATGGATAAACTTACAAAGGCACTTGGCGGTATTATGATTATTGTTATTTTAGTAGTAATCGTAATGGTTAAGCCTCCAATTGGCGCAGCAGTGAAAAATACATTTGTTCCGGAAACAGGTATTTCTGCTTTGATTCCAGCTATTACAACATTAATTGGTGGTACAGTTGGTGGTTACATAACATTCGCAGGTGCACATCGTCTTATCGATGCAGGTATTACAGGCGAAAAGAACTTAAAAGAAATCAGCAAGAGTTCCATTACAGGTATGGGAATTGCAGCACTTGTACGTGTACTGTTATTCCTTGCAGTTTTAGGTGTAGTTGTAAAGAATTTAGGTGTTGATTTAGCAAATTCCGGAAACCCGGCAGCAGATGCATTCAAAGCAGGTGCAGGCGAAATTGGTTACCGTTTTGCAGGTCTTGTACTTCTTTGTGCAGCAATTACTTCTATTATTGGTGCAGCTTATACATCTGTATCCTTTATGAAGACATTCCATTCATCAATTGAAAAGAATGAAAATAAAATTATTATTGGCTTCATTGCAGTATCTACACTTATTATGGTATTCCTTGGTAATCCGGCATTACTTCTTGTACTTGCAGGAGCATTCAACGGACTGATTCTTCCTATTACATTAGGTATCTGTCTGATCGCTTCCAAGAAGAAATCTATTGTTGGTGAAAATTACAAACATCCTACATGGTTACTTATCATTGGTGCTATCGTTGTAGTAATTACTGCATACCTTGGAATCCAGACATTTGTAAACAATATTGGTTCTTTATTCTAGGAAGT
Organism: Lachnospiraceae bacterium; assembly: GCA_015056725.1. Taxonomy (GTDB): domain Bacteria; phylum Bacillota; class Clostridia; order Lachnospirales; family Lachnospiraceae; genus 1XD8-76. Next base: position 4,130 of record SVFS01000039.1, on the reverse strand, counting down.
ATATTTGCCGGAGCCTAGGGCTACTTAGGCTCCGGTTTTTTGTTTGAGAAGGACAACGGATTACGATGTGATTCGTTTAAAGGAGTAATAACATGCAAGATATCAGAATATTAACGGCAGGAGATTCTTCCTTACTGGTTGAATTCGGTAAGGAAATCAGTCCGGAAATTAACAGAAAAATTGCAGCTACCGTTCAGCTTATGAGAGAACAGCATATCGAAGGTGTAGTAGACATTATTCCGGCGTTTTGTTCGCTTTTAATCAATTATGATCCTCGTGTTATCAGCTATGAAGAAATGAAACAGCGCATGCAGGATTTGATTAAGGTGGATGCAAAAGCAGAAGCAGGAAGAAAGCGTGTGTTTGAAATTCCGGTATGTTATGGTGGCGAATACGGTCCTGATATTGCAAACATTGCAAAAAATGCAGGATTATCGGAAAAGGAAGTAATTGAAATACATTCTTCCAGAGATTATTTGATTTATATGCTTGGATTTCTTCCGGGATTTACATACCTTGGAGGTTTGGATGAAAGAATCCACACTCCGAGACTTGCAACGCCTCGCATTAAGATTAATGCAGGTTCCGTAGGTATCGGAGGTTCCCAGACAGGTATTTATCCGCTGGATTCACCGGGCGGCTGGCAATTAATGGGTATGACACCTGTAAAAACTTATGATCCGGACAGAGAGATTCCGATTTTAGTAGAAGCAGGAGATTACATCCGTTTTGTTCCGGTTACGGAAGCAGAATACTTAGAAATAAAAGCACAGGTAGACCGTGGCATGTATCAGGTTGTAGTGCATGAAGGAGAGGTGTAGCTTATGGGAATTCGTGTATTAAAAGGCGGAATGCTGACAACCGTACAGGACCTTGGAAGAACCGGCTATCAGAGCCAGGGCTTCAGCGTAGCCGGTGTTATGGATGTGCGTTCCTTTAAGATTGCAAACCTCTTATTGGACAATCCGGAAAATGAAGCGGTTCTTGAATTTACATTAATCGGACCGACTCTTGAATTTACTTCATCTACCATTATTGCAATTACAGGTGGTGACTTTTCTCCGATGATTAACGGAGAACCGGCACCGATGTATGAAGCAATCTATATGCACAAAGGGGATATTTTAAAATTCGGCAGTGCCAGAACAGGAAGCAGAGGCTATATTGCTTTTTCCAGTTATTTGGAAATCCCGGTAGTAATGGGAAGCCGCTGCACAAACATGAAGAGCAAAATCGGTGGTTTTAAAGGCAGAAAGCTTCAGGCAGGAGATTATATTAATTTCCGTATTAAAAGACGTTATTTACCGTTCTTCCTTTCCAGAAAGCTTAAGGGAGATGACTTTGCGCAGGATGCTACAACACTTCGCGTAGTCATGGGACCACAGGACGATATGTTTGCGAAGGAAGGTATTGAAACGTTTCTTGGAACAGAGTATACGGTTACAAGTGATTTTGACCGTATGGGCTGCAGGCTGGATGGAGCGTTTATTGCAGTAAAAGAAAAATCAGACATTATTTCGGATGGTATCGCATACGGCTCCGTACAGGTGCCGGCACACGGTAAACCGATTATTCTGTTGTCCGACAGACAGACAACGGGCGGTTATGCAAAGATTGCAACGGTAGCATCTGTTGATATACCAAAGCTTGTACAGCGTAAAACGGATCATAAAATCCGTTTTAAAGCAATTACCGTTCAGGAAGCTCAGAAATTATATCTTGATGAACTGAAAGAACTGGATAAGATGCGTGACATTATTCACAAGCCTTGTAAAGAAGTATTGGAATGTCGTCTGGTAGCAAAGAGACTTACAAAGCTGTTCCAGACAGAAGAATAGAAAATAAGGAGTATAAAATGGATTTACAGAAAATTGAAGGATTAGTAAGAATTATTGAAAACTCCTCTTTGACAGAGTTTACAATCAAAGAAGGGGATTTGAAAATTAAAATGAGCAAGCTGGAGCATCCTCCGGTAGTAGCAGCTGGAGTACCTGCTATGGCAGCACAGCCGGCAGCACCTTCTGTAGCAGTGGAAGTAACAGAAGAAGCAAAAGAAGATGAAAAACTCTTCATTACATCTCCAATCGTTGGTACATTCTATTCTGCACCGGCACCGGATGCACCTGCTTTTGTAAAAGTAGGCGACCGTGTGAAAAATGGTCAGACAGTATGTATTCTGGAAGCTATGAAATTAATGAATGAAATTCAGAGTGATTTCGACTGTGAAATTGAAGCAGTTCTTGTAAGCAATGAACAGAAAGTAGAATATGGACAGCCATTATTCCGCGTGAAAAAAATCTAAGAAACGGGAAAGGGGCTAACATATGTTTAATAAAATATTAGTAGCCAACCGAGGAGAAATTGCAGTACGTGTTATCAGGGCATGCCGTAATCTTGGAATCCGCAGTGTTGCGGTATATTCTAAAGAAGATGAAAACAGTCTTCATGTACAGCTTGCCGACCAGAGAATCTGTATCGGTGAAGGACCTGCAAAATACAGCTATTTAAATATGGACCGTATTATTTCGGCAGCACTGAATATGGGTGCAGATGCAATTCATCCGGGTTTTGGTTTTTTATCAGAAAATAGTGAATTTGTCCGTAAGTGTGAAGAACACGGAATTACTTTTATCGGACCTACAGCAGATGTAATCGATAAGATGGGTAATAAATCTCAGGCAAGAACGACTATGATGGAAGCAGGAGTTCCGGTAGTACCGGGAACAAAGGAGCCGGTTTATGATGCAGAAATTGCAAAAGAGCAGGCAAAAGAAATCGGTTATCCGGTGATGATTAAAGCTTCCTCCGGCGGCGGTGGCAAAGGTATGAGAGTTGCACGCTCTGAGGAAGAATTTGAATTCCAGTTTAATATGGCACAGAGAGAATCTGCAAATGCCTTTGGTGATGACACCATGTATATGGAACGTTTTGTAGAAAAGCCTCGCCATGTGGAAATTCAGATTATGGCAGACCAGCATGGAAATGTAGTAGCACTTGGCGACAGAGACTGTTCTGTACAGCGTAATCATCAGAAGATTATCGAGGAGTCTCCGTCACCGGCAATTACTGATGAAATCAGAGCAGAAATGAACAGAGTATCCGTGCTTGCTGCAAAGGCAGTAGGTTACACAAGTGCGGGAACCATTGAATTTATCGTAAATCAGCAGGGCGAATTTTTCTTCATGGAAATGAATACAAGAATCCAGGTAGAGCACGGTGTAACAGAAATGGTAACCGGAACGGACCTTATTATGGAACAGATTCAGGTAGCTATGGGTGAAAAATTAAGCTTTACTCAGGAAGATATTCTTTTCAGAGGACATGCGATTGAGTGTCGTATCAATGCGGAAATTCCGGAAAAGAACTTTATGCCGAGTCCGGGCGTTGTAATAAATATGCATTTACCGGCAGGAAACGGTGTACGTGTAGACAGCGCATTATATACAGGCTATAAGATTCCGTCAGAGTACGATTCCATGATAGCAAAAATTATTGTGCATGCTCCAACCAGAGAAGCAGCGCTTGCCAAGATGCGTTCGGCACTGGATGAGACAGTGATTCTTGGTGTGGAAACAAATCTTAATTTCCAGTATCAGATTATGCGTCATCCTGTTTTTGTGGCAGGACAGGCAGATACCGGATTCATTGAAAATGAAATGAAAATGAATGTAGGAGAATAAGAATGTATCGTGTAGATTTAAACAGTGATTTGGGAGAAAGCTTCGGCAGTTATAAGATAGGTGCGGATGATATGATTATTCCGCTTATTACGTCTGCAAACGTGGCGTGCGGCTATCATGCGGCAGATCCGGTTGTGATGAATAAGACGATAAAAAGTGCCAAAGAAGCCGGAATTGCAGTCGGTGCACATCCGGGATATCCTGACCTGATGGGATTTGGACGAAGAAATATGGCAGTATCTCCTGCAGAAGCAAAGGCATATGTACTGTATCAGCTCGGTGCACTGGATGCATTTTGTAAGGTGCATGGCGTAAAGATGCAGCATGTAAAACCTCATGGTGCGATGTATAACATGGCAGCCGCCGATTATGAACTTGCATGTGCCATTTGCGAAGCGATTAAAGAATACAATGATAATCTGATTGTACTTGCACTTTCCGGTGGACAGC
>SVFS01000038.1 GCA_015056725.1 Lachnospiraceae bacterium | reverse complement strand
CTTCAGAGTGAAGTAGCAATTGAAACAGTAGAAATTGCATACGAAGAATTAATTATTCCTAACTAAGGAAATTATGGGTCCCCGGGATTTCCCGGGGGACCTGATATGGGGAGAAAAATGTTTCTCTCTATATCAGATCATAAAAGGATCTGAACTATCAAATGAGAATAAGAAAACAGGAAATAGAAAGCAGGAGGAAACAGGATGGAAACAGTATACGAATTTACACTTCCAAAAGGATATGTGGATGGAAACGGTGAAATACACAAACGGGGTAAAATGCGTCTGGCTACAGCAGGTGATGAAATCAGTGCAACAAGAGATCCGCGTGTACTGAGTAATCCATCTTATCTGACTATTGTAGTATTGGGTAAAGTTATTACAGAGCTGGAAGGTTTAACGATGGTAACACCAAATGTGATTGAAAAGTTATTTACAGCAGATTTGGCATTTTTGCAGGATATGTATCAGAAAATCAATGACGTAGAACCACCGATGATGCAGGTGGTATGCCCTCATTGCGGCGAGACAATAGAGACTCCTGTAAATTTTACTATGGAGGGTTAAGGCTGTATCCGAAGGATACTATGTATCAGGAAATGGCATTTTTATCCTATTATTTCCACTGGAGTAATGAGGATGTAATGAATTTGGATCATCAAAGCAGAAGACGATGGTGTCGTGAAATAACAGAGATACATAAGAGCATTAATCCCTCAAAGAAGAGTAAGGAAAAGAGCATTTTAGACATGAAGCCCACCAGATAGGTGAGTGGAAGGAGCTGGCATAATGGCAGTAAAAATAATAAAACCTGTAACAACCATTAGCGGTTTGGATTCAAGCGTAGAAATAGGCGGAAGAGAAGATCCGGGCAATATACTGGTAAGAAATACCGGTACGGTTCCTGTTCCGAATTTTTCTTTCATGCTTCGCGTGGAAGGCATATTTGATCTGCCTTGCAAATCCATTACAGGAATCAGTCGTGAAAATCAGTTTGATTATATACAGGAAGGTGGTCTGAATGACTACGTGCATCTGAAACGTAAAGCAATCAGCCAGCCCTTCAAATTCCAGGTAGAACGATATGTAGGCGTAAACTGGGTGGACCCGCTGCCACTGGGAACAGAGCTGGTCCTGCCGGTAATTTTGTTTGTAAACAAACGGGTATTTCCTACCTTTCAGCCGGTGCGTACTTATACTTTTACCGGATGTACGGTTATCGCAAAGGATTATGGCGATATGAATGCGGAAGCCAGCGGTCTTTTGGTAGAAAAGGTTACGATAGCTTATCGTGAAATGGTTTGTTTGGATATTCCTTCCGAAACCTTTGAAGGAGAAGCATGGGGCTTTGACGGAAAGAAAAAGGAAGGAACCGGCGACAGACATTATAATTCCAATTTGTATAATGATGCATGGGAGAAGACTTATAACAGCAAGGAAGAAATGGAAAAACGTGCAAAGCTTTCCAAGTTTGCAAAGGCTTCTTCTGAAAGAACACCATTGATGGCAAAACACAACGATAGTGCGAAAGAATTGACGGCAGCCCAAATGCAGGAAAAAGCGGAAAAGGCTAAGTGGGTACCGAAAAAAGATACAGATGGTACTTTGAAGCCTAAATATGGTAAAGATTATGGAAGCATGGTAGAAAACTACAATGAAACCATACAAAAACAACTGGAAGAAATGCAAGAGCTGGATGTGCGTGATTTGGAAGCAGAAAAAGCACTTGAGGCTACGATGATGAGTACCGGCGGTGTGAAGAAAAGAAAATATAATCATAGTAAAAATGCTACCAGAAATGGTTCGGCGACTTATAACGAAGGCGAGCTGACAAAAGCAGATATGGAAGCAAAGGCTGCCAAATATACCCACAGCAAAAATGCTACCAGAAGTGGTTCGGCAACCTATAACGAAGGTGAGCTGACGAAAGCAGCTATGGAAGCAAAGGCTGCAAAATATACACATAGTAAAAATGCTACCAGAAGTGGTTCGGCGACTTATAACGAAGGTGAGCTGACAAAGGCTGCGATGGAAGCAAAAGCAGGAAAATGGGTACCGGAAAAAGATAAGGATGGCGGCTTGAAGCCAAAATATGGTAGAGACTATGCAAGTATGGTAGATGACCATAACAAAGCCATTGATAAAGAAATCGAAAATGCATCTACACCGGAAGAAAAACAGGCGGCAGAAGCAAAGAAAATAGCAGTAAGTGGTGCTGCAAGCAGAAAGTATAATCATAGTAAAAATGCCACCAGAAAGGGTTCGGCGACCTACAACGAAGGTGAGTTGACAAAGGCAGACATGGAAAAAAAGGCATCTCTTTATAAGATAGCCAAAGATAAGCCAAAGGACTATGCTTCTGCAAAACATCATGAGAAAGAACTGACGAAAACAGAAATGGAAGGAAAAGCAAAAATCTATAAGCCTTCTAAAGATACCCCAAAGGGTTATGTTTCCGCAAAGCATCATGAAAAAGAATTAACAAAAGCGGCTATGGAAAGTAAGAGCGAGTTATATAAACATAGCAAGAGCGCAACCAGAGACGGAGCAGCAAGTTACAATGAAGGCGAACTGTCGATGACTACGATGGCAGGAAAAGCAAAAATGTGGCCAAAAGAAAGCAGCGCACATAAAGAGACCATGAAAGTGCCGGAACCAAGACTCTGGCCGAAGAAAAAGAGTGCAAAACAAATTACTGACTTTTTAAAGAAGAAGTAGAAATACATTAAAAAGATGGAAAGGAGAAGGATTAAATGCTGACAATACATACACCCATTGGATTAACTGTAAATCCTTCCATCTTGAAAATGAATGACAATTTCACAGAGAGACTGATGGGAAATTATCAGATTATCGGCAATGGCTTAGAGCCTGAGGATATGCTTCATTTCCTGTCAGAACCACCGGAGCTGTATCTGGCAGAAGGAGGTATGACTTCTCTTATAGAAAATACGAAAATCTATGAGAATCAGAATCTGAAGCTGGATGTGATTAACAATGTACTCAATCGTATTCTTGTATCTGATACGTATCAGATGACTTATCAGGATCAGGTGTTTATCGAATCTGTTTTGAAAAAAATGGGGATAAGCAATGTACAGGAATTTATCCGACAGGTAAGAAATCATAAAGAAGAAACGAAAAATGTAACCTATTTGACGGATTTATATTGGGAACAACAGGAAACGGTAGCACAGCTTTTGGAATACCGCAAAATGCAGGCAGAAAGAGATACGGAGCCTGCAGGAGAAGAACAGGATGAGAAAGAAGCACATGTACTGTGGCTTCATCAGGAAATTTTGAACCGCTTACAGACCGGAGCCGTTTATCAGGAACTGAAAAACTATGTATCCACTACTGCAAATTATCATCAGATGATTTCGGCAGAAGAAATGAAAATCAGTGAGCAGAATGTAATGGCACAAAATATTCTGCTGAACAAGCTCCGCAATTATACGATGATGGAGGAGCAACCATTAGTATACCATTACATTAATACCTATGAGATGGGCGATGAAGTAATGATGTCTACTGACAACCGCAGGTCCGTCAGTCAGATGGTGCAGGCGGTACTTTTAAACGCACTTCATCAGATGTATGCATTAAGGGTAGAAGACCTTGTCAGACAGGAAAACGTATGGTATCACCTGGTCGGAAATATTTATCAGGCAGCGGAAAATACATTTAACCGATTTGCAACGTATCATGGACAGAACTTTATTTCTAATGAGGCAGCAGATACCTATAGTAAAGAAGTACAGCAATATCAGAAAAATGAAATAAAAGCGATTGAGCAGCTGTATCAGGAACAGCAATTAAACAATATCAGAAATACAAATATAACTGTTTATCCGCAGGAAGAACTGCAATATCTTCCGCAAGAAGGTGCAGATGAGGATATAGAAAATGCGTATGCCGAGGAAACACCGGATAGCATTCGTGAAGTAGTACAGCAGACAGAAATGCACGGTCAGCAGATACAGCATATGACCAAACAGGAAAATCTACTGAAAAACCAATTGGAACAGATTAATCAGAACAATATCCGGAATCTGCAGCTTTTGCAGCAGCTTAATATCCAAAACGTGACCGAAGAAAAGCCGGGACGGATTAATCGGGCAAAGGCAATGGAAGATGCCCTTCGGGTATTATCAGAACCGGAAGAAGTGCTTATGACCTATCTGGATAGGGAGACTACTGTAGAGCAGACCCAGATTACAGAAAGAGAACACTTAAAGCAGGTATTCGGAGAAGAAACGATTCGCATATTTGAAACATTGGAAAAATATCAAAAGTCACCGCAATATCAGAACGGTATAGGGTTGCCGGGACAGAGCGAAGCGATGCTGATGAGAGATATCCAAATTGAAGAGCAGGCACACAGGGCGGAGCTGATACATAAAATACAATCCGTAGAGCAGGAAACTGTTCAGGAAATAGAAACTGCACAGCTTTTCAAAACATATATGCCGGAGCAAATCAAACAGGTAAGAAAAGAGACACAAAAACAGATAGATCGTATTGAACTGGTACATAAACAGGAAGAAACCTCGATTGAAGAGGAAGTGCTTGAGGAAATCAGAGGACTTCACAGAACAACCAGAATCGAGAATGAACAAACAAGCCAGCAAGTTATTGAAAAGAATACTTCACAGGAGATTGTAAATACCCGTATTAACGAATTTCAGACAAGGCAAAATGAAGAACTGATTCGTATCATGACGGATAAGGTACAAAATCAGATAGGAGCTATTTCAGAACAAATATATGGAAAGCTGGAAAAGAGAATGGACACAGAGCGTCGCAGACGAGGGCTCTAAGCAGGAGGTAAAAAGCATTGGATTGGAGTAATTTGGGAACATCCATAAAATCTGACGCGCAAGGACTGGTTGGCAATATTGCCAAAGCAGTACTTGTATTTCCTGACTCTGTAGATGCTATTAGTCTGGAAGATCCGGATGCGGTGATGGCATATGGGAAGAAAATGGGATTGGGTCATGTAGATACCATGACTACATATTATGAAAAAAAGAATGCCGGATTAAAAACGTTGTCATCGAAAGCGGCTATGAATGTAAGCCATTTAGCACCTACCATGGAGAACGTTGCTGATGGCATGGCAGGTCTTAATGCAGCATTAGATAGTGGGCAGATTAGCGGGAAAAAATTTACGGTTCAGTTCAATCCATCCACGATTCAGATTATCGGGCGTGGTGGTGGTCGGGCACCGATTAGTAATTACGGTTCGGTAGGAAAGGACCAGCCCGGTAAAATTGAATACAAAGCACTGGACCCATATATAAACGTGAGCTTTACCGTAATGTTTGATGCTACTAATCTGGCAGATGCTTTTATGGAAGAACGGTTTACCCTAGGGGCAACTACTACCATCAAAAATGTTACTACAGCTATTGTAGGAAATGAATATACTGTAAGACCACAGGTAGAAGGTTTTTTGGCGGCACTTCGAGATGAAGACCACAGAACCATGATTTTTCAGTGGGGCTCTCTTCGCTATACCGGAGTTTTAAATGCAGTGTCAGCAAGCTACACCATGTTTAACACAGCAGGAAATCCAATCCGTGCACAGGTTCAGATTGGCATGCTGATGGGCGGTGCACCAAAGGACACTCTGGTAGATGTTAGCTATCTGGATTACTGGAAGAGACGTTATGAAGATATTATCTATAAAAATGCGGCTGTGGATGAGCAGGGAGAAATCTCATCCATGACAACCGGAAATATTAAAAATCAGTATCGTAATTTGATTAACTTATGATGTGAAGGTGGAAGAAAATGGCATTTGGTTCCAATACCGTTTTAAATGGACTGGCTTCCGGAATTACCGGAAATATCAACAAAGCATATATATTGATGCATAAGCCGGAATTAAATCCTGCAGAGCAGGCTGAGGCGGAAGCGAGTGGTGGCATTGTAAATAAAGGCTTGTCAAATCTTGCGGCAGGGCTGCAAACAGGGATAAGAGGTATTGATAAGCAGGGACGTAACTTGGGTGTTTCCGGGTCTCCCTTAAATGCACTTGGTGTAGATAGCGAGATGACTGAGCTTGCCAATATGGCAAATTATATCCCGGTGCAGGTGCAGTTTAATCCGTCCAGCATATCCTTTCAGGGTATGGGTGGTGAAATCCGAAGAGAAAGCGTAGGCGGCGCCGGTGAAAATCAGTTCCAACAGTTTGATATTCCTTCGGAAACAGTAATGTCTATCGAGCTTATGTTTGATGATACAAATAATAAAGATGCTTTTATGATGGATGCAGAGATGCCGCTACTGAGTGAAATTGCTTCTGTGGGAGGATTGGTACAAAGAATTGAACAGGGAGTAGATGCTCTCCGAGGGAAAAAATATTCGGTACAAGACACTACGGAGCTGTTTGTAGCAGCTATGGTACAGAACTTTACGCGAATGGTAGGATTTGCATGGAACAAAATTATTTTCTGGGGTGAATTGGTAGGTGTAAATGTTCAGTACACGATGTTTAATAAGCAGGGAAATCCTATCAGGGCAAAAGTTGCTTTGCAAATCAGACAAGACCAGTCAGTAGATGGAAACGGACCTTATGCTACCGAGAAGGAATGGGAAAATTCATTCCAGAATATGTTTAAACAAAATGCGGGAAATAATGCATTCAATATTCAAAATAGTGATGCTACTAATTGGTTAAATGGCAATTTCCTGAATTTAAGTTAGGTGTATAAATGGCAACATATGATTTTAATACTTTAAGAAATAAATATAGTTCCTTTCATCATCCGGTGGCGATTGTCAAAATCAATGACGTTTCGCTGGCAGATCCAAAAAGGGGGTATCCCATTTCGGATATTCAGGTGGATTTAACCAGTGGGTTTGAAGCGTCGATTGCAGAATTCAGCGTCTATGATGTATATGATGAAGCGGCGGGAAAATTTGATTTACCGGCGACCAAGGTAAAGATACTTCTTGGCTCTAAGGTAGAGGTCTTTTTGGGATATTCCGGTAGTGCCAGATGTGCATTTGTAGGTGTCATTACCAGAATAAACTATATGTTTGAAAAGAATGACGTTCCTTGCATCAGGGTGACTGCAATGGATGTAAAAGGCATCATGATGGCAGGAAATTATTCCGCACAGCTGGAGGCGAAATACTATTCGGACGCCGTAAAAGAGATTTTAGATAAAACCGCATACGAAAAGCTTGGCAAAATGGGACTGGGAGTAATATCAAAGACGCAGATAGATGTGACACCTGACAAGCAACGTTCTCTGACAAATCCACCGACAGGTGCGTCAGACAGAACCATCGAGATGGTGGCAGAAAGTGATTACGAATTTGTAGTAAAAGCGGCGAAGAAAAATAATTTCGAGTTCTTTACAGAGTGCGGAACTGTATATTTTAGGAAGGCAAAGAGCGACACAAGTGTCATTATGGTAATTGGACCGGCGACAGGCATGCACAGTTTTGATGTGTCATATGACTTGACCGGATTGGTCGAAAAGGTAATCGTCCGTGGAATGGATGTTTCCAAGGCAAAAGTAATCACCGCAGAAAAAAAGGTGACTAATAAGATATCCAGCGGAAATAAAGCGAAGCCTTTATTAAAAGACAGCCAGAAAGTGTACATAGATTCCACCATATCCTCTAAAGAGGAAGCGAATGACAGGGTAGCATCTCTTGTGGAAAGCATGTCATACCGCTATGGAACACTGGAATGTGAATTAATAGGATTACCGGAGCTTCAGCCGGGACATTTTATTGAGCTGGATGGTCTGGGAAATGAACTGAAAAACAAATTTTATATTCAGAGAATTCGTCATATCCTTGCAAAGGATGGACATTTTGATACAAAAATAACTGCTATATCTGCAAGCATTGAGGACAGCGGACTGGGTGCTGCCGGAACTGCAGGCGGTTTGGCAGGGGGACTTTTATAAGCCGGTCAGTAACCTGACGGCAATAGAATAATCTGACAGATAATAAACCGATGGGAGAAAACAATGGGCTTATACGACATTATGGATGAAATTGCAGCCAAACAGATTATGAAATCTGAAACAGGCGATAACAGGATTTTCGGTGTGGTAGTCGGTATCGTAGCTAAAAACTATGATATGGACATGCCGGGACGTGTTTGTGTACAGGTGCCGGTAAGAGATGATCAGGCAAATGAATTACAGTGGGCAAGAGTTGCAATGCCATCCAGCGGAAAGAAGTGGGGACATTATTTTCAACCGGAGGAAGGCGATCAGGTACTGCTTGCCTTTGAACACGGAAATATCGAAAAACCTTATGTGATAGGATGTGTGCCGAAGGAAAACAATCCGTTTCTGAAAAGAGCTGTGCATGAAAAGAATATGTACAAAAAAATTATCACAAGAAACGGTAACACCATTGAGTTTGTTGACGGGGAAAATGAAGAAGGTGCAAATGATAAAATCTCCATCTATACACCGGATCAGGGTCACAAACTGATTCTGGATAATGACAGAAAGCAGATTACTGTGGGTGACAAAGACGGAAAAAATCAGATTGTAATAAAGACCGAAGACGAACAGGGAAATATTGCAATCCGGACAGAAAAGAAGCTTACGATATCCGTAGGAAATACGATTACCGTGACGATGAATGCAGATAGCGGTGCAGTCACTGTAAAATGTAATAAATTTACAGTAGATGCCAGTGACGGCGCTCAGATGAAAACAAACGGAAAGCTGGGATTATCCGGCGGTAATGTTTCAGTAGAGGCATCTTCTATGTTGAAAGCAGAAAGCAGTGGCATGACAACCATCGGTGGTTCACCCATTAAGATTGGATAAGGAGCAGACAAATGGCAGAGGAAAAATTTCTAGGAACAGGAATGAAGTTTCCACCTCAAATCAATCCTACAACAGGCAGATTTACATGTGTTTCAGGTATGGAAAGTATCAAAGAAAGTGTGTATCTGATTTTGATGACACAGCGGACAGAACGTTTTATGCGTCCTGAATTTGGAAGCAATGTAACGTCCTATGTATTTTCACAAATGGATGCCACATTGTTAAATCTGATGGCACAGGAAATTGCGTCGGATATTATGCGGAATGAGCCGCGAGTTGAAGACGTTAATGTGGCTATGGATGACCGCAGTAAACCGGGGTGTCTGTTCGTAAATGTCGGATATACAGTAAGGGGTAAAAATGTAAGGGAAAATATGGTTTTCCCATTCTATCTGGGCGAAGAGCCGGAAAAAGAGAGTGAAGCATATGAGACAATGGAAGAGTATAGCGAATGAGGATTATATCATAGAGAAACGCAAGCGAGAAGATATTATAAAACAAATTCAGAAACTTGCAGCATCCTATACACCGGAATGGCAGTTTGATGAAAAAAATCCGGATATGGGTTCTGTAATTGCTCTTCTGTTTGCAGACGGAATGGATGAAAACATCAGACGATATAATACCCTTTTGGAAAGAGACTATGTAGAGCTGATGAATATGCTTGGAATTTCTTTGAAACCGGCATTTCCGGCTCACAGTACTGTGCTTATGAGTCTCGCGGGAAATACCATTCCCGGCATGAAATTGAAAAAAGGAATAAAGCTTCTGGGTGGCAGAGAAGGTGAGGAAAGCATTGTGTTTGAAACAGCACACAGTGTTTATATTACGGAATCCGATTTGGTGCATGCATTTATGGCATCCGGCAAAAACGGAAAGGTCATTCCGATTCTCGGGAATTTTGAATCGGTTGAATATGTAAAGGAATCTCATCTGAGAGCAATAGATGATATAGAAGCGGAAGAAACAAATGCTGACTTTATGGAGGAAGTCGACGTACTTTCTACAAGCAAGGGATATCCGTTTGAACTGTTTGATTTTCGTGGGGAAGGATATGGAAAGTACGGACTTTTACTTTATCATACTCACTTGTTTGACGTAGTAGGTAATGACATCCTCATGAAAATTGCCGGAAATGAAGAATTGGTTAAGGACATTGCGGATGGAAAGTATCGCGCGTCTTATTACGGAAAATCCGGTTTTGAAGAAGTTGCAGAACTTCATGCAGTAGACAGGGAATGTATTTCTTTCCGTAAGAATAGTGAGTGTGGCAAAATTACGGAAAAAGGTGAAGAGTATTCTGTTCTTTTGCTGGAGCCGGTTGAAATTCCGGAGAAAAGTGTAAGCGTAGCTTCTATCGGATTTTCATCTACGGGAGATGGAAGAGCACCGGAACTTGTTTGGAACGGAACAACAGAATTAGAGACAAAACAGTTCCTTCCATTCGGAGAAACGCTGAATTTATATTCAGAATTATACATAGGTCATAATGAGTATTTTTCCAAGCCGGGAGCAAAACTTTCTGTGCGATTTAAGCTGGATTTTGAAACCCATCTTGTTTCTATTCCGAGACAGCAGGCGGAAGCAGAACTTAAGGTGATTAAGAAAAAACCGAAAAAGGATATTATGGGTGCACCGGCTGAGGTGTATGCAGATGAGGTATCCATTGAATATTTTAATGGCATTGGCTGGCGTAAGCTGGTAACAGATACACCGGTAAAACAGATGTTTAGTAATGCAAAAAGCGGACAGTGCGAAATCAGTTTTGTATGTCCGCGAGATATCAGACCATTTGAAACAGGTGGATTCCAGGGACACGGTATCCGCATACAAATTACCCGATCTGATAATTGCTATTATCAGCCGGCATTACACCACTATCCGATTGTTTCGGATATGCGGATATCTTATACCTATCAGGAACGCTTTGAAAAACCAATAAAAATTTATAGTTATCAAGGATGTGATAAACGGGAATTATCTGTTGCCATGGAAGAAAATTCGATGGTACCTGTTTTTTCGGGAGGAAAATATCAGGATACAGCACTGTATCTTGGATTCGATAAAAAAATGGAAGATGGTCCTATCAGCCTATTAGTCCAAATGTTGGAAATGGAAGGACATCAGCATGAAAAACTGACATTTTCTTATTCCACAAGAGATGGTTTTTCCAGATTGAAGCTGACAGATTATACAGATAATCTCAGTCATACAGGAACATTACTGTTTATGCCTCCTACCGATATGGCAAAACGGACACTGGAAGGGAAAGAGGCATATTGGAT
Organism: Lachnospiraceae bacterium; assembly: GCA_015056725.1. Taxonomy (GTDB): domain Bacteria; phylum Bacillota; class Clostridia; order Lachnospirales; family Lachnospiraceae; genus 1XD8-76. The sequence goes on along the minus strand of SVFS01000038.1, from coordinate 12,638 downwards.
AAAAATTTCAGATGAAAAAGGTCATTTAGAAGATAGAAAGATGCAACGTCCGATTATTTCGGACATCAGAATCAATGCAGTAGAAGTGGATAACATCGATACGATGACAGAAGATGCTTACTATATTGATGTGTTCGGACCGAATATGCAATTTGCGTTAAATGCACAAAACATTTTGTCACTGGAACTTTGGGTAAATGAAATGGGACTTTTTTCAGAGACAGAAATGCGTCGTATGCTGACAGAAGACCCGGAAAACACAAAAGCAGAATATTCTTTCCTGGGTGAAATTGAAGAGTTTTACGTTAGATGGAAAGAGGTAGATAATTTTGACCGTTCCGGTGCCGGTGACAGACACTATGTGGTAGACCGTATGAACAGCAGGCTTTATTTCGGAGATGGAGTACATGTTCAAGTGCCACGGAATACAAAAGGGATTGCGTTTAAAGTGATTATGCGTCGCTGTGACGGAGAACTTGCAAATTTAGATGCAGGACTGATTGCAGATTCCATGGGTGGTATGATGTTCATCAACCGGATTTATAATCCGATTCAGGCGTATGGCGGTATGAATATGGAAACGGTGGATGAAGCACTTCGCAGAGGAACCAGTGTACTTGCATCCAGAAACCGTCTGGTATCAGTACATGATTATGAAAGAGAAGCACTCAATTTTTCCCGTCAGATTTCGCAGGCGAAGGTAATAGTAGGTCACAAAAAAGATGGAAGCTTTTCACCGGGAGCCATCAGTATGGTACTTCTCATGCAGGATTATAAAGACGGAGAACATTCCTTCCAGCAGATGAAGAAACGTCTGAGGGAACATTTGCTGGAAAAATGTGAGCTTTCCATATCCGGTGAAGATTTAGAAATCGTAGAACCGATTTTTGTAGAAGTAGCGGTGGAGGCATGGGTAAAAGTCATCAAAGGAGATGACAGCTTCGAGGTACAACAAGCCCTTCATCGTGTCTTAGAGGAATATTTAGACCCGATTATAAATAATAGATGGGACATCGGTCACATGGTGAAGAGAGCACAGATTGAGTTGCGGCTGAATATGGAAAAGGGCAAAGCGCTTCTTCACAGATTGATGGTAACAGCAAAGTATCAGGATGAAAACGGCCGTCATGAAATGGATTTGGAAAAATTGACGGGCAATCCATATGTACTCGTAACAAGCGGGGAACATAAGATACATTTTGAATAAGGAGAAACTATGTTAAATCCAAAAATGATTCCGGGAAAATCATATGAACAACTGATGGAAGAAAATCTGAGCAAGATTCCGATTTATTCGGATGAGTGGACAAATTTTAATCCGGCAGACCCAGGTATAACGATGCTGGAAAATTTGTCTGCATTTCAGATATTACAGCAGGACCAGATGGATCAGGTACCGGATGAAGTGCGTGCAAAATTATTGCAGCTGCTTGGATATAAACCGAAAAAAGGTTGCGGAGCGAAAGTCTATCTGGAGCCGAGAGGTGCAAAGGAAGATTTTGTAATTCCGGCAGACCAGCGCTTCAAAGTAGGAAGTATCAGTTTTGAAACTACTTTGGAAAGAGAAATGACTGCCAGCCGTGTTATTCATATTTACGGAAAAGATGAAAAAGGTTTTTATGATTTTTCCCATATATTGGATGTGAACAAAAATATTTATACAGAAATTTTTGGAAAGACACCAAAGGCAGGAGCGGAATTGTATTTTGTTCTGGATAAACCACTTACACCGGGTGAGCAGGGCATTTTATATGCACAGACAGGAAGCCGCTCTCACAGAAATGATTTTCCGGAAGAAATGGGAGCTTTATTTGGAGAAATCGAATGGAGCTGCTATACGACGGAAGGCTTCGTGAAGATGCAGGTAATGGATGAAACAAAAGGATTTTTAACAGACGGAATGCTCCTGTTTACACAACCGGAACAGGGAGCTGCCAGATATGAAAGTGATAAGATTCAAGGCTATGTATGGCGTGCCCTGTTAAAGCGTGCAGAGTACGATATTGCACCGGTGCTTACATATATGACAAATTTCCTGTTTCCTGTCGTACAAAAGGAAACTTTGGTAATTACACATACTTTCCAAAAACCAAACGATGTAACGCTGAATTGCTCCATGCTGGAAAACGGATATACCCGTGTGTTCTGTAAGGAACAGAAGGGGAGTTCATACAGAATGTATCAGGAATGCGTGGGAACACCGGAACAGGGCAGATACTATATCCGGAAACGTGAAGCGTATGGTACACATAGTTTCATTTTTGATAAGGAGCTTTTTGGTTATGCACCGGGCTATATGAAAAATTCTGTAAAGCTGGTGCTTTACAATGAAGAAATGATGCGGAAATACTATCTCGGTGAGATTTATGGATATGACATGCAGGAAATCGTGCTTCCGAAAGAACATGTCATAACAGATACCTTCTCTTTAATTGCAGAAAGAGATGCTGAAGATGGTGGAAAAATATATGATTTCGTAAAACCGGGCAGAATGGAAGAACAAGAACTTTCTTATTATTTATATGAGAATGAAGGAAAGATTGTTATTTTAGATGCAGGAGATTATGTAGGTGCGAAACTGTATCTGGGTTCACTGGCAGTGACGCTTGGAGAAGAAGGAAATGTGCGTGCCGGAAATGAGTTTATTCCGGAAGGATATCAGGATAGTGTACGTTTTGTGAATCCAATAGCCGGTCACGGCGGACGTTTCCAAGAAACTTTGGAAGATGTGCGGAAACGCTTCATCGAAGATATGAATACACCATATACCGCTGTAAAAGGCAGTGATTTTGAAGCACTTACCATGCAGGTTCCGGGCTTATGCATTTCAAAAGTACATGCATGGCTTGATGCAGAAAAAAATGAAGTGCAGGTAGCGGTACTGCCGGATATGCCAAATAAATTTCCGAAACTTTCGGACTTTTATATCAGTGAAATTGAGAAATGGCTGAATAACCGCAGGCTCCTTTCTACGAGAGTATGTGTGCGGCAGCCGGTTTATCAGGCGATAACGACAAGTGGAACGATTTATGTCAGACCACATTATGAGAACTGCAGAGAACAGATTGAAGCGGTCATCCAAAAAGAACTGGACTACATACATGGAAACCGGAATTTTGGAGAACTGCTACAGTTTGATAGATTATTCCACGCTTTAGAAGCGTTGGAATGTGTAGCCTATCTTTCCGCATTCAGCATTGCGGTAGAAGGTGGTGGAAATGCCCGTGCAGAAGGTGCAGACATTCTTCCGAACGAGAACTGTCTGTTGTATCCGGGCAAAATGAAATTGGAAATTCTTCCGATGATTGACGAGGGAAGGTGAGGACATGGCAGGAATACATTATTCCATTAAACAGAATAGACTGAAAAAGGCATTTCTGCAGGGGATGACACTTTCAGAGGATCTTCATCTGTATTCCGATGAGGCTTCTGCAAGTCATCATTTTGTCCTGCCGGCATTAGATAGTGGTGTGGAAGATTGCCCATGGGGACGGCTTCGTTTTGAACTTACTTTGCCGGAAAACTGCATTTGCTATTTGTACACAGCAGCGTCTAACGAAAAGAAGGGCGAAGAAGTACTGTTTCAGACAGAGACGGAAATTTTAGATAAGAAAAAGAAGCTTCAGGAACTCAGAGGGCTTGTTTTCATTAACAAGCCGGATGTTTTACTTTATGAGATTTCCGGAAGATATTTATGGATTATGGTAGAAGTCATCGGCGTCGGTGTATCCATAGGAGATATCCGTGTGGAAGCACCGGGAGATAACTTTATGCAGACATTCCCGGAAGTATACCGTTCAAAGAACAGTTTCTTCCATAGATACTTATCCATTTATTCCAGCATTTATAATGATTTTCAGGAAAAGCTGGATGCAAGGAAGGAACTTCTTCCGATTGAAACAGCGTCACTTCCGTTACTGGAGCTGTATGCAAAATGGCTGGGGATTGATGTGAATGGTGGTTATCTCGGAGAAGAGACTCTGCGGGCACTTCTAAAAGAAGCACCGGAACTTTTACGTCGCAAAGGCACACGGTATTGCATCGAACGGATTTGTGCGATTTTACTGGATGAGATACCTACGATTGTCGAACGCGGACTTCTGCAACGATATGTATTACGAAATGAAAAAGCACAGTATGACAATTTGTACGGCGAAAGCCCTTATGATGTAACACTGATGTTGAAAAATTATGTAGAAGAGAAGCGTAAGGAACAGTTGCTTCACTTGCTGAGCCAGTTTAAGCCGGTGAGAAGCAGGCTTCATGTAGTCTTCTTAGAACCTGTAGGTGTACTGGATGAACACAGCTATCTGGATCAGAATGCAGTAATTTTTACACAAAGTGAAGGAATGCTGGATCAGGCACAAATTGCCGACGGAACGATTATTTTGCAATAAATAATCAGAAAAATATAAATGGAGAAAAACTGTGGAACAAAAGAAAATTCGATATTCTTTATTTATAGGTTCAGTTGTAACCGTTATATTGACACTGCTTTTCCTGTGGATATTAAACAGTAATGAATCCGAGGAGTTGCAAAGACTTCTGGGATTATGCATTTTGATTCTGGGAACAGGAGCTATCCTTTCTCTTTTCTTCTTTTTCTGGAAGGGTCCTGTATTTAATATATGGGGGCAGATAGAGACCGGAAACATCATGGCAATGCTTATTGCCATCTTAGTAGTTATTCAGATTGCTTTTGCTTTTGCAGCATATTTTCAGGAAGAAATGTATCTACGGTTTGTTCTATATGACAAGCAGCTGGAAGAAGCATTGATACAGGCAGAGTTGAATAATACATTGCTCAGCACGTTGACTGCCATGGTCATTTCGGTTTTCTTTTCGGTAGAAATTGTATGGCTGATGATTAAACTTACAACCGAGAAAAAGCAGGATGATATGCAGATTCGTCCAATGGCACTTTCCTATGTACGACAGATAGCATTTCTGTTCTATTTTGCATCCAGACTTTCCGCGGCATTTATACCGATTATGGCAAAAAGTTTCGGTGAAACATTATTTGGAATGAGTGCCAATGCAGCAGCAGGACTTCCACAGTCAGCAGAAACCTTACTGACATGCGTGGCGATTTTTGCAACCACAGAGCTTCTGGCACGAAAAGGATGGAAACTTCCGTTTGGAATCGGACTTTTACTGGTAGCGGCCGGAACATTCTTGTCTGCAATCGCTCCATCATTATTTATTTTTATCGTAGCCAGAGCAGTAGTTGGACTGGGTTATGGATTTTGCTGGATGACACTTCGTAATCTGGCACTTTTCGGAAAAGATGACAGTCAGCAGGCATGGGGATTTTCTATGCTAAATGCAGGACTGTATGCGGGAATGAACTGTGGTTCTTCTTTAGGAGCAATTCTGGCAGAACAGTTTGGTTATCAGAACGTCTTTTTTATGGCAGCAGCCCTTACGATTTTGTGTTCCTTAGCGATTATGCGTATGGAAAATGCGGTACTGAAAAGAAATACACCGCAGGAAATCAAAGAAGAAAATGGACAACAGGAAAAAACAGCTTTTGCAATTCGCGAAAAAGTACAGGTAGTGTGTTTTTCCATCTTCATGATTGCACCATCCTGTATTGTGGCATCCTATTTAAGCTATTTTCTTCCGCTTTATTTTGAAAGCATCGGAAGAGGCGTTGCGGATGTTGGTCGTGCACAGCTTTTGTATGGTTTGGTGATTGTATATATCGGACCGAAAATTTCAAAAATATTAATTGAAAAAGATAAAAAACTACTTGTTTCCAATTACATTTATAATCTGCTGTTTTCGGTAGGACTTTTGTTGGTAGGCTGTTTTGGCGGTATGGAAATAGCGTTTGTTGCAGTACTTTGTCTTGCGGTGGCAGACAGTTTTGGATTTAGTGTACAGAATAACTATTTCCTTGCCCTTCCGTCAGTAAAACGGATGGGGGCAAGTAAGTCATTGTCTTATTTGAGTTTTTTGAAAAAGATTACAGAGATGCTTGGACCGACGGTGTTTGCTTTGGTATTGGTACTTGGGTATGAAGCGGGAGTGAGACTATTAGGCTCGGTATTTGTAGTTGCGGTAGTAGTTTTTGCAATATTACAGATGACAGATTTAAAAAAATGCAGGCAGGAAATATAGAGTGAAAGTAGCAATCGTATACGGAGGCTTTTCCAGTGAAAAACAGGCTTCCGCGGAAAATGCAAAATACATAGAAAAAGCATTACAGACAAAGGGATATGACACCTATATGGTGCCATACGAAAAAGGGTTTGTACAAAGCTTAAAAGAAATAGAAACAGATATTGTATATGTATGTGTACAAGGCAAGGGCCATGGAGACGGTACCGTACAGCGCATATTGGAACAGGAAGGGATTCTGTTTACCGGTAGTGATTCCCGTGCAGCAGCAGTTATTAATGATAAAATTGTGTCGAAAAAACTTTTTGACCAGTTCGGTCTACGGACGCCAAGGTGGGAAACATTGGAAAAAGAGGTTTACGAACAGGGACTATGGGATGCCAATACCTTCGGCTATCCATTTGTGGCAAAAGCCCCTTCTGAAGGTGGTAGTTTTGGAATTGTTCTGATTCGCAACGAGGACGAACTTCATTTGATAAAAGAAGTATTTGCATACGAATCACCGATTCTGATAGAAGAATTCATTCCGGGAGACTTTTATACCATCGGAGTGCTGGAGCAGAAAGGAGAAGTTAAGACACTACCTTGTGTACAAGGCTTGGAAATGCAGGGAGGACATGAAAAAGATGATCCTGACAGTTTGAAAGTATTTACAGGCGATTATGCAGTACGCGAGGCAAGTTTGCCGGAAGATATCATATACCAAATGGATGTCATGACAAAAGAGGTATTTCGAATTACAGACGCAAGAGGTATAGCAAGAATTGATTTTATGGTGGCAAAAAAGGATTTGCAGCCCTATATATTAGAAATAAATGCAGTTCCCGGATTAAAGCCAAGAAGCTTATTGCCGGGAGAAGCAAAGCTGGCAGGAATTTCATATGAAGACTTAATTGAAGGAGTCCTGCTGGAGGCTTGGGAAAAGAGGAGATAGAAGATGCTGAAAAATATGAAAATCGGAATCAAAATTTTGTTAGTACTTCTTGTTATGTCGTTAGGCACATTACTGATTATCTCTGTTAATTCTTACATGCAAATGATGGGATTGACAAAGGAATTTCAGGAAGTAAACACGACACTGGGTGCCACTGCATCTGAAGACAGCAAGGTTGCATTGCAGTCCCAAATGGAAGAAAACCTGGTAAAGTTAGCAGAAAAGCAGGCTGAAATTTCAAATGAGAAGCTTGTGAAATTAAGAGGGATTATCGACAATTCCGTAGGATACATGGAAAATGTGTATGCCAATCCGGATTTGTTTGTAGGTCATGAACTGCCACTACCGTATGACACAGTAGATGGAGTTGCCTGTTCGAAATATATGCTTGCAAAGGATGTGGTTGATTCAGAAGAAATACAGGCACATGTAAGAATACTATCAAACTGCGATTATTTGTTTGGACCGCAATTGGAAAACAATACGATGATGGATAACCTTTATTTAGGTACGCAGGATGGAATTTATTATCGGTATTCCAGAGCAAATTCTTATAATCCGGATTATGATCCAAGACAACGGGGATGGTATGTGGCAGCACTGGAAACAGAAGGCGCTGTCTGGATGGATACTTACACGGATTTTTACGGAAAGTTATGTCTTACCTGTGCACGAAAATTTAAAGGGCCGGATGGAGAAGTCCGTGGAGTTCTTTCTACAGATATCACAGTTCAAGATATGCTGGATGAAATTGTAGCAACAAAGCTTGGTAATAGTGGATATGCGTTTGTATTAGATGAAAAGTTAGAATATCTTGCACATCCGGATTATTATAAGGTTGGATTTGATAGGAATATTGCAGGACACATAGAAGACACCGACAATATTTTGACGTATATCAAAGATACGGAGTCGGGAGTGATTCATACGAAACTGGATGGAACAGATAGTTACATTGCTTTTTCTACGTTGGAAGAAACCGGCTGGAAATTATGTATTTGTATTGACGTAGAAGAAATCATAGCACCATCTCTTGCTACGAAAGCAGAAATTGACGGAATTACGGCAGATGCACAACAGATGGTAAGTTCTACCCTTTCCGAAGTAATGATTCGTTTTATCATTTTCTTTGCGATGGCGGGTATTATCGTTATTATTTTATCTTTTACGGTGGCAGGTACGATTACAAGACCGATTCAGAAACTGGCAAAGAATGTTGAAAATATTGGTCAGGGTAATCTGGATATTCGTATGGAAGTGGAATCAAAGGATGAAGTAGGTGAGCTTGCACAGACTTTTAACCAGATGCTGGAGGATTTGCAGAAGTATATTACGAACCTGTCAGAGGTAACTGCTGAAAAAGAAAGAATCGGAGCAGAGCTTGATGTAGCGACGAATATTCAGGCAAGTATGTTGCCATGTATATTCCCGGCATTTCCGGAGCATAAAGAGTTCGATATTTTTGCCACCATGAATCCGGCAAAAGAGGTAGGAGGAGACTTTTATGATTTCTTCTTAGTAGACCGGAATCATCTTGCACTTGTTATGGCAGATGTATCCGGTAAAGGAGTACCGGCGGCACTCTTTATGGTGATAGCAAAAACCTTACTTAAAAACAGAGCACAGCTCGGTGAATCACCGGAAGTTGTATTGGAAAAGGTAAATAACCAGCTTTGTGAAAATAATGAAGCAGATATGTTTGTGACGGTTTGGTTAGGCATATATGAATTATCTACAGGCAGATTAACTTACGCAAATGCAGGACACGAATGTCCGGCAGTTATGAGAGCAAATGGAAAATATGAACTTATTCAGGAAAGCCATGATTTTGTTGTGGCAGGTTTTGAAGGTATGTCATATACCTTACGCGAAATAACACTTTATCAGGGAGACAAATTGTTCCTATACACAGATGGTGTTCCGGAAGCGACAAACGTGTCAGAAGAACTTTTCGGAGAAGAAAGAATGTTGGATGCATTAAATACCTGTTTGGATAAAACACCGGAACAGACGTTGCATCAAGTAAAAGAAATAATCGATGACTTTGTTGGGGAAGCAGATCCGTTTGACGACCTGACAATGCTGTCATTTGAAGTGAAGGAATACATAAAATAAAAAGCAGAAATTGCGGAAAGTAGAGGAAAGAATATGAACATTGTAGTAACAGATTGCGAAAGCTATGTACGTTTAATTGTAGAAGGAAGAGTAGATACCAATACAAGCCCACAGCTTCAGCAGGCAATTTTGTCAGCCTTCCAGAAAAGCAAAGATGTAGTGATTGATTTTCTGAATGTTCCTTACATATCCAGTGCAGGACTCCGTGCACTCCTGATTGGACAGAAAACAGCTACATCCAAAGGCGGAAGCATGAAAGTGACAAATGTGTCAGATGTGGTAATGAACATTTTAGAACTGTCCGGTTTTGCTAAAATTTTAAAGATTGAGTAAAAAACATGATACGATTCGAAAATGTTACAAAAAGATTTTCAGAAACAGAGCCGGTGGTGCTGTCAAATGTGAATTTTCATATTTCGCCGGGGGGTATGGCATTTCTACTTGGTGAAAGTGGTAGCGGAAAGACTACGATATTACGTCTGCTTTTGCGTGAACTGCAGGCAGATTCCGGAACGGTTTGTGTAAACGGAAGAGATATCAGCAAAATAAAGTCCGGAAAGCTTCCGGAATATCGCCGGAAGATGGGATTTATTTTCCAGGACTTTAAATTAATGAGAGATCAGACCGTTTATGACAATATAGCCATTGCGAAACGTATCACGGGAGCCAAAGAAAAAGATATTCTGGCTATGGTAACGATGGCACTTCGGACGGTAGGTATGGAGAAGGACTTCTACAGACCGGTAGCAGAATTATCCGGTGGTGAACAGCAAAAGGTATGTGTAGCCCGTGCGATTGTAGGAAATCCTTATTGCATTCTGGCAGATGAACCGACAGGAAACTTAGATCCCCAGCAGGCAAGAGAAATTATGCTTTTGTTGGAGCGCATTCATAAAATGGGGATTACTGTATTGATAGCAACGCATGATATGGAGGCTATCAGAGACATGAACTATCCCAGATTGTATCTGGAAGATGGAAACATATTGGATAGGGAATAGTTATGGAAAATGATATGATCAAACACGAAATACAAATAGAAGCACAGCGTGAAAAACTGGATGAACTTCTTGATATGATAAGGATAGACCTTAATTTAATGTGCTGCCCTATGGATAAGCAGATTTCTTTGGAAATATGTATGGAAGAGATTTTTGTGAATATTGCCAGCTATGCGTATGGTGAACAGACGGGTATGGCATTTATCACGGAAGAAGTGACAAATAACAGCATTTCACTTTGCTTTAGAGATAAAGGAATACCGTACGATCCGCTTGCCAAAGAAGATCCGGATACAACACTTTCTGCTGAGGAAAGAGAAATCGGTGGATTAGGGATTTTTATGGTCAAGACGATGATGGATTCTGTGATGTATGAGTATAAAGATGGATTTAACTGTCTGACGATGACAATGACGTGGTAAGAAAGGAAATAGCGGATAACGATATGGAAGAAAACAAAACAGGTAGATTCCGCGAGGAACTGCGAACACAACCGTTTGAAAACTATGCAGAATATATGGATTATATTTTTGCCTGCGTCAATGTACGTCTGGCAGATTATATACAGGATTTGATGGGAAAATATGCTGCGGGACAAGGTCAGTTTAAAAATATAATGTATCCTGATATTGAGATTGCATACAATCTCTGTAATGATAATGTAACTAATTTTCTCCAGAAAGATGATGTAAGCAATGAAAATGAAGACGCTGGGCAGGAAAGCGTTTTAGATGATATGGATGATGAGCTGAAAAATCTTTTAGGGATGTTCAGCGCCTCTACACAAGTGGACGAAGAGGAAAGTAAGCTTCATGAGGCAATGGAAAAGAATGCCGAAGAAATGCTTTCTTTTATCGAGTCCAGAATTTCGGTTACACAGGCGGATGATTATCCGTTTTATCAGTTATGTAAAAAATTAGAGGTTGGTCATTTTACCGTGTTTGCTTTAGCAGCAGCACTCTTATCATCAACACAAACCAGTTATGCGTCGGTGTATCAGATTGTCAATGAAAATGGTTCCTTGACAGCTCCGACAGTTGAGTCTGCTGCCAGATTGTATTTTGGCGAAGGATTTTCCATTACAGCGGCATCCAGTCACATGTCTGAATGTTTGGAAAGCTTACTGCCTATTATGGATTTAAGAGTCAATTCCAATATGCCGTTTTCTACAGTACTGGCACCGGATAAACGAATGATCGATTACCTTTTCGGAACCAATCCGCTTCGTTTGGATGAAAATTATCAGCGTTTTTACCATATGCTGACAGACGACAACGAATTGGACCCGATTATGGCAAATGAAGTACAGTTGGAAGCCATGAGTGTGTCTTACGACCAGGGAGTCCGGATTTTCAGCTGGTTCGGTGATGAAGGAAGCGGACGGAGATTCTTCATCAAACATTTCAGCCGTAAGAAAGGTTTACGTGCCATTACCCTGAATTGTAAAAAGTTATTTGTATATGATTTTTCCTTTGTGGAAAAGGCTCTTTGGGCGGTACGCAGAGAGTGTATCTTTACAGATTCCTGTTGCTGTTTAAGCGAACTGGATTATAGAGAGGACGAAAAGGAAAAGTACATAGGTTATATGGATCTTGCGGTTTCCAAATTAAGAGAGCATGACATCCTTATTTTCTTAATGAGCAGAGACAAATTACCGCTAAAAAGTGTGACAGATCAGGAATTCACGGAATTGGAACTTCCTACACCGGGAAACCAGGAGCGTGAAGACTGCTGGAAATATTTTTCCCAGGAATATGGATTGGATAAAGACGTAGAACTTTCGGAAATGGCAACAAAATTTCTGTTCACACCGGGAAAAATCAAATCCGCGTTAAAGCAGGCAAGAAGTTTTTCCATCATGAATCATGAAATTTTGATTTCAAGGGCGAAACTGTTTGAAGGTTGTTATAACCAGATGAGTTCGGAACTGACGCAGAAGGCGACAAAAGTAAAGGCAAACTTTGGCTTTGAAGACATCGTTATGAACGCAAGCCAGAGAGAAACGTTAGAGCATGCCATTGATCAGATGACCTTTAGAAAGACGGTTTATGATAACTGGAACTATACGAAAAAGTATCCATACGGACGAGGACTCTCCGTACTGTTATTCGGCGCACCGGGTACCGGTAAGTCTATGTGTGCCCAGGTTATTGCACATGAGCTGAATTTGGAATTATACCGAGTAGACTTATCAAAAGTCATTGATAAATATGTAGGTGAAACGGAAAAGTCCATTTCCATGATTTTCCGTGAAGCAAAAAAATGTAATGTGGTATTGTTCTTTGATGAATGTGATACGTTATTTGCCAAACGTTCAGACGATGGTGGTTCTAATCAAGCAAGTAACAATAATAAAACGGCACTTCTTTTACAGGAAGTAGAAGCTTATGACGGAGTTTCCGTACTGGCAACAAACTATAAACACAATATCGATCCGGCATTCTTCCGTCGTATGAAATATATTG
>SVFS01000037.1 GCA_015056725.1 Lachnospiraceae bacterium | reverse complement strand
GCACTTGTGTTCAAACCGACATTTACTAAATGTGCTTTTTCGTTAGGTCGTTCTAATTCAATATCATTTATGCCTACTGAAAGACTAACATTAGTTGTAGTTTGAATGAACGTTAAACTACTGTTTAGCGCGCTGCTCAGCGTTACCTCTTCCACATAATCCAAATCGAATTCACCCGGATACTCGATTGCAGATGTTACTTTGTATATCTTATTGTTATAAATAAACAATTCGCCTATTGCATATGTCTTTTCTGTACTGAATTCATCAGACAGCATTCCAATAATATTCTGATCTTTTGTATCTACTTCCTCTTTTGTATAGTATTCGTTCAAATCCACTTTTACTGTTTCCAGTTTCTGTTTCTGTGTTCCATCCCACCAATAGTCCGGGACATTTAATTCTACTATATACAGATTGTCTCCTATCTTTAATGTTGCCACATTATCTGCATTAGAAAGCCATTCATCCAACTGTACTTCTGTCTGGAATACATGACTTCGATTCTTTCCCTGGGCAATAGAAAGTGCATTAGCAAGCTCTGCCGTTAGCAAACTTAATTTCTTTTTGATTAGTTTAAAAATCTTGCCTGCTACCATCCCTGACAAAATTTCTTCGTCTTCAATAAATTCTACATCATCTTCAAATACTGCCGGCGTATCACTAATATCCTTTCCCCTTACCGCATAAGGAAGGTTTTTATAATCTGTCACACCATCTCCAAATTTAATGTTTACTAGCCCTTTACCAGTTCCATTATCATCTGTTTCAATGGCCATTTCACCTTCTTTTAATACCGGATTTACAGCTTCAAACTGTCCTTTAGTACCTCTTCTTGGTCTTATTCGTGCATACATAATTCATTCTCCTTATAATATTACTGTTCCACCGTTATAATCGGTGTATTCGTCTTCAGTCTCAGCACTTTTTCCGTTAATATCAACCGCTTCATTTTCAATGGTTTCAATAGCGTCTAGTGCTTTCTGTGTTACCATTTCACAATAAGCTATCGATGTATCGACTCTATCTGCCGCTTGGTTTGCTCCGGCAATCGCCACTTCCGTATTCTTTATTGCGTTCTTCGTGCTTGCCTGCCTGCTTTTCTCCTGTGTCTGCCTTAAATTCTCAGCTTCTACTCTCTTTTCTTCATTCGCTATTCTTGCAAGTTCATTTTCCTGTCGTAAGGTTTCCGCTTCCGCTTCTGCTTCCATCTGCCCTTCAACAGCTGCTACCTTCTCATCGATAGTTTCCATTTTTCTATCCAGGACCGCTTCCATACGTTCAAATTCTGACAAATCCCCTTCATACTCCTGAGCTGTACCGATTGTTGGCTCTACGTAGAATACATCTAGTAAAGAATTCCACCTTACAGTCCCTTCTATGTCAAAAGCGCGTATCTGGAATTTTACTGTTCCCGGTTCCGGAACATCACTATCGATAATGTTCCAGATAAGATGTATCACATCATCCATAATTTCTTTTTCAAGATATGTTGTGTTTTTCTCTCCGTTCTCATATTCAAAATCTAATCGAAAGGATAATGCACTCATATCTACGGAATTTGTTTTTGCTCTATCCAGCTCAAAGATTCTTGATTCAGAATTTGTGTCATAAGAAGTTCCTATATAACGTTCTTCTTTTGGGATAACAAATCCTCGTCCATGTATCTTTATCATCTATTTCTCCTTTCAAAAAAGGGAGCGACTATCCTCGCTCCCTCTCCCACTTCTTATCAGCTAAGCTGTTCTCTTTTTCCTTCAAAGTCTTCTGTAAGACTCTGAATCATCTTTTTTGTGCTTTTGTCCTGTTTTATAGAATTAGCGATAATTTCCGCCACACCACGCGGCACCATTACTTTTTTACCACGCTGAATCTGGTACATCTTACCGTTAAGTCCAACCTGCACCGGATCCTTATATTTCTCACCATCGTAGAACAGTTCGATTTCTACCATGTCATTAGCTGGTGCTGCTTTTCCTTTTTTAACAGATTTGGAAGTTTTTGTTTCTTCTGCTGTAGCATCTTCTACTACAGTTTCTTCTACCATATTTTCTTTGCTCATATATATCTCCCTTCTTAGTTAGCTGCAGCTGTAGCAAACTCAGAGCAAGATTCAATACGTACCATGTACGCTTCTACTAATCTTTCTGCTACTTTTGTAGCTTTCCATCCAGCTGTTGCTCTCTGATTTAATGGGTCTGTAGTACCACCTGAACCAAGCTGTTTTACAATGTGCTGTAAGCCACCACCTGTCACTTCTGTAACACCGTACGCATTAGCACCCATAACGAGAGTAGAATATACAGATACACCGTCTGCACCTTCTCCTTCCCAAATCTTAGCTTCAGACGTTTCTACGAAACGAACACCACCGATTTTACCAATCTCACCTTCAAAGATTTTGCCCGGTTCAGCGTACTTATTGATATCAATCCACGCTTCGCTTGACATTAAGTCATATGCTACATATGGATGCACAATACCTACATAACTTCCTTCGATTTTCTTTGCAAGGAAAGTCTTCAGCATAGCAGCAACTTTCATAACAAGTTTTAATGTTACTTTACAATTTGCTGTAATTGCACTTCTGGAAGTTACTTCTGTAGTTCCATTTGGTGCATACATAACATTAGTACCGCCATTTAATACTTCTCTTGTTACTGTATCAAGAGTACGACCAGCCTGATCGCCAAGAAGCTCTGTTGCTTCTACAAGGTTATTATCAATCGCTGTCAAGAGCAGCATATCAGATAATGTAATATAATCACCATACTGTGCTACTGTCGCTGTAATGGTGGATGTATTTAATTTGTTTCCGCTTGGTGTTACACCTTCTGTAATCGGTGTGAGTGCTTTTGGTAATGGATCGTATTTTCTGAATTCGATTGTTTTACCACCACCCTTTGGAATCGGATGTTTCTGTCCAAACTGGTCATGAATCAGATTCGGTGTTGCATTATCAATCAGATATGCTGAGTAATACGTTTTCATTTCCGGAGATAAATCATTTCCGGAAGTATTTAAAGTTGTTGTCTGCACATTTGCATCAAACAGTCTAAGATTTAATCTTAAAAATTTCTTTTTCATTTTCCCTTCTTTCCGACCTAGAAAGAAATGGTTTCTCCGCTTCTTGCACGTCTTGCAATTTCTCTCCGGTCTTCGCGCGTTAATTTGTTTACATCGTTTTTTGTAACAACACTTGCCTGTCCGGAAGTTCCATTTTCTGATGGTCGCTGAGCACGTCTCTCAATGTTCTGTGCCTGCTTCTGTGCAATTGTCTGCGCTGTATACTGCATGGCTCCACCAATGATTTCATCCTGATGTAATACCTGATATGCAGTCTGAACATCAATTCCTACACGAAGCAAATCTGTGAATTTCTTATTCTGTGCTTCCGTAGCAAAATCAAATGTCGGATAGATTGCTTTTACTCTTTCCGCATCTTCCATCCATTTCACGTAGATTTCATCAATTTTTTTCTGGTTGTTTGCTTCTTCCGTTATTCTTCGAAGTTCTGCATTTTCCGCTTCCACATCTCTCAAATGCTTCAGCTGTTCTACGCTGATTCCCATCTCCATCGCTTCTTTTTCCAGATAGCTTGTATCCTGCGCAATTGCTTTCATCAAACCATCATAGTCTGTCATTTCGACACCATATCTCTTGGCCACTTCCGACATGACCTTTGACATGTTACTGTTATTTTCCTGCAGCGTTTTATAATCTTTGAATCTCTGGTCTATGATGGACTGTGTTTTTTTTGTAAACTGGTCCTTATAATCACCTTTGATTAAGTTTTCAAACTCCGCATTTTTTGCCTGTAACGCATCTGATGTGGTATGTGTTGTTGGTTTCTGATCAGCGGCGGCCTGACCTTCGTTTGCAGTTTTTCCATACTGCACCTGTACGCCCGTCTGGTTGTTATTTAATGGTAATGTACCACCACCTGCGTTTTCTGTTCCGGTTACAGCTGCTGCCGGTGCTCCACCATCAAATAATCTTAAATTGAGTTTTCTCATCGTTATTTCCTCTCCATCGTCTCTCCGAAGTGTCTTTGATTCATCGTCTTTCCGAAGTGTCTAATATACAAATATCACATTTGCTTTTTCCATTTCTACCAACCACATACGGTCACATGTTCCGGGTATGTATCTGCTATCATTTTGTAACCATTCATGATTACTCTGATTGCCGTCTCATCCGGTTCTAATACCTGGATAAAGCTATCTCCTTCCATGATTCTTAATGCCATTTCACGTCTCGTTAAATTCATTTCTTCCATTAGTGTAAAGAACAACACACTACATGCTGAACACACAATATCATTCCCCGGATTATAACCGGCATGTCCCTTTATGGTTATCTTCACTTCATTTTCTTTCTTTTCATACGTTACTGTTATCATCTCGGTGTGGCAGCACTCATAGCCCTTTCTTTAGCCACATCAGCTGTATTTTTTTTTGCTGACTGATAAGCTTCTCCTAAAGGGTTTACTTCTGTTTTGGTGCTACTTACTTCTCCCTTCACTTTATTTCTTTCTTCTACCGGTGCTTCTGTCTGCATCTGTGCGCCAATCGTTGTTCCATTCTGTGCATCAACGATTGTTGCCAGTTTCTGCATCTGCATTTGCATCTGCTGAAGCTGTTGGTACATCGTTCCATTTTCCTTTACACGTTTTACAACCGCTTCCCTTCCTTCAAAATCCATCATTTCAAGAACTGCTAATGCCTGATCTGCATTTCCCGGCTGGAAGAGTCCAAGACCATATAGTTCTTTTGCCAGTTCATTCTGTGCCAATTTAGAAAACGGTGATGCTTTATGGCTTTTTATCTTGATATCAAATATCGGCATTCGATAACCTAAATCAACACCATGCTCTACTCCCTGCTTAACCGGTTTTATATGGCTATTATCAAAATGCACAAATTCTTTATCCTGCATATGACCAGTAATCCTAAAGCATCTTGGCTCATCGT
Source organism: Lachnospiraceae bacterium (assembly GCA_015056725.1). GTDB lineage: Bacteria > Bacillota > Clostridia > Lachnospirales > Lachnospiraceae > 1XD8-76. The sequence goes on along the minus strand of SVFS01000037.1, from coordinate 19,134 downwards.
AAAACTGTCTAATCAGTTCCACCACAAGCTCTACAATTTTCTTGTGCGCTCTGTATGCACTCTTTATCTGGTCGCGACTTAATTTGCTTCCTGCTTCCTGAAGCGCCGCTATCGCTGATGCTGCTGTTACTCCTGCTGCCGATGCTCCCTGTGAAAAGTCCCTGTTTCCTGATGTTTCCTTTAATTCTTCAATCTTGTTATTCAGAATCGTTACATAGATACCTTCTAATCCCTGAAATGGTATTTCTTTCACATTGCCATCCAAGTCGTTTCCTGCTACTTTAACAATCTGCTTTTCCCAATCCGCAAGATCATTTTCATTTATTCCGGCACTTTCTTTCATAAAGTAACGAGGCCTGGATGCCATCTTAGCATTCTTTAAAATTTCACCATCCAAACTGTCAATATACATCTGACATTTCTTCTCTGCATCAATCACACCAAAGCCTGTCGGTGTTCCTTCTTCCGGAAATAATACATCAAGCACAAACGGATACTTCCCATGATTGTAATATCCATTTTCCATGTAATCTTCATCGTTTTCTGATGCATACAGAACTTCATCATTCACGAATTTACAATAATGCAACACATCTCTTGTTCCGTTGTATACCTTGTAATACCAGTCCACAACGATGCTCTTTTCTGAATTATCTACTGTATCATCATATATGTACTCGGATACCTCAAAAGCTCTTCCATCCAGTTTCCCCTTCAGGAAGTCATACTGGGACTCCAGTATGTCATTATCTACCAGTTCTAAATGGAACACGTTTTTACTCTTCTGAATATCTTTTTTCCCTGGTTCCCAAAACAGATTTAGCAAATCAATCTGTTTTATATCAACATCTCCAAGACCATAATTTTTCTTTGTATTCCAAAAAACTGCATACGTTCCGGTACCTTTTATTAGCTTGTACCACCACGCATCATTGTACGTCTGCTCGAAATCTGCCTGTTCAAACACTACCGGCAAGATACTACTGAGCATCTCTGCATATTCTTTATCTGTTTCTTCTCTCGCAAGAGCTGAAGGTTCCGGATAATTATCCATTGCATCTGCATGTTTATTGATAATGGAATTAAATAACCATGCTGATGTAGATGTCGGTAACGTTGATTTCTCACCTTCAGGTTCTTTCTTTTCCTTCTTTCCAATAACCTGCTCCCAGTACATCATCTTCCAGAAACTTTCATTTTCAATCAGGCGTTTCTCTAAATTCTTTTTCCCTGCTTTATACTTTTCCAGAATGCGTGCTGCTTCCTGTATTTCTTTTTTTCCTATCTTTCCAACTCGTCCTACCGGCTCTGATTTCACCTGATAGCCGTCTGACATGTTATCTAACTGTCCTGCTGTCGTTTGCAGTCCTATCATCTCTTCATTTGGTACTGCTGCCATCTGTGCTGTTTCTTTCAGCATTCTAGCAAGCTCTTCCCTGCTTTTTCCGTACTGTACATTTCTTGCCATGTCTCACTCTCCTATATTCTGTAAAAGTTATATTTATTTGCTTCCTGCTGATACAAATCAAGCGGATCATCTTCATGAATGATATTTGCTGATTCTGTATTCTTACGTGGTCCTATCGGATTACTCATCAGTACATACCGGCATTCATCATAAATGTGGTCTTCCTGATCTGTATCAATATCTTCCACATGCACGTCATCATACACAAGCTGCGGTATTGTCCGGATGAAGTTCACGCATGTATTAAACACGTAAAACTTGCTTCTTCCGTTCTTGTCAAAAGCAAGCCTGTAATGATACTGCATCTTTCCGGCTATTCGTGAATTATCGCCTTTCTCCCAGTACACACCATACTTTTCCATGATATCCGCGACACTCTCACCTCTTGACCTATCAAAGATAGACGGATCCGCTGGACCCGGCATTACTTTTCTTCCCTTCAGAAGTGGATGTTGCTTTTCTATCTCCTGTATTTTCTTCGCCTGCTCTTCCGGATTCAGTAACGTTCCTACATTGGCTTCATTCTTCTTACATCCATAGTCTTCTGCTATCCTATAAATCGTTCCATCAAAATCAACTGCATACCAGCCCACAGAATATGGTTTTGCATAACCAAAGTCATAACCGCGTATAATGCGCCATTCTTTTGGAATTGGGAATGGTGTAATAACATGAGTCCATTTCTGATCCAGATAGTGTTCGCTATTATTTCTCCATTCCGTAAATACCTGTCCTTCGAAGCTATCCCAGTCACCATACAAAAGAGCGTTCTTTTCTGCTTCCGGAAGCATTGCAAGTGTCGCTATGTACATTGGATCATTATCAAGAAGCTTCTGGTTATCAAACACCGTAGCCGGTACAAAGATACGTCCTTTTTTTATTTCTACTAATCCATCTGGTGTTTCTATCTGATATTTTCCAATGATTCTTGTCATGGGTGGTGCTTGCGTAATAAATCTTTCCTTTACCCATCCATGCCCCACACCACCGGGATTGGCTGTAGCTCTGATATATACCCTTGTACCCGGTCCTTTTGGTCTGTTTCGTGACATCAGATACATATACTGTGTACGTGTAAAATGTGTTAATTCATCAAAGCCAATATAGTCATAGGTCTTTCCCTGATAATTTAACTTGTCCTTTTCATACTGCATGTAACCAAAATATATTTTTGCACCGCTTGGAAATTTCCACACTTTATCACTTACGTTATAAGTTGCTTTCGGAAAACACTTCTTGTATATCGCATGACTTCTATCAATCAAATCTGATAACTGCGGATACGTCCGTCTAAAAATGATTCCTCTGTAGTGTGGAATATGTACCTGTCTAAGTGCTTCTACCAACAATGCATCTGATTTTCCACCACCAGCAGCTCCGCCATACAGACACTCATACTCCGGACGTTCCATGAATCTTTTCTGTTTCTCCTGAGGTGACCATATCACTCTCGCCATCGCTCTTTTCCTCACTTTCCTCTGTCTCAGTATCTTCACTTATTGGCTGTATCATTGCTACGCCGGTTTCAGTTTCTTCTCCTTCGCCTTTATTCGCTGTAAAAATGTCTTTCAAATCTTTCAGCGCACTTGTCAGCTGTTTTAAGGCAAAAGAATCTATCATCGTCGCTATAACGTTTGCATCTTCATTTTCTATGGTCTGTTCCTCTTTCACTTTGCCAGTTTTAGTGTCAAATTTCTTTTTTACCGTCTTCTTTTTGTTCTTTACTACGGTTTTATCCACATCTTTTAGTGCTTCAACCACCTTTTCTAATGCCTCTTCAGACGTCTCTAAAAGACGTACCATTTTATCCGCTTCACGCTCTTCCACTTTGGCAATCGCTTTTGCTACACTTTTGCCTTTTGTTTGCTTTCTCTTTTCCGTCCACTTTTCATTTTTCATTCTTTTTGCTACAGAACTTGGAGAAACACCGTATTTTTCAGCTAATTTTCGATAACTGATGTCGGTCGTAATGTATTCAATTTTGATTTTTTCCCAGTTCCCCATTTTTTGACCTCGTTTTTCACTCTTTTTCTACCAAAAATGTAGCAAAAAGTTTTATCGTTTCTCTACCAACCCCAAAAGGTATAAAAAAAGCAACCAAAAACGGTTGCTTTTTACGTTTGCAACTGTTTTTGATTGCTTATAGGACTGCTGCCAGTTATTCTTTTTCTTCCAAAATATCTAAAAAGTATTGTATTCTGTTTAAATTATTACTTCGCCATGATTGTATACCGGAAATTCCCATAATAGCAATAACACTTACTATCCCCACCATCACTAATATTGATTTAAATTGTTCAAATGTAGTTAATTTGTTTCCAAAAAATATCCCAAATACCGTAACCACTAGTCCTACACCAGTCAAAAAAGTAGTTACCAATTCAGTTATATCTTTTACTCTATCCCAAGACTCATAGTCTCTTTTGTATTCTTTCATCAAAAGCTTTTTCTCTTTTTCAGACAATTTTTTACTCGTTTCTATCATCATGTTATATTTTTGAATCCGTGTTAATCCTCTCATTTTAGCAACTCTCTTTAGCTCTTTTTTTATTTCTAAAATATTATCTGTCAATTTTCTTTCCTCCTATCTTTTGTAATAGAAACATTATAGCAAACTTCCCAACATAAAAGAAGACACCCTTTCGAGTGTCTTCTTATCATTCACCTGACCACTTTAAGTCACAATTTAATTGTAATTTATCCACAATTTCATGAATTTGCTCTAATGAAAATGGATTTGTTACTTCATCTTCGTCTTTCTTATTAGCATCTCCATCTATAAACTCACCTTGGTAATATAAATACTCTCCATTTTCTTTTTGTGAAATATACCACGCATCACCAGTCAAATCATGAAATTCTCCATCACGAATACCACCTTTATATAGTGTTTTTACTGTTCCGTCAGATGCATATTTTACCATATATGCTTCTCCCGAATCATCATTATACTTTCCTTCTGAAGTATTTCCCACGTAATATCCTTCTAAATCTGTATCAATAAAAGATTTCATAGTTTCTATTGTAACCACTTCATTCTCCGTAATTGATTCAAAATCAAAATCCATCGTATATTCTTTTTCTCGATAATAATTCCAACTTTCTCCGCTATTCCAGTTTTCTTCGCTTGTTCGATTTGAAACGCTCCATACCTTATTACCAGCAGATGTAATATATGGCATTACTTGTCTATAATCTGTTACCACTCCATTATCATAATTTGCTTCTGTTACTAACTGCAAATTATCTCCTGTATACACATTTATAATACATTCACCATGCCATTGGTTATTCTTATTAAAACTGCCATAAAATACTATTTTTTGATTTCCCTCCGTATAAGGCAATAACAACTTCTGTCCTACGAGTTCTTTGGCTTTATATCCTTTTCCGGTTTCTTGATTTACTGCAATAATAGTCTCTCCATTCCACTTTGGAGCGCTTAGAACATATGCACTTTTCACGACTGTTTGTTCTTGCATAATAGCTGATATTGCTTCTTTTGTTGGAATAAGCCTGCCTACTGCTACCGTATTTAGTATTTCTTGGATTGACTTTAAAGTTTCATCCATACTTTTTGTATTTTCTTCCAAAACAGCAAGTTTTATATTCATCTCTTCTACTTGCTGTTCCATTTCCTCAATTCGTTCTAAGTCATTTTGTCTAGCCACTTCAATTTGCGCCACTTTTTCTGGTGCCTTCACAATAGCCCCTAAATCGTCCCACCACTTAACCGCAATCACTGTTACTATTGCAGTTATTACTGTAACTACAATTACTTTAGGTATCCCAATTGACTTAATCAAATCTTGTAGTTTTTTTATCATTTCTTTTATCCCATCGTATGTTCCAATTATTTCTCTTTTGCATTCTACTTTATTTGCAATTAGAAACATATTCATATATTACAACTTTTAAACCTTTCCAGTCAACGACAGTAGTTACAATAATACTACCCCATTTTTGTGTATTTTCGTTAACTTTTACGTCGCACTATTTCGTATTTTTCAATACAAAACGACTCAGAAGTCCTAAAACCTCTGAGTCGCTATATATTATGGGCACCATGCTTTTCTTTTTATTTCTGCTGCCCTTATCTCTGCATTCTCTTTACTGTCATACATATTTCTTAAAGATGCTAATTCTTCATGCGTAAATTCTGCAACTTGTGTTGGATCTGATTCCATTATCAAATGCATTTTATTCACTCCCCATGGTTCTACGATATATGTAATAACTTCACCTTCTGCATTTACGTAATACTTCTTTGACAACTCCCTATTCTCATAAATCGTTTGAATACCATACTCTTGTGCACATGTATTTTCAATTTTACATCCTCTGGCTTTATCCCAGCCCTGTAAAAATAACGCATAATCAGCTGTAGACAACTTTTTTAACGATTCTCCTAAATACCATAGTGGCTTTGCATCTACCGGAGCATCTTCAAAAAAACTATCAATTATTTCAAACTCTTCTCCACGCATAAACTTTTCAAGCCACTTTATTGCTTCCATTCTTCTGTACTTTATTTCTTCATTGGTTAATCCTTTCATCGGTTGACTTATAAATATTTTTTTCATCGGTTTATCCCTTCTATTCTTCTGATCAGCTGGCACATCACCAGCTGACCGCATCCGCTGTTTCTAAATCTTTCACAAACCCTTTGATTATTGTAATTCGTTAAGCTGCAGCCTATTACATATTCATCAAAGCCGGTCTTCTTTTTAATGTTTTCTACTGTTCTTTCTATCTGGTCCATGTTTTCTCCACTAAAACAAACTCATTTGTCCATCACATTGTTCTTTCTTCGGTTGTTTTGGTTTCCTGGGTGTATATCCTTTTTCATTCTCCAAGAATGCATCCATTGGATTGAATGCAAAGTCACTACAGCGATTTACTGCTTTGGCTGAAGCATCGCTCATCGTTCGTGCTTGCTTGGTACAGTAATTTGCATCACCTACAACCAAGTAACAGCAATATCTACAATACTGTTTCATCCTTACTCCTTCGGTAGTTCTCGCCACTTAACAACCTTATACCCATTACATGGAAAGCTAAGTGTATCTAATCCACTTTGTACAAACCAAAAACCATTATGGCACGCTCCAACTGCTATTATTGTTCCGCCAGCTATCGTTGTGCTTTCTGCTTTTATCAACACACATCTATTGTTATCCGGAAGGCTCTCTTCAGTCAGTATCCACCCATTGTTATATTCCTCTGCAAGTTGGTTGACGATTTCTATTGCCTTTTTCATACCTATAATTTGGTTTTTAGCATCATTCCCTAATGGAGTTGATGTATACTTTTTATTTCCGTCTATCTTTTCTTCCAACCTACCAATCAACTTTTCTATAAATTCTTTCATTACTTCACCATCTTTATTTTCTTTCCACAACGAGGACAGAAAGGTTCTCTACACCAAATTCCAACATATTTAAACCCACAATTTGTCTCATATTTTATATATGGCATTTTGTCTTTCGATGTGTCCACAAGTTTCCACTCGCAAAAATCGTTGTTAAGTATTTCATTTTCTTCATACGTTACCGACTCTTTTTGTACTGCTGCCAACTGTTCTTTCAGCTTGGCCACTTCCTCACATTTTTCTTGGTATAGACTGTCTACTTCCCGGAGTTGTTCTGGTGTAAGTCCTATATCTTCGTAGGATGCTAATCTTTCACATACCGATATAGAAAATTCACAACCTTCACATGTTGTATCCGGTCCCATGCCACCGCATGTATCTTCTCGGAAGCAATGTGGATAATATGCTATCCCTTTTTCTCTTGCTGTTAATCGTTCCATATCATCTCACTCCTCTTTTATTCCAACAACCTTTATTCTTTTTCCACATATCGGGCAGTATGGTTTGCCACTCAAAATCCCTTCGTGTTTATATCCACAACTAGTTAAAAAATATGGCCACCCAGTAAAAGATGTTTCACAATACTGGTACTCACAAAAACTATTGTTATATATATCTCCGTTAGAAACCCTTAAAATGCATTTTTCTCCATATATCAGAAATTTCAATCTGTCATGAAAACTCATTCTGACCTTTACATCTTGTGACATCTGAAAAGAATTTTCTGTATATTTGAACGTAATCACTTTTGCAACTTTTTTTTCGTTCTTACACCTTCTCATATCCCCTTCTCCTGTTCTAGCACTATCATATCTTTTGCAGTTGCATAACCATATTCCCGATTACATCCTAGTGACTGCTGCCATCCTTTCAGCATGTAGATTGCATCGCAGTTATCAATTAGCATCAAATCAATCTCCATATATTCTTCATACGTCAAATTTTTACCAAATCCGTTTAAATGAATTGGATTGATAATTCTCGTATCCGGAAACATTTCTTTTAGATGCATCTCTGCTCTCATAAAACTGTCTACCTTCTCCCATGCCGGTACACCCGACATGGGACCACTTATGTATATACCTTTGAATTTGCTATTTTTCTTTCTCATACTTCTCATGTGTCCCTTCTATGATCTGCTTTTCTTCATCTTCCAGCCGTAATCCGTACTGTTCCAGTATCTTGTACATCTTTACCATGATTTTTCCACGTTCTTTGTTGTACGTATTGTTGTACTGTACCAAATCCAAATCAACAAGCAGCATAGCAATGAGCATTGTCTGTTCTGCAGATAAGGCACATGCTTTTTTGTATGCCTGCTTGTGTTCTTCTTCGCTATGTCCCCAGTAGTTGAAATCCAGATATACAGCTGCTACATTGTTGTAGCCAGTTCCATATCCTGTACTTAAAATCACATCCCATATGGATTCAAGTATTTCCTTTGTCTTCAGCATTTCGATTTTTCCATTGGCTACACTCTTAGCAAAATCTTTTCTGACTGCTGCCATCTGTTTGATTTGTGCTTTCAGCTGTTTAATCTCTTTTTCTCGTTCTGCTCTGCGCTGTTCTTCCGGTGTCAGTTTTTTCTTTTCTACTTTCTTTTTATGAAGCACATATATCCATCCATAAGAATCCTCGTAGTATAAATCATCCAATTTCTTTAAAGTGAGTTTTTCATTTCCGTCCAATGTAAAATATTTTATCTGTTCCCACTTTCCGTTATACCGGCTCTCTTTCTTTGGAAATGGCTGTACCCCTTTTTCCTTCAGGAATGCAATAATCTCCTTTTTTCGTTTTTCTCTCTTAATATCTCTGACTGCCTGCTCTGCTCTCCATTTGAGATTTTTGGAATCGTCCGCTTCTTTCAAGATTTTATTTCTTACTTTGATATCTTCTATCTGCTCTAAGGCATATAAATCTTTTAATGACAGCTGGAAACTATCATCATCATTCTTTTTCTTTAAAACTTTCTCATCAAGCTTCGCAATGTTCAGCCGGTGATATATCGTACTTTTACTAAATCCGGTCTTCTCAGCGATGGTATCAGCTGTTTCTCCCAGATCAAGCATCATCTGGAAGCCCTGCGCCTGTTCATAGATGGTTAAATCATTACGCTGCATATTTTCTTCCAACATGATAGATACCTGCTCTCGCTTGGATATCTTGCTTCGTATCTGACAAGGTACTTCTGTAAGTTCTGCCAGTTTTGCACCTGCTAATCTTCTGTGACCAATGAGTGCATAAAATTTACCATTCAAATTTACTTCTGTTGCCTTTGGCTGATTCTCCACATCTTCCGTCAAGGCACACTCCGGAATGATTGTTAAATTCTGCATTATACCATTCTTTTTAATGGACTCCGATAATTCTGTTACATCTCCCACATCTTTTCTTGGATTATCCGGATGCGGATATATTTTATTAATACTTACATTTACGATCATATTGTTCCTTTCTGGACTGCTGCCATTTATACACACATGTTTTCGTGCATCACTATGTTTCTGTATTCCAAACTTATTTTTTCCATGAATTCTTCTGTTACATCTAAGTACCGACGCCCACGTATCATGATAGGATATGCTACCGGCTTCTTTCTTTTCACTATCTGTACGCGTATTTTCTGTTCCTGCTCCTGCAGACTCTTCTCCAGTCTCAAATCACGCATAACATTATTCACATATGGCATAGAAACATCTAATGTCTCCATGATTTCTTCTTTGCTATATCCTTTTTGAAGCATGTCTACGATATCACCGCGTCTGCTTTGCTTGAAACTCTTGATATTCAAATCATACAAACGTCTTCTTAGCTCCAGCTCGTTATATCCGGTTGCTTCTTTCATTTTCTGCAGATTGCCATATGTCTTTTTATACAATGTTCTAATCTCATCATCACTCATATCCGCATTTTCTCCTTAGCATTAACCTTGTTTCATCCCATTCTTTTGCCCAGTTATCCATTTCCGGAATATGGTTTTCCACTTCAAATCTATATTTTCCGTCATATACTATTGCTTCTCTTACATATACGCTCAGACTCAATGAATATGGAATGTCATATTTATCCAATAATTCTTTCTTTGTTCCCCGAAAAAGTTCCGTTCCTTCTATGTCCCTTAATATATATCTGTTACTTGCTCCCATTTTCTTCCTCATTTAGTCTTTATCACGTTTTTAGGAGTTTTAGAGGGTGGAAAAACCACCCTCCACACTCAGATGGCAACGTGACATATAACACGACAAGTTTCTTTTGGGTTTCCCCTGGTGTTTCAACCTCTATCTATACGCTTATGGCTAGAGGTACCACTTGCGCTTAGACCTCTACGGACTGTTTGGTCGTTTCAATTCTCTCTGTCTTCAGACCACCTTTCTCTGTCATTGTTACAACTCCACGTACTCCGTCTGATGTAACAATCGTTATTTTATCGATTTCTCCATCCTGTATCGGTTTTAACGCCTTTTTCAAAATCGTCGCGGTATTTCCATACACCGCACCAAACATTCTTTCAATGTTTACTTCCGCTTTTTCTCTTGCCTTTTTGTTCTTATTAGCTTCTTTCGCTTCTTTGCAATTACACTTTCCTGTTGCGATTTCGTCCTTTACATCATCTGGAAGTTCTTTTTCACTTTCGATTAGCTGTGTCTGGCCACAGTAATGACATCTACCTATGCTCTGTTCTTTTTCCATGTTATCCAACCTTTCTTTTTACTTCTGTTTCTATCCAACTTGTGTAGGTGTGGTTTTCCTGAAGAATTACGGTTACTGCATTTCCTCTCAGCAGCTGTTCTATCTCCTGCCACTCTTCTTTGTTCTTTATTTTCTGGTCTTTGGCTGTTCGGTACCCGTTCTCTTTCCACTTCTTTAACCATCCGTGTGTGATTGCATATGCCACATTCTTGCAGGAAGTGTATATGACAATCTCACATGGACTTTTTACTCTTCTAAGGGCTGCTGCCATCAGTAAAAGTTCTGCCCGGTTCTCTGTTACTTCTTTAAGAGTCATCAAACCGCTTACCGTCCTCGGTTCTCCTCTTATGTGCGTCTCCAGCACGTATCCGCCTGCTCCATCTCTCCTGTGCGGACCTTTGACGGAGCTTTGTAAGTATACATTTACTTGTTTCATTTACTTTCTTACCGTCCTTTACATAGAGTCTTACTGAGTAATATTCATATCCATCGAATGAGCCGATACCCATTCGTTCTGTTTCTTTACAAACTTCGTATCCGTCCACTTTCATTGGCTCATTCCGGAAGGTGTTAGCAGATATTCTCATTTTTTCTACTACCGGTTTATCCAGATTCCTTGATGCGTACCACTTCTTACCGAGAGAAGCTTCTGCACTTTCTGTCTTCCTTGCGTACTTGATGAAGTAACTGGCCAGTCTTCCAAAATCCGGATATGTATTAAGTGGATCCAAATGAACTGCTCCATACTTCCACAGTTCCTGGTAATCCTTTGCACGTAATCCGTCATTTACCACCATATGAAGGTGACACGCTCCCTTGCTGCCACGCTCCATACAGTAGATGTATTTCATCTCTACTCCTGCTTTCTTCAATCTGACTCTGCACTTTTTTACAAAATCTGCAGCTATCAGCTGAAGCTCTTTTACACTCTCCGGACGTTCCTCTTTCCGGAAGTCAAGTGTCAGATAGTGATCTCCGTTTACAAAATTGTGATTCATAAGCCGACGGAGCGTATCTTCTGCATTCCGGTAATTTAATTCTTTCTGTGCTTCTTTGGATGGTTTTATCTTAGCCTTCCGCTTTTCCCCTTTTGCATATGCTCGTCCGGTATGGTACTTCTTCATTTCTACTGTCCCACCGGCCACACATACGCTTAACATGTATGCCATACTATTTCTCCCAATAGATAATACTTTTACCGAGCTTTTAAAAATGGCTTTTTCGCCATTTTTTGGATTTTGGGTGCAAAAAAAACAGGCATTATTTTCCTGTTACTTTTTTGCTTTTTCTGTCACTTCAATACGTAAAACCCCCTCTTCATCCAGATAATACTTCACGTCCTTCTGTTTGCAGAATTCCTTTAACTCTTCTGGATGAATTGTTGTAATTCCACCTTTCATGGCCAAGAATCCGATATATTTTTCTGCAGCTCTTAATCTTCCTTCATTTGCATTATTTACTTTTGCAAGTGTATCTGCCAAATGCTTCGCAGCGTATTCTTTTCTCTGAAGCTGTTCATATTTTTTTCTGCTTACTTTTTTCTCAAATAATCTCATTTGTATTTCCTCTCGATTCCCTGTGCACATGGACAGGTTCTATATGTGTGTGTATTACAAAAACTCTGAATATGCTTTTTCTTTTCTCGCTGGCTTTCAAAATGCACTTCACTAAAGATGTTGCTATCCGGCAGCATCCCTTCACATGTGATGTTTACTTGATTTTGCTTTATGTAATACGGACATATAATGTCCTGTTCCCCAAATACACTCATGTCTTACTCCATAATGTAACTTTTTCCGAAAATTCTCCTAAATTCCTCTCTGGTATGTGTTTTCTCGAATACCATCTGTGCATACACTTTCAGTCTTGTATCCTGCTTTTTGTTTTTCTGTACAGAATTTTCTCCTTCTCTATGACAGTCAATCCCACACAGATATACTTTCAGTCCATATGCTTCTGACTGTTCGCGTCTTCCATTTCCCTCAAACACATGATGTTCTTCCAACGTATTCAGTCCGTACTGGTTACTTCTTCCGCATAAGTCCCTTCGGTTTCTTTTTCTCTAATACCGGCTTTGGAAATAACAAACCACTTTTATTTTCAATTCCTACTACTGCTTCCATATTTCTGTACCTTCTTTCCGAATAAAACCATCTCCGTTGCTGTCATGACCATTTCTTCTGAAAACAGTCCTTCCTGGAGAATCACTCCTCGTTCTCCACGCACTCCATAAATTTCGTTTCTCTGTTCCTGCGTCAGTTTCTGCTCTTCCGGTGCACCAGTCGTTAAATCTACCACTTTCCGGTACCAGTTATAAGCTGCTCTATAATTCCTATCTTTATATGCCGTACGAAACATTCTGGCCATATATTTTGCTTCATCATATACGCTACCCATTGAAGTAGTGTCTCCCTTCTTTAAAGAGCGGTGTTCCATATCTCGAATAGCCTGTATAACAGAAATACAGAACATCATAATTTGTTCTATGCTTCAGTTCTTCACGTACCACCCGGTACGTTTCTTCTGTCGGTGTTACTTCATAAGCCCGTCCGTTCGTAATCGTCTCAAATGCGTTCTGCTGCATAATCACGTCGTATATGCTGTCCGGGAATTCGTCTGAATCCACACGGTTAAGGACCGTATCTACTACAAGTCTCTTCCCCAGTTCATCTTCTATACCGGCTTCTGCTTCTACCACACATGCCAACAGTTCCATTGCATCTGCTGCCATCTCTGCTTCAATATCTTTCGGTGTATCTACACACCAGCTATAATCGATTGGCTCCGGTGCAGCTTCTACGACTTTCACTACCTCATGCTTCGTCATATCGTATGCCTGCACTCTTGGTGCTGTGTAATGATGTGATGTCACGACCAGACTTATTGGAAGTCCTAACAGCATTCCTACTATAAATCTCTTAGCCATCACATCACCCTCGCTAATCTCTGTCGCATCTGCTTCTGCAGAGCGATAGTTTTTAAACGATATTCTTCTAATCCTGCTGTTTCGAACAGTATCAAGCTGTTTTTCGCTGTTGGGTTAATCTTCCACGCAAATGTCTGATTCTTATCGTAAAAAGCATTGAGTAAAAACTCTCTGCTATATCCAAGCTTTTCCAGCTCTGTAATTTTCATAATTGGTTTTGGATATTCCATCTTGTTACTCCTTCTCTTTTTCACATGGATTATTCTCTGCTATTTGGTCTTGGTGCGTTCATTCGGTTTCTCCTTTTATCAGTTCATCTACTGTTGTACCCAGTACTTTAGCTACGGCACCTAGTTTTTCTACTGTGGGACTTGAATTTTTCCAACCGCTAATAGTTCCATTCCCCAATTTTGCTTTTTTCTCAATTGCCGAAATGGACATTCCTTTTTTTTTGCCAATTTCTTTAATGTTTTGGAAAATCATATTATTTTCTCCTTTCTCATGATGATTTAGAGAAAACCATTGACATATTTTAGAGAATAATCTAATATGTGAATTACCAGAGACACAAAATAGAGTATTTTCCTTTTCTTTTTAGGTTTTTCTCTAAATCATAACCTAATAATATAGGCTATTCTCTATTTTGTCAATAATATTTTTAGAGTTTTCTCTATTTTGTTTGAGGTGAACTATGAATAGCGTTGAAAAAGTAAGAAAAATATGTAAAGAGCGTAAAATCCCCATATCAAAACTTGAGCGTGATTTAGGTTATTCAAATGGATATATTGGACAATTAAAGAAAGGGGTTTTCCCGGCAAACAGACTAAAAGAAATTGCTAACTATTTATATGTATCTACTGATTTTTTAATTGATGATGGCGATATGAAAGACCCTCAAAAAACTGAATTTCCTATTTCGGTTAATTCATCTGAATTTGAAATAATTCATAAATATCGCGAACTTGACTCTTTCGGAAAAAATAATGTAAATCAATTGCTCGAAAATGAATACAGTCGATGTAAAGCAGAGGCTTTTTGGGAAAAGACACAACCAACTTTATTTGATTTATTCGCTCCACATGAGCAAGAGGAAAGTATACATTCTTTTACATCACCAAAAGAAACTACTACTGATTTACCTACAGAAAAAGTAAATACTAATCACTTTGACATGCTAAAACAGTGGTATGAATTTTGTCAGAATAATCCTTTCCCAAACGCTGCACATGCACGTACAGACATCCAGCCTACAGCTGATGATGTGAAACATGATGAAGATATTATGGACGATGAGAATTTCTAACCTATACACATACGAAAGAAGTGATTTTTTTGACTTATGAAGATTTGCTTATAGAAGCAGATGAAAATAATCTTATTACAAAAGAAAAGCCCCTTCGGGCTTATGATGGCCGTATCAAAGGAAGACGTATTGCAATTCGGAAAGATTTAGCCACTTCCAGCGAAAAGAAATGTGTTCTGGCAGAAGAACTAGGACATTACTATACTTCTGTTGGTGATATTCTTAATCTTTCTGATAAAAATAATTGTAAACAGGAAGCTCTTGCCCAGAGCTGGGCATATCGAAAAGTTATTACTTTAGATGGTATCATAGATGCTTATGAAAATGGATGTTCTAACAAATTCGAGCTTGCAGAACATCTAAATGTTACAGAAGAATTCCTTTTGAATGGAATTTTAGAGTTAGAACGCAAACACGGATACTGCGTTATCGTTGATAATTACATAATCCGGTTTAATCCGTTGGTCGTTTATCGTTTTTTTAATGAGTAGGGGAAAATACTATGAAAATTAGACATCCAAAATATTGTAAATACTGCGGTGAATTATTAGATACCGATTTCACATGTCCTCGTTGTGGACATAAGAACTTAATCCTTGATAGGAAATTTCTTTTTAAAGCATACGCTATAGTTATTACTCTTATTGCCATTATTTTCGCTATAGCATTCGGAGCGCTAAAAGAAAAGTCCTCAGATAATATTCATTCTTTGGAATCATCTTTAAATGATGTACAACAACTCAATGATGAACTGTCGAAAAAAATACGTTGGTATCACAATAATGTTGCTATACACACTCCTAATGGTGAATGTTATCATAAAGCGGATTGTCATTATATACAAGACTCTTTTACTCAGATTACTTCCCTTGATCATGCAAGATCACTTGGTTATCGTCCATGTTCTACATGCTACTTAGATGAATAATCAGATTTACATAGAACTATTTACCAATAGATTACTAATTTTTTATACATACTTGACAAGGCTCTCGTATATACTTATAATGCTAGTATTAGCGAATGACTGCTGTGCGGTCGTGAATTGAGTCTTGGAATTGTATTCCAGGGCTCTTTTTGCATTAAGGAGAAATTATATGGAAGATATTACTTATGCTACCGCTGAAGAACAAATCGAAAAATTGAAAAAACAAAACTTAATAATTACAAATGAACAAAAAGCAAAAGAATTGCTTGACTTATTTGGTTACTCTAACTTGATTAAAAGTTATCGCGAACCTTATACAATTATTAGTGATGGAAAAAAGGTGTACCGCTCAGGTGTAACTTTTGAACAAATATATTCTTTATACCTCTTGGACAAAAATTTGCGAAATGCTGTTATGGCTTCTATGATAGATTTAGAAGAACATATTAAAGAAGTTGCTGCTGATATTGTTGCAAAGTCTTTCGGTACCCATCCCGATGATTACTTACAGTTCAGGCATTACAGTAATAAACGCAAACGTAAATATCGTTTTACATTAGCTGGTATATTAGAGGTAATGCGTAACACCTTAAATACAGATAAAAATCCTATTTATCATTATAAAACAGAACATGGTATCGTTCCGCCTTGGATATTATTCAAAAGTATTTATTTTAGCACAATTGTAAACTTTATTGATCAGTTCAAACCTGCAAATAAAAACGAAATGATTCACAAGCTTTATAATTTTGAAACTTTAGATATATCTGACGAATCAGCCCGTATTCTTCTAATGGATACTTTATCTATTTGTCTAGAATACAGAAATATTGCCGCACATGGCGGACGCACTTACAATCATATATGCCAATACCCACATCGTATAAATAATTTCTTTACACATGAAGACGAACGAGAATTTTCTGGTTTTGGTTTATTACTTGATCTTTTACAAATGTTCAAATATCAAGCTCCTTATTTGC
Organism: Lachnospiraceae bacterium; assembly: GCA_015056725.1. Classification (GTDB taxonomy): domain Bacteria; phylum Bacillota; class Clostridia; order Lachnospirales; family Lachnospiraceae; genus 1XD8-76. The sequence continues at coordinate 2,465 of SVFS01000037.1, read as the reverse complement.
GCTTGGCAAAAGCTTTAAATACTGAAGTAAATCGACACTGTTCTTCTTATCCAGAAGATGTTACATATTTAGGACAAATTCTAAATTTAGATATTAAATCTGAAAAAGTTGTATGGATTTCTTCCCGTAATAAAAAATACCATTCTGATCCTCACTGTAGCGGAATGATAAATGCTAAGCGAATCACTCTTGAAAGTGCATTATGCGAAGGATACACTTCTTGTAAACGTTGTTACTAACTCTATAATAAAAAACCGTTCTGATGCTGCAACACCAGAACGGAATACCGATTGGAAACATGCCAACCAGAATATTAAAGAACACATATATTATATCATCTGGCGTGGCTGTTTTCAATCAAGCACGCTATTTTTGTGCCCATTTTTACAAAGAAAGGATGATATAACATGGCAAAAGCAAAGTACACGAAGCAAAGCAACGGATACTTTCAAACTCGTGTATGGGATGGTACATACTCTGAAGGTGGCAAAAAAAACTATATTACTCTCCGTAGCAAGAAATCTAGCAAAGATTTAGAAGAGAAAGTAAATGAACATAATAATGCTATTAAAGAACGACAATATGTCCGGAAAACAGATGCTTCCTTTATTGAATATTCAAAAGCTTGGTATTTGACCTATAAAAGCTCTTTAGAGCTAAATGGTAAGAATATGTACCTAAATACAATTAACAAGCATTTTAAGCTACTCACGCAAGCGATAGGCGATACAAACAGAAGTCATTATATAACCACTATAAACAGTATTTCTGGTACACGTTCAAAACAAATAGCAGATATGACTTTTAAGCAAATTATAAAGTCTGCTATTCGCGATAAACTTCTTCCGGCTTCTGTATATGATGAAATCTTTGAAGATGCTCCTAAAATCAAATATAAGGCACCTGAAAAGCGTCCACTACATGATTATGAAAAAAAAGCTCTTTCAAAAGCAAATTTCGAGCCTATGGATAAGGCTTATGTTTTCATTATATTTGGATGTGGTCTACGTCGCGGTGAAGCCATTGCATTATCACGTTTTGATATTTCTCTAGAAAGAAAAGAAATCTCCATAAACAAGGCAATTGCATTTGATGAAAATAATCCTGTCCTAAAAGATACAAAAAATTATGTTCATCGGATAGTTCCTATTCCAGATGCAACCTTTCCCTTCATTGAAGAATACGTGAAATCACTTAAAGGCACATATCTTTTTCCCGGAGCAAATACTACCTATATTTCCAAATCTTCTTTTGATAAGATGTGGCGTAGAATTATCAAGGCCATGCAAGCAGAATGTAAAGAAACTATTACTGGACTTACATCTCACATATTCCGACATAATTACTGTGCTAGTCTCTGTAAACAATTTCCAGCGATCTCAATTAAAAAGATTGCTGAGCTGCTGGGAGATTCTGAAAAGATGGTATTAGAAGTATATAATCATGAAATTGAAGGAAAGATAAAACCAATCGAAACAATCACAAAAGCACTCGCATTATAGTGACACGAAAAAGACACATTGATACAAAAATGACACTTTAACAAGTTATTACTTTTGTTTAAAATCTTTTATAGTAAAACAATGAAAAAGACCGAAAACGCTGTACTTTCAACGTTTTCGGTCTTATTTCTTCCTGAGCCACCGGGGACTCGAACCCCGGACAACTTGATTAAAAGTCAAGTGCTCTACCACCTGAGCTAGTAGCCCATATAAAATATTTAGACCTTATAATTTGCTTATACAAATTATAAATGCCCAGAGCCGGAATCGAACCAGCGACACGAGGATTTTCAGTCCTCTGCTCTACCAACTGAGCTATCTGGGCATTTCAGGCTTATGCCTTAGTAGCGGGGATAGGATTTGAACCTATGACCTTCGGGTTATGAGCCCGACGAGCTTCCAGACTGCTCCACCCCGCGATATTAAATTAAGTGGCGTATGCCTAATGGACGGAGGTGGATTCGAACCACCGAAGCAATTTGCAGCAGATTTACAGTCTGTCCCCTTTGGCCACTCGGGAATCCGTCCATAGATATAAAATATCTAAGCCGATAAACGGACTCGAACCGTTAACCTGCTGATTACAAATCAGCTGCTCTGCCAATTGAGCCATATCGGCATATATTAAACTATTTTTTTATATATCTAAATGGGACCTACAGGGCTCGAACCTGTGACCCCCTGCTTGTAAGGCAGATGCTCTCCCAGCTGAGCTAAGATCCCATAATTCAGACAATAAAAAACGACCCAGATCGGACTCGAACCGACGACCTCCGCCGTGACAGGGCGGCGCTCTAACCAACTGAGCCACTGGGCCATTTTATCAGAAAGTACATTTATCATACCTTCAAAACCGAACACTGATTACATCCTATTTCCTATCTCTAAGCCTTTTCAGGATAAGCCTTCGACCTATTAGTACTTATCAGCTTAATACATTACTGCACTTACACCTTAAGCCTA
>SVFS01000036.1 GCA_015056725.1 Lachnospiraceae bacterium | reverse complement strand
TACATAATAATTTATGAATACAATCATGTAGCAAAAGGAGGAATAAAAAATGAATGCAACAAGAGGAGAATTGAAAGCAAGAGCCAAAGAGGCGATTAAGGGAAATATTGGTATGTACTTTGTATGTACACTTATTGTTACTGCAATTACAGGTGTATGTGCTGCTATCCCGGTAGTAGGAAGTATTGGTAGTATTTTCTTAGGTGGTCCATTTGCACTTGGTATGGTATATGTTGTTTATACAGTACTCAGAGGTGAAAAGATTGATATCGGAGCACAGTTATTTGGTGGTTTCCAGAGATTCTGGGATGCAGTAGCATGCTACTGGTTACAGTCTATTTTTATTGCATTATGGTCTTTATTATTTGTAATTCCTGGTATTGTTAAATCTTTTAGCTATTCTATGTCTTTCTATATTTTAGCTGAAAATCCGGAAATGTCCGGTAAAGAAGCAATTGATGCAAGTAAAGAATTAATGAATGGTCACAAAATGGAATTATTTATGTTATGCTTATCCTTTATTCCATGGTTCTTATTGACAGCAGTTACTTGTGGTATCGCATCTATTTATGTAGTACCATATGTAAGCACAACAATCGCAAACTTCTATCTTGATATTAAAGGTCAGACATATGTAGCACCTGCTCAGCCGGAAGAAACTTTTGAAGTATAATTTGATGAATAAGGCAATGAATTAAATTTACATAAAGAAAACATTAAATATTGCTTATAATTGGGGCGTATGACTATTCATACGCCTTTATTATGTGGTAAGATACAGCTTAGTAATTTTGTAAATTATACATAGAAGATAATAGAAATAAAAGGAAATCGAAGAGGTTTGCCTAATAAAAAGGGAGGAAAAATATGTTCGGAAAAACACCTAGAAATTCGCAGCAGCGCGAAGATATTTCCGGAGCAGATGCGGTAAAAGGAGTAGCTACAGCACTAAAAGCTCTTTTGCTTGTAGCAATAGCAGTTTTCGTAGTAGGGAATTCCTTTTATACCATTCGTGAAGAAGAGCAGGCGGTAGTTTGTACTTTTGGCTCGCCAAAGGCGGTTACTTCACCGGGACTTCATTTTAAAGTGCCATTTGCACAGACAGTTACAAAAGTAAATACAACGATTCAGGGATTTGAAATCGGTTATACGGCTTCTGATAGTGCAGAAGGAGAAAGCATTGAAGTGGATACAGAAGATGGTATGATGATTACTAACGATTATAACTTTATTCACGTTGATTTTTATGCGGAGTATCGCGTGACAGATCCGGTAAAAGCATTGTATGCATCCGAAAATCCACGAGAAATTTTGGAAAATATTGCGCAAAACTGTATTCGTACGACAATTGGTTCTTATGGCGTAGACAGCGTACTTACAACCGGCAAGAATGAAATTCAGGCAAATATCAAGCAGATGATTTTAGACAAGCTGGATGTATATGATATTGGTATTCAGCTTGTTAATATTACGATTCAGGATGCAGAACCACCGACAACGGAAGTAAGTGCAGCGTTCAAAGAAGTTGAAACAGCTAAGCAGGGAAAAGAGACAGCAGTTAATAATGCAAATAAATACCGTAATGAACAGATTCCGAATGCAAAAGCACAGGCAGACAGAATAGTGCAGGCAGCAGAGGCAGAAAAGCAGGAACGAATCAATGAGGCAAACGGACAGGTTGCCAGATTCAATTCGATGTATGAGGAATATGTAAAATATCCGGCAGTAACGAAAAAGCGTATGTTCTATGAAACCATGGAAGATGTGCTTCCGGGCTTGAAGGTAGTGATTGAAAGCTCTGACGGAAATACAGAAACGATTCTTCCGCTGGACAGCTTTGTGAGTGGCTCTATCAATCAGTCTACAGCTGCTCAGCCGGTTGAAGATGCAGGAGAGGAGGTAAGCGAATAATGGAAAGATTTAATGCTGATGGAACTCCTAAAAAAGAAAATAAGAGTAAAAAGGTAGGCGGTTCGCTTATTGTACTTCTTGCAATTGTGGCTGTTATAGTCGGCTCGGCAAGCTCGGTAATTACTTATCAGAATGAATATAAATTGATTCGTCAGTTCGGTAAGGTGCAGATGGTAGTGACAGAGCCGGGATTCAGCTTGAAAATCCCATTTGTACAGACGGTAGATACCATTCCGAAAGAAATTCAGTTGTATGACCTTCCACCAAGTGATGTTATTACAAGTGATAAAAAAACAATGATAATCGATAGTTATGTACTTTGGAAAGTAACAGATCCACTCAAATTTGCGCAGACCCTTGGTGGCTCGATTGGAAATGCAGAAGGACGTATTGATTCTATCGTGTATAATGCGGCAAAAAATACGATATCCAATATGAAGCAGGATGAGGTTATCATGAGCCGTGACGGCAAAATGACGGTTACTGCGGCAGAGGAAATATCGGATGTGGAAAGCAATGATATCATTGTAGAAGATGAAGATGGTGTAATAGAAATTGCGTCATTGACAGAAAACATTATGGCCCAGATTAATAATGTGGAAAGCCAGTATGGTATTCAAATCATTACCGTAGATGTAAAGAAACTGGATTTACCGGATGATAATAAACAGGCTGTATATACACGAATGATTTCTGAACGTGAAAATATCGCGGCACAGTACACGGCAGAAGGTCAGTCTCAGGCACAGATTATCGAAAACACAACGGACAAGGAAGTTGCAATTATGCTTTCTAATGCAGATGCAAAGGCAGAAGCGATTATTGCAGAAGGTGAAGCAGAATACATGAGAATACTGTCTGATGCATATGCAGATGAAAATAAGAGTGATTTTTACTCATTCGTACGTGCATTAGATGCTTTAAAGGGAAGTATGTCAGGAGATAATAAGACGATTATCTTGTCTGAAGATTCACCGATTGCCCAGATTTTTCAGGGAAGCTACTAATTTTTAAGCGTATTGCCCGCAGATAAAGCAGGGAATGTACGTAACGTATAAAACAGGCACAAAAATAAGAAAAACAGGACAATGCGACATGGAAAGGATTAAGATGTCAGCATCTCATAAAAAGAGATGCTGATATTTTTTTGAAAAAGTATTACAATATGTAAAGTAAGAAATAAAATTATACGTGCGACGGAGGGTATATGGATATTTTTGTAATTGTCCAACAAATGTTAGTATTACTTTGTATGATGATACTTGGTATTATTGCGTGCAAAGTAAAGTGGATTGATGATCATACTTATGGAAAACTATCCAGTATAGTTGTGAATATTTTGAATCCTTGCTTGATGATTAGCGGAATTATGGGGAAGGATGCAAAACCGGATGCTACATCGATTGTACAGAATATAATTTTGGTATTGGTATATTTCGTATTATTGATTCTGATTAGTAAGCCAATAGTCAAATTGCTGCGTGTGAAGAAAAGCGCATCAAATGTATATCAGTTGATGCTTATTTTTTCTAACATTGGTTTTATGGGAATTCCGGTTATTACAAGTATTTATGGAACAGGTGCAATGCTATACATTATTTTCTATAACATTGCGTATAATACACTTTTATACAGTTATGCATTTTATGTGGCTTCCAATAATGGAGGAGCAGAAGGTGAAAAGCATAGCTTTAGCTTGAAAAATTTTGCAAATCCGGGGTTTATTGCCTGCTTTGTAACGTTATTTATTTATCTGACAGGCTGGACATTCCCTGATAGTGTAGGCTCCTTCTTTAGCTATGTTGGTAATTCTGTTGTACCGTTTTCCATGTTTCTTATCGGAGCATCTTTCGTACAGAATGGAAAGAAGGAATTTTTTACCGATATCAAAATCTATTTGTTTATGGCAATTAAGATGTTAGTAATTCCGATTGCTGCGGCGATTGCGATTCGAAATATTCCGGGTGTAAGGGATTGGAATCCAACCATGCTGGGCGTATTTATATTGATGCTTTCTATGCCGGTGGGCTCCATGATTGTTATGATTTCCAAGCAGTGCGGAGCAGATGACGTGGAAGCAACAAAGGGTGGTATCTTTACGACACTGCTGTCAGTTGTCACAATACCAATCGTAGGATTTTTCTTGCCGATGTAGTATAAGTTTTGGTGACTCATATAAAGGATATGTATATCGGAGAGACAGAAGAAAATAGACAGAGAGAATGGAAAAGAGGAATATATGAATAAGCAACAAGTACTGGCACAGGAAATGCTGGAATTTATTGATAAAAATCCTTGTGCATATCATGTAATAGAAAATGTGAAGAATGAATTGGAAAAGAACGGCTTTGTGCAGTTATCAGAAAAGGAATGCTGGGACTTAGAAGCAGGAACGGCTTATTATGTGATTCGCAATGATGCTTCTCTGATTGCCTTTCGTGGCATAGAAAATGTACAAAATGGTATAAAAATAATTGCGGCACATAGCGATTCGCCAAGCTTTAAAATCAAAGAAAATCCGGAAATGAAAACAGAGGGATATGTAAAGCTGAACGTAGAAAAATATGGCGGTATGATTATGTCTACATGGCTTGACAGAGGCTTATCTGTAGCCGGAAGAGTATTTGTGAAGGAGCAGACAACGAAAGAAAAAGGAAATGCAGAGGGTATTGCATGCAAATTGGTAAATATTGATAGGACGTTGCTTGTAATTCCAAATCTTGCAATTCATATGAATCGGGATATTAATAAAGGAATGGAGTACAATCCGCAAACGGATATGCTTCCTCTTTTTACAAAAGAAATTTCGGAATTAAAATTAAAAGATATCATTGCAGAACAGATTGGTGTCGCGGTAGATGATATTCTTAGTATGGATTTATATCTTTACAATCGTGATAAAGGAATGCTGTTCGGAGCGGAGAATGAATTTGTGGCAGCACCGCGATTAGACGATCAGCAGTGCGTATTTGCAACAATGAAAGCGTTTTGCGATGAAAGTACAAAGACGGAAACAAAAAGCTGCCAGATGATAGCGATATTTGATAATGAAGAAGTAGGAAGCTGCAGCATGCAGGGAGCGGATTCCACATTTCTTGAGAGTGTACTTCTTCGGATAAAAGAAACACAAGGACTTAATGAGCAGGAATATCAATCTATACTTGCAAAGAGCTTTTTGCTTTCAGCAGACAATTCCCATGCTCTGCACCCAAATCATCCGGAGAAGAATGATCCGACTAACAAGAATGTATTAAATGGCGGAATTGTACTTAAATTCCAGGCAAATCAGAAATATACAACGGATGCAAAATCAGCAGCATATATAAAAAATCTTTGCTTAGAAAATGATTTGTCGTGTCAAAGCTATTATAATAAATCAGATATTGCCGGTGGAAGTACGCTGGGAAACATTGCTATCAGCCATGTTTCCATTAGCGGGGCAGATGTAGGATGTCCACAGCTGGCAATGCATTCAGCACTGGAAACTGCCGGGGTATATGATACTTATGATATGGTTGAGCTAATGAAAGCATGCCTTTTATAAAAAGATGATAATACGATATAAAAAACCGTCTACAAATTTATGTAGACGGTTTTTTGTTGTTTTTACTTTTTGTTTGGTCTGTCGTTAAATACCTTCACAACAACACCTGCTAAAGCAAACATTGCAATGGAGTTAGGGATAACCATTAACTGATTGAACATATCTGCAAGCTCCCATACTAAATCATTGGAAAGAAGAGAGCCGGCAAAGATAAATAAAATAGCGATTACAGAATAAATTTTAACGCCTGTTTTTCCGAATAAATAATCTACGTTCAGTTTGCCAAAGAAGTTCCAGCTTAAGATAGTAGAGAAAGCAAAGAACAGTAAGCAGATGGCTACGAAGGCATTACCGATTGTAGAACCGAATACACCACTAAAAGCAAGCTGTACCATGTTGGACTTGGAAATACCGTCTGTAGCACCCTGGGCAAGTATGCCGTTGCCGGCATATAAAGTAGAAATAACGATAAGGGCAGTCATATTGAGAACGACGAATGTATCAATAAATACACCCATCATAGCTACAACACCCTGGTCGTGCGGATGTTCTACATTGGCAAGAGCATGTGCGTGAGGTGTGGAACCCATACCGGCTTCATTAGAGAAGAGACCACGTTTTGCACCCTGGCTGATAGCTGTCTTTAAAGCATAACCAAAACCACCACCGATAATTGCCTGTGGAGCAAATGCATATTTGAAAATCATACCAAATGTTTCAGGGATATACTGTATTCTGCAAATTAAAAGAGCAAGACCGCCTAAAAGATATAAAACAGCCATAATCGGAACTAACTTTTCTGTAACAGATGCAATACGCTGTACACCACCTAAGAAAATAATAGCGGCAACAATAGCAATGATTAAACCGATAGCCCATGTAGGAATACCGAAAGCAGTATTACATGTTTCACCGATGGAGTTGGACTGAACCATGCTACCCATGAAACCGAGAGCAAGGATAATAGCAACTGCAAAGAATGTGGATAAGAATTTACCGAATCCGTTAGGGAACGCTTTCATAATATAGTAAACAGGACCACCGGCTACAGAACCGTCTTCTTTCACAACTCTTGTTTTTTGTGCAAGAACTGCTTCCGCATAAATAGTAGCCATAGAGAAGAATGCGATAATCCACATCCAGAAAATAGCTCCCGGACCACCTGTTAAAATAGCGCCGCTGGCACCTACGATATTACCTGTACCAACCTGAGCGGCAATAGCGGTAGTAAGTGCCTGGAAAGAGCTTAAACCACCTTCCTGCTTGCCACCGTTTAAGGAAATTTTACCGAATACTTTTCGCATACCTTCACCAAAGCAGCGGATCTGTACGAATTTTGTTTTTACTGAGAAAAAGATACCTGTTCCCAGAAGTAAGATGATTAGAATGTAATCAGATAAGTAACCGTTAATGGTTTTTACGATAGATAATAGTGCGTCCATTTTTAACCTCCTAATATACATGTTCTCATATCGTTTTCTATGTTTTGTTTTAAAGCTCAGAACATAAAAAATGAGCCGCTTATGTAAGCAGCTCTGGAAAACGGACATAGAATAACAAAACGCATAAATGAATTGTCATTCGTACTTTGCTCTGTCCTTTTGCCTGAGAGATTCGGCGTATGCCTTGCACCTTCGGCACTCTTAAAGAGATTCTCCAGAGTTCTCTACCTATCCAGTTTCATAAAGATTCTGAATATATCATCGAGATATTTAGTTATAGAAAGAAGTTCTTTCTTAATATTCATACATATTAGCACAAAAGTGTATGCGTGACAAGGACAAAAACGGAAGAATGTATTTGAGCCAAAGTCAACGAATCCAGTTCTTATTGAATTTATTGAAAAGTCCAATGAAAGGACCAAATCCAACGGCACAACATACGGTACCGATTCCAAGATGTGCATTTTCCCAAGGAATGAAACCGGTAAATACAGCAATTAATATGATTGCAACACAAGTACCATCTGTAATTACACGGTTGACAGAATAGGAAGTAGGAAAATGCTCCGTCATACCCAGTGAGAGATAATCAAAAGGCGCAACCCCCAGGTCTGCAAGCTGGTACATAGACAAACCATATGCAGTTAAAAGCAGAGCGATAAACAATACCACCAGCTTTAAAGGGAAAGAAAATAGTGTGGAATCAGGAAGCACAAGAGTCATTACATAATAAGAAAATTGTACCATGTACCCTAATCCGACAAAGTTAATGATGGAACCGATGCCAATGTATTTACGGCCCCAAATAAGCTGCACGGTAAAAAGAATAAGATTCAAAAGCGCCTGATAATTACCGAGCCCCATGCCGAGACCGTCACTGATTGCCATTGTGGAAGCAGAATAAGGATCGTTGCCGAGTGTAGAATACCGAAGTCCTGCTACACCGATGCCGATAATGACATTTCCGAGGATAGCAGCGGATAACTTGCGTGATGTTAATGGAGTTATAAAGTGATTATAAATTGATTTCAGCATAAGAGCTCCTTTGTATAGTCAAACTATCATGATTATATAGCCGAAGAGAATTGTTGGCAAGAAGATACGGAGAGGGTTAGTTCCCTCAATGCTTCTTTTAGCCGTATATCATATTCTGCCTGAGCCTTAGCGTATAGATTTGTTAAAGCATTTTTATCAAAAAAAGATAGTTTAATGGCGTTCCAGTCTTTATCAATCTGCCAGAATTCCATGTGGTCGCCGGCGGTAATATGCAAAAACATCCGGTTATTTGAGAGAGTGGAACAGATAGTGGGTTTATTTTGAAAGACTGCAGAAAGTGTAAGTTTTTTTGTAGGGTGATCAGGAAAAATATTTTTTAAAAGGTAGGTATCGTTCAGAGGATTTTTTATGAAATACAGTAGAAGCAGCGTGTCCTGAAAAACAATAATAATTTATCGAAAAACAATAAAAAGTTGTTGACAAACAAAAAATATAGAGTTATGATGCAGAAAACAGAACATAGGAAATGCTACAAGAGGCAGGACAATATTGCTGGAATATGAAGGAGATAAAAGATACATGAAGAATGACAGATTGACTGTATGTACAAAGTACATATTGGATATGATGTTTTATGGTGGCTGTCTGGTTACGGTAAGTGTACCACTGCTTTTTAAGTTTTATGGAAAATATAATACAAGGTTTGCCATATTTTATGCAGAGCTTTGTATTTTGTTTATTCTGTCGGGGATATTTGCGGTACTTTTGATTGGTGAGTTGCGGAAGATGTTTAAATCAGTATTGGCAGATGACTGTTTTATTCGGGAAAATGTAACAAGTCTTCGCAAAATGGGAACTTATAGTTTTATCATAGCGCTTATTACCATGTGCCGGATTACATTATATCTGACACCGGCAGTACTTGTAGTGATTTTGGTTTTTGTGATAGCAGGACTTTTCAGTAAAGTATTGGCATTGGTGTTTGACAAAGCGGTTACATATAAGATGGAGAATGATTTAACAATATAGTGGATAATTCAGGAGAAACACATGGCTATTGTAATAAATTTAGATGTAATGATGGCAAAACGGAAGAAAGGTTTGACGGAGCTGGCGCAGGAAGTTGATATCACATTGGCGAACCTTTCTATTTTGAAAAATAATAAAGCGAAGGCAGTGCGCTTTGGAACATTAGATGCTATTTGTAAGGCATTAGACTGCCAACCCGGGGATATTCTGCAGTATGTTCCTGACGAGGAACTATAATTGTAAAAAGGAGAATCGGAATATGAATACAGATAATTTACAAGAGACAATAGTAACAAATGCAGATCCACAGGTAAGGGGCTATGCTTACCCGCCGATGCCACCAAGGATAGAAGTAAGGAAGGCAAATCCGGAGCTTATGAAGAAGCTGGGACCGTCAGCAATAATATATGCATTATTTTTGACACTGTGCCTTTATAAAAATCCCAACGGTATTACTTACCCTTTTTATGTGGCAGGAACTATCGGCTTTTCTGCTTATATTATCAAAAAGTTAGGTGCTTCCTGGAAAAAAGAGAATATTTTAGTAGTGACAGCTTGCTTTCTGCTGGGGATTTCCACATGTCTGACGGATGATGCCAGAATTGTATTTATGAATAAGTTATTGCTGCTTTTTCTCAATGTGTATTTCATCTTACATACTTATTGTAATACGTCAGGGTGGCGTTTTGGAAAATATGTAACAGCCATGTGCGATTTCGGAGTGAAAAGCTTTGGAAAGATATTTACACCATTTTCTGACTTGGGAGAATATATCAGACTCCACAAAAATGCAAAAAACAGTCAGGTGTTGTATGCTTTGATTGGTGTGGGAATATCTGTTCCTCTGATTCTGATTGTAGGCGGTTTGCTTGTATCCGCTGATTTGGTTTTTAAAGATGCAGTGGATACAATGTTTAACGGATGGGATTTGGCAGACATATTTGGAGTAGTGCTGTGGATTATCTTCTATTTTGCATTCAGCTATGGCATGATTACGGTCTTACAGGAGAAGGATATTAACGAAAAGATAAAAGACTGTAAACAGTTTCCGCCGATTATTGCGATTATGTCTACATTTGTAATTACGATAATATATGTATTGTTTTCTTACATCCAAATCACGTATCTGTTTGGTGAAAAAGGAATTTTACCGGAAGGATTTACTTATGCAGAGTATGCAAGGGAAGGATTTTTCCAATTGCTGTTTGTTTGTATATTAAACCTGATGATTGTGCTTGTGGGAATCAACCTGTTTAAAGAAAGCAAAATCTTAAAAACTATTTTATGCGTAATTTCGTTATGCACTTTTGTGATGATTGCCTCCAGTGCGTATCGAATGATTTTATATATCAGATTTTATTATCTTACATTCCTTAGAATTTTTGTACTATGGGCACTTGTGGTAATTGCACTTCTGATGATTGGAATCATTGTACAGATATTTAAAAAGAATTTTCCATTGTTCCAATATGGACTTACAATCATTACGATTTGTTATATCATCTTCTCGTTCAGCAGACCGGACTATCTGATTGCAAAGGTAAATGTGGGAAATATGGTCTTTAATGTAAGAGGGTATGTGACGGAGGAGCCGTTGTGGTATTCAGAGGAGAATGAGAACAATCTGCCGCCAATGCAGGAGCAGTTTTTCTTAGGACATTCTTATACGGATAAATGGTATATCAATGGACTGTGTGCAGATGCAGCACCTGTCATTATGACAGAAGATTCGGTAAAAGCTTATCAGGAGTATGATACCTTCAAAAAAGAAATTCATGCGAAATACGAAGAGGAAGTTTGGACGGACGAAAAGCAAGCTGCATATAAAGAAATTACCAAGAAAGAAACTTGGAATAAAACATATATGGAGCGAATGCTAAAAGAAGCAGAAGAGTGTAAAGGGCGTAAATATAATTTTTCAAAAGCATTTGTAAAACAGTTCCTTTAATGAAAAATGGGATAGCTATTTGGCTATCCCATTTCCTGTATAAAGCTGATAGTATTTACCTTTTTCGGCAAGAAGCTCATCATGAGAGCCGCGTTCGATGATACGCCCTTGTTCAAGGACCATGATACAGTCGCTGTTTTTAACGGTACTGAGTCTGTGGGCAATAACAAATGTAGTACGCCCTTTCATAAGGGAATCCATACCCTTTTGCACCAGCATTTCAGTACGGGTATCGATGCTTGAAGTGGCTTCATCCAGAATCAGAACCGGCGGGTCTGCAACAGCAGCTCGGGCAATAGCGAGGAGCTGACGTTGGCCCTGTGAAAGATTACTTCCATCGCCTGTAAGCATGGTGTGATAACCGTTTGGTAACCGGCGGATAAAGCTGTGGGCATTTGCAAGCTTTGCAGCAGCAATGCATTCTTCATCTGTAGCATCCAACTTGCCGTAACGGATATTATCCATTACCGTTCCTGTGAATAAATGTGTATCCTGAAGCACAATTCCGAGAGAACGGCGTAAATCGGATTTTTTAATTTTATTAATATTGATGCCGTCATAGCGGATTTTTCCATCCTGAATATCATAAAACCGGTTGATAAGATTGGTAATCGTTGTCTTGCCGGCTCCGGTACTACCCACAAAAGCAATTTTCTGACCGGGTGTAGCAAAAAGATCAATATTGTGCAGTACGATTTTTTCATCGGAATAACCGAAATCCACATCATCAAATACAACATCTCCGGTAAGCTCAGTGTAAGTGATTTCACCGCTTGCGCTATGAGGATGTTTCCAAGCCCACAAGCCTGTGCGTTCTTTACATTCGATGATATTTCCCTGCTCATCTTTGCGGGCGCGGACAAGGGTCACATGACCTTCGTCTACTTCAGGAGTTTCATCTAATAATTTGAAAATACGGTTCGCTCCGGCTAGTGCCATAACAACAGAATTTAGCTGTTGGCTGATTTGTGCGATTGGCATATTGAAGCCTTTGTTTAAGGTTAAGAATGAAACTAAAGTGCCGATGGTCAGTCCGGTATAGCCATTGATGGCTAAAATGGCACCGACAATAGCACAGAGAACATAACTTAAATGACCAAGCTGTGCATTAATCGGCATTAATATATTTGCAAATTTGTTAGCATTGTCAGCACTATCACGAAGTTGGTTGTTTAACACATTGAAAGCATCAATATTTTCCTGCTCGTGACAAAAAACTTTTACGACTTTCTGCCCTTCCATCATTTCTTCGATAAAACCATTTACGGTACCGAGATCCTGCTGCTGTTTTACAAAGTATTTACCCGAAAGGCCGCCTACTTTTCCTGTAACAAAGAACATAACACCGACCATGAACAAAGCAAGAAGAGTTAGAGGTATATTCAGATAAATCATACTGACTAAAGTACAACTGACGGTTACGATACTACTGATTAATTGTGGCAGGGTTTGCCCAATCATCTGACGGAGTGCACCCACATCATTGGTATATACGGACATGATATCGCCGTGCGCGTGGGTATCGAAATATTTAATTGGAAGAGATTCCATATGACGGAAGATTCTGACACGGATGTCATACATGGCATGCTGGCTGACACGGACCATAATCTGATTATAAACAAATACAAGAATGACGCCTGTAGCATAAATACATGCCATTTTTAGCAAAGCATTTTTCAAAGGCATATAGTCCGGTACATCCATTTGGGTAAGCGGCATGATGTAATCGTCGATTAACGATTGAATAAACAGAGTGCCTCTTACTGAAACAAAACTTGTGCCGAGAATACAAAACAGTACAATCACAAACCATACAATATATTTTTTGAGAAAAAGTGACATCAGCCGTTTGATAATTGCACCGGGATTTTCTAACTTTGGCCTCGGGCCACGTGGGCCTTTGTTTCCGGGACCGTGAAGCTGTCTTGGTTTTGCCATTAGAATGCACCTCCTTTTTCATCAAAGTCACCACCGCTATTTGTCTGACATTCATATACTTCGCGGTAAATTTCGTTATGTTCAAGAAGGTTTTCGTGTGTGTCAAAACCACTGATTTTTCCATCATCCAAAACTAAAATGCGGTCTGCATCCTGAATGCTGGAGATACGTTGGGCGATAATAAATTTTGTCGTAGCCGGAATTTCCTCACGGAAGGCTTTTCGGATCCGTGCGTCGGTTGCCGTATCAACAGCCGATGTGGAATCATCCAGAATCAGAATTTTTGGTTTTTTCAGAAGTGCCCTGGCAATACAGAGACGCTGCTTCTGCCCACCGGACACGTTGGTTCCGCCTTGCTCGATATAAGTTTCATAACCGTTAGGAAATTGGGAAATAAAATCATGAGCCTGTGCAAGCTTACATATGCGGATACAATCGTCTAAAGAAGCGTCTTTATCACCCCAGCGGAGATTTTCCAAAATGCTGCCTGAAAATAGAACATTTTTTTGTAAAACAACGGATACATCGTTCCGGAGCGTGTCTAAATCGTAAGTGCGGACATCTTTTCCGCCAACCAGTACAGAACCTTCCGTTACGTCATAAAGACGACTAATGAGATTTACCAGACTGGATTTGGCAGAACCAGTAGCACCAAGGATACCAATGGTTTCTCCGGAATTTACGGAAAAGCTGATATGCTCCAGTACAGGTTCGCCGGCATCCTTTCTGTAGGAAAAAGAGACATCTTTGAAAGTGACACTTCCGTCAGGAATGTTAAAATCAGGATGCTCAGGATTTGTTAAATCAGAGGTTTCATTTAAGACTTCAGAAATACGTTTTGCACTGGCAACCGACATACTGAGCATAACAAAAATCATGGAAAGCATCATCAGGCTCATCAAAATGCTGGATACATACGTAAATAAGGAAGTAAGCTGACCGGTGGTCAATTCTCCAACAGTAATCAGTTGGGCGCCAATCCAGGAAATGGAAATCATACTTGCGTAGACGGCGAAATTCATGACAGCACTGTTACTAGCTACAATTTTCTCTGCGGATACAAACATACGGTATACGTTTTCCGCAGCCTTTTGGAATTTACGGTTTTCATATTCTTCCCTTACAAATGCTTTAACAACGCGGATGGAAGAAACGTTTTCCTGTACACTGGCATTTAGATCATCAAACTTGTCAAAAACTTTGCCAAAGCGTTTCATGGCAAGAGCGATGAGGATGCTGAGAACAACGGTAAGTAAAAGCATGACCACAACAAACACCATACTTAATCTTTTGCTGATAAGGAAAGCCATAAATAAGGAAGAAATAAGCATAAACGGTGACCGTACGCACATACGGATAATCATCTGATATGCCATCTGCAGATTGGAGACATCTGTTGTCATACGAGTAATCAGACCTGCGGTGCTGAATTTGTCAATGTTGGAAAAGGAGAAGGTTTGGATATTATGAAACATGGCTTCACGGATATTACAGGCAACACCGGCGGAGGCTTTGGCGGCATATTTACCGGAAAGAACTCCGAAAATCAGACCACAGACAGCCAGAAGAATCATAGCGGCACCATAAGTCATAATGGCGGAAAAGTTTTCCTGCTCAATTCCTTTATCAATAAGAGATGCAATGGTGTATGGGATTAAGATATCTACGACTACTTCGAACGCTACAAATAGTGGCGCGAGAATAGAAGGAAGTTTGTATTGTTTTACATATGAAAGAATGGTTTTTACAGTTTGTATCATAGGTGCTCCTTATCATTATGAAATACGATATTCTCATAAGACAATTTTTTCTTTAGTAGTATATGGTGTTTTAGAAAAAAATTCACTCCTTGCGCTAATATTTTCACGCAGATAGGAGTGAACGTCAATGAAATCTTTCTAAAATTTTTATGTAGATTTTGTAGAATATCATGCATTTACACAAGCAAGTTGTTTTTGAAGCTTTGCAAGGTCTTTTCCGGAGAGATTTTCCAGAATGGTTTTCTGAATGCGGTTTTGAACTTCGGTTGCTACTTCCTGAGAAGACATATTCTTATATTCATCATAAAGTAATGGGGGAAGGAAATGTACCTGTGTCTTAACAGGGGCAAGCCCCGGCATGCCATAAACTTTATAGGAATCAATGATTGCAACCGGAACAATGGGTGCGTTAGCTTTCATGGCACTTTTGAAAGAACCGCCTTTAAAGGTGCATACCTTATTATGGTTATCAGAGTAACCCCCTTCCGGGAAAATCAGAAATGCTTTTCCATCGTCCCTGACTTCACGGGTAATTTCTTTCATGATTTTCATGCCTTGACGGACATCGTCAAGAACAAGCCGTTTACTTTCCAGTAAATCAAGGAACTGGGCAACCAACATAGTATGGGAACGGGCTTCATCCATAACCAGACTGAGTGGTTTTTGATGCACATCCACAATAGAAAGAGCATCATATTTTCCCTGATGGTTAGAATACATCACATATCCGCCCTTTTGCGGAAGATTTTCAAGTCCGTAGGCGGTTGTACTGATTCTACCTGTGTCCTGCATAAAATAAATGATTCTTTTTGCATAATTATAACGCTCCTGAAGAGTGTATCTGGCAGGTCTGTTTGCACGCCAGCGCATTCTCGGGAGCAGATAAAATAATCTCCAAAAATTGAGAATAATAACATAATAAAAACGTAACATCTTAAATACCTCTTGAACGTAGTATAATGAAAAATAAACTATTTGTAAAGTTTTCGAATCTATACATTTGGCAGTAAATGGGATATGATAGAAGGTATGGAAATGAGAGAATTTATGAAAAGTAATAAAGGAAAAATTTATATATATATTGTAGTATCTATATTGCTGGTGCTAATATCATGCATCTATATGAACAGTTTGAAATCTCAACGTTATGTAGAAACAGAAGCACTTTTGTGTGAAGGTATGCTTCCGCTAAATGTGTCCGGAGTTGTGGAACAGGAAATAACAGCAGGAGAAGAGTTTCTGGGTGTAGCAGTACAATTTTATACGAGAGAGTATGCATGCACGGATGAAGTGACAGTTGAAATTATAGATGCGGATACGAAAGATGTTTTAGGACATTTTGAGCGGAATGCAGAAAGCTTTACGGACGAAAAGAGAGAAGTATTTCTTTTGGACAAAGTACAGAAAGATGTTGCCGGAAAGAATTATCTTGTTAGAATATCCATACAGGAAGGCGCAAACGAGAAACATGTGAGTGTCGGTGTTTCCACGCAGACAAATGAATGGATTGATAAACCGTATGCGGCAAATTCAAATAAACAGGATTTGAAGCTGGAAATGTCAGTTTGCGAGCCGGTTATAACAGATGGATATGTGTTTGTTGCGGTGTTATGTATATTGGCTTTTTTGGTTGCAGGTTATGCCCTGATAGGAAAACCGATAAAAGAAGAACGACTTTTGTTAATCTTTCTTGGAACCATCGGAATTTTATATTTCTTGGCAATTCCAATGCTTCAGGTGCCGGACGAAAATGGTCATTTTTACAGAAGCTATGAAATATCCCAAGGGGATTTTCTGACACCTCACGGAATAGACGATAGTGGTGCTTCCTATCTGCCAAAGGACATAATTCCGGAAAGCCTTGAAACGATAGATGCGATAAATTATGACAAAATAAGAGAAGCATCTGATGAGAAGATAGACCGTAAACATAAGGAGTATTATGCGAATCCGACACAGGCATTGTATGCGCCTATAAGCTATCTGCCGCAGGCGCTTGGATGCTTGGTAGGAAGACTGATAAGTGATAAAGGCGTGACAATTTTCTATATGGGCAGATTGGCCAACTTTATTGCCTGTAGTCTGCTTGCCGCTTGGGCGGTAAGACTAATTCCGTTCGGAAAAAGATTTTTACTGCTGATAATATGTATGCCGATGTATTTACAGCAAATGGTTTCTCTTTCAAGTGATGCCTTTATCAATGCAATGGCGCTGGTAATGATTGCACTTGTATTAAAGCTTATGCAACAGGAGTCTGTTTGTGGAAAAGGTCAACGGATAGCATTGCTTGTAATTAGCTTTATGGTTGCGTTATGTAAGATAGTATATTTACCGTTATGCTTTTTGGTATTGTTTATTCCATCGGAAAAACTTGGAAAAACGATAAAACGTGGGCATATTTATAAGGCTGTGTGCGTAGCGGTTTCTACGGTATTGAATCTGGGTTGGCTGCTGATAGGCTTTAGCTATATGATTGAGTTCAGACCGGGAGTGGATACGCCGGCACAGATAGTATATATTCTGACACAACCATGGAAGTATCTGGGCGTACTGTGCTCTACTTTTGCAATGAAAATTGTCGATTGGATGGGTACGATGGTAGGGGCTAAGATGTGTATTTTGAATGTATACACAAGTCTTACGCTTGTAGTGATTTATCTTGTTTATCTGATTTTTGAAATGATAATCGCGGCAAATGAACATAATTTTTTATCAAAGAAATATAAGTTACTTCAAATAGGAATGTTTTTATTAGTCTTCTTGATTACGCTGACAAGCTTATATGTGCAATGGACAGCTTACAAAAATCCGCAGATTGAAGGCTTCCAGGGAAGATACTTTATTCCGATTCTGCCACTTTTGATGTGTGGTCTGAAGGCGAAGAAGCTTACGGTTTCTGACAAACAACTATTACAATATGAATGGGCGATGATTGCGATTATCAATATTACGACACTGTTTAGTATCATTACTTATTATATGCAGTAGCGAAAGCGCATATGATGAAACAGTACAGAGGGTAGAGGCTTATGGAAAAAACAGTAAAATATATTATGGCATTAGACCAGGGGACAACAAGCAGCAGATGTATTCTTTTTGATAAAAAGGGAAATATCTGCAGTATGGCACAACGGGAGTTCAAGCAGTATTATCCGAATCCGGGATGGGTAGAGCATAATCCGATGGAAATATGGTCTTCACAGCTTGCTGTTGCGATTGAAGCAATGGCAATGATTGGCGCGAAAGCGGAAGAGGTAGGCGCGATTGGAATTACCAATCAGCGTGAAACCACTATCGTATGGGACAAGGAGACGGGAGAACCTGTATATCCGGCGATTGTCTGGCAGTGCAGACGTACAGCAGAAATGATAGACGGATTAAAGGCAGAAGGCTTTGATAAAGTAATTACAGAAAAAACCGGACTTGTTCCGGATGCATATTTTTCTGCAAGTAAAATTGCATGGATTTTGAAGAACGTAGATGGTGCAAAAGACAAAGCAGAAGAAGGAAAACTTCTTTTTGGAACAGTAGATACATGGCTTATTTGGAAACTAACCAAAGGAAAAGTACATGTAACGGATTATACCAATGCAAGCCGTACCATGATTTTTGATATCAAAAATTTAAAATGGGATGATGAAATTCTTGCAAAGTTTGATATTCCAAAGAGTATGCTGCCGGAAGTAAAACCGTCCAGCTGTATTTACGGATATACAGACGCAGCATTTCTGGGTGGTGAAATTGCAATAGCAGGTGCTGCAGGAGACCAACAGGCAGCGTTATTCGGACAGTGTTGTTTCGAAAAAGGAGATGTAAAAAATACCTACGGAACAGGTAGCTTTATCCTGATGAACACAGGAAATGAGTCGATTGTATCCAGAAATGGTCTTTTGACCACTATTGCGGCAAGTACAAGTGACAAGGTAGAATATGCCCTGGAGGGTAGTGTGTTTGTAGCGGGAGCAGCAGTACAATGGCTGAGAGACGGACTTCGGCTGATACTGGATTCCGTACATACACAGAGATATTCCGAACGGGTAGAAGATACACAGGGAATGTATATTGTTCCGGCGTTTACAGGCTTAGGGGCACCTTATTGGAATCCTTATGCAAGAGGAATCGTGGTAGGACTTACAAGAGGTTGTAAGAAAGAGCATTTTATCCGCGCCACGCTGGAATCCATAGCGTATCAGTCTTATGATGTAATTCATGCCATGGAAGAGGATTTGGGAGCACCGTTAAAAGCATTAAAGGTAGATGGCGGAGCAAGTGCGAATGATTTCCTGATGGGATTCCAGGCAGATATTCTGGGAACGACTGTACATAGACCAAAATGTATTGAAACAACGGCGTTAGGTGCAGCATATCTTGCCGGACTTGCTGTAGGATATTGGAAAGATAAAGAAGAAATCAAAGAAAACTGGCAGCTTGGTACAAAGTTCTGGTCTACAATGGATCCGGCAGTACGGGAAGCTGGTTTAAAAGGTTGGAAAAAGGCAGTAAAATGTGCACTTTTCTATGCAGAGGAGGAGTAAAATTATGATAGCAAAACAGTACAAAAATATGTTGAACGGAAAATCGGTTATCCGTACCCTTTCTGAATTTGCGACAGAAAGAGGAAAAGAAATCGGATACGAAAATGTATTTGATTATAGTCTTGGAAATCCATCCGTTCCTGTACCACAGGATTTTACGGATGTAATGATTAAAATGCTTCAGGAAAAAAATCCGATGGAGCTTCACGGATATAGTCCAAGCCTTGGTATTGCTTCCGTAAAGGCAAAAATTGCACAGTCTTTGGAAGAAAGATTTGGTGTGCCTTATAAGCCGGAGCATATTTTCCCAACAAGTGGTGCGGCAGCAGCCATTGCACATGCGGTACGCTGCGTAACCGAACCGGGGGATGAAGTACTTACATTTGCACCGTATTTTCCGGAATACGGCCCATACATCAATCTTAGCGGAGCAGTGCTTAAGGTTGTACCGGCAAACACAGAGACATTCCAGATTAATTTTGAAGCGTTTGAAGAAATGCTGACAGATAAGGTGATGGCAGTACTCGTAAATACGCCAAACAATCCGTCCGGCGTAGTGTATTCTGAAGAAACGATTTCAAAATTAGCAGAAATGCTGACAAAGAAATCTGAAGAATTCGGACATACGATTTACCTGATTAGTGACGAACCATATAGAGAAATCATTTTTGATGGTATGGATGCTCCGTATGTGGCGAAATATTATGATAATACATTGACTTGCTATTCTTTCTCAAAATCCATCTCTTTACCGGGTGAACGTATTGGGTATGTGGCTGTAAATCCTAACTGTCCTGATGCAGCGCTTCTTGTAAATATGTGTGGACAGATTTCGAGAGGAATTGGTCATAACTGTCCGTCTTCCATTATTCAGTTGGCAGTGGCAGAGGTGCTTGATAAGACTTCGGATTTATCTGTATATGAAAAGAATATGAATCTTCTTTATGATGAACTGACAGCACTTGGCTTTACCTGTGTCAGACCGGGCGGTACATTCTATATTTTCCCGAAAGCGTTGGAAGAAGATGCGGTTGCATTTTGTAATAAGGCGTTGAAGTACGATTTGGTATTGGTGCCAAGTGACAGCTTTGGAGTACCGGGATACTTCCGTATGGCGTACTGCATCGATACAGAAAAAGTAGAACGTTCCTTAGCAGCACTCCGCAGATTTGTAGAGAATGAATATCGTTAAAAAGCATACAAATATAAAGATATAGAAAAGAAACATATAAGGACAATAGCGCATATTGTCCTTATATTATGAAATGGAGAAATATATGGGAAATATTATTAAATCAATTTTGTTTGGTATCGTGGAAGGTATTACGGAATGGTTGCCTATCAGTAGTACAGGACATATGATTCTACTGGAAGAATTTGTAAAGATGGATGTATCAGAATCTTTCTGGAACTTATTTCTTGTAGTAATTCAGCTTGGTGCAATTATGGCGGTTGTGATTCTGTATTTTGATAAAATATGGCCGTTTGCATTGTCAAAAAAGGAACGCGAAGGAAATGGAACCGGATTAAAAGCATTTATCAAAATGGATGTAATGACATTGTGGTTTAAGATTTTGGTTGCATGTGTTCCGGCAGCAATAGTAGGGGTACTGTTTGATGATGCATTGGATGCATTATTTTACAATAGCGTATGTGTTTCTCTGGCACTGATTGTATTTGGTATTGCGTTTATTATTATTGAAAATAAGAATCAAAAAAGCAAAGCGGGAAGTAAAATCAATACGCTTGCAGAAATTACTTATCAGACAGCAGCAATGATTGGCGTTTTCCAATTGATTGCGGCAATTTTCCCGGGAACGTCCCGTTCGGGTGCAACAATTGTAGGAGCACTTCTAATCGGCGTGTCACGTACGGTTGCGGCAGAATTTACATTTTTCCTGGCGATACCGGTTATGTTTGGTGCAAGTTTGTTGAAAATATTGAAATTCGGTTTGGCGTTTACGATGTCTGAGCTGATTATACTTCTTGTGGGAATGGCGGTTGCATTTATTGTATCTGTTATTGTAATCAGATTTTTGATGGGATATATTAAGAAACATGATTTCAAAGTATTCGGATGGTATAGAATCGTATTAGGTATTGTTGTTTTGGCATATTTTATGCTTGTATAATTTATTTTTTCTGATTTGCTCGGGCACGCAATAATAATATCAAGATAGGCTTTGACAAAACGTCGTTTGTAGTATAAACTGTGCCGTATGACATTTTAACATAAGCAATTCATATGGGAATGTGTGTAAAAGTACGCTTTGTGACAGGTGTTATGTAGGAGGAATCAAATATGGAAAAAACAAAGAAGACAGTAGACAGCGTAGCAGAAAAAGCTACAGAGGTTAAAGCAACAGCTGTAAAGGCAGCAAAAGAAGTAAAAGAAACTGCTGAAAAAGCAGCGAAAACAACAAAGGCTACAGCAACAAAAAAAGCAGCAGCTGCAAAAGAAACAGCAACAAAAAAAGCAGCAGCTGCAAAAGAAACAGCAACAAAGAAAGTAGCAGCAGCCAAAAAAGAAACTGCAAAGAAAGCTACAGAAGCAAAAACAACAGTAAAAAAGGCAGTTGCTAAAAAAGCAAAAACAGAAGCCGTTATCAACTTCCAGTTCGCAGGCAAGTCTTATACAACAGATGATTTGGTAAGAATTGCAAAGGATGTATGGAAATATGATTTGAATCAGAAAGAAGCAGATTTCAAGACAGTTGAACTTTATGTGAAACCGGAAGAAAGTCTTGCATACTATGTGATTAATGGCAAGTTTACAGGAAACTTCTTTATCTAAGAAAGAACAAAAAACAGTTCGCGATATGCGGACTGTTTTTTTGTTTTGTATAGGTGGAAGTATGAAAAGATTTTATAAGAGGGCTGGAGTTTCGTAGTTTTCTTTTCTGCGTTTTCTTAGTTCGTAGAATATCCACTAGCGTCGGGCGAGGACCTGTTTGAAGTGCATTTCAATATAGAAAAATATCTCCCGTGAGGCCTGAAATTGTTTTGAAGTTTTCTAAGAAGCGGAATCAACATGTTTTATTGTAGGCGTCCTGTGTAACTCGCGATTTGTCACAATCAAAAATTTATTTGTAGACAAATCGCTCAAACAAGTACTCGGACGCCTACGTCATGTTGATTTCTCGCTTCAAGAAAACGAACAAAACGAATTTCCAAAGACCTCACGGGAGATGTTTTCTATAAATGAAATGCACAAGTTCCACAGAACGGCGCTCGTCCAGTGGATATTCTACGAGCTTTAGAAAACACAAAAGAAAAATCCCGAACACCAGCCCTCTTATAAAATCTTTTCATACCACCAACAATAAGAAATCAAAAGAACAATCCACATATTGGCGATTTCTGTTATTTATGCACAAATTATTTCCGTTTATTTTATGATTTCTTAATAAATGAAAGATTGACACTGTAAATGCAAAGTGGTATCTTATGTATGTAGATATTAGCACTCCATCAAATCGAGTGCTAACAAAAAATGAAAAGATGTATATAATACAATAAAGAATGCATGGCAGGACATGAAGGTAAGGAGGAAGCCAGTTGGAATTAGATAACAGAAAAATGACAATTCTAAAAGCGATTATCCGTAATTACCTTGAAACCGGAGAACCGGTTGGAAGCAGAACGATTTCCAAATATACGGATTTAAATTTGAGCTCCGCCACAATCCGTAATGAAATGGCAGATCTTGAAGAACTTGGTTATATCATGCAGCCTCATACTTCTGCAGGAAGAATTCCTTCCGACAAGGGCTACAGATTATATGTAGACGAAATGATGAAGGAAAAAGAACAGGAAGTAGAAGAGATGAAGGTAATGCTTCTTGAGAAGAAGGATAAAATGGATCATCTCTTAAAGCAGGCGGCAAAGGTACTGGCAGACAATACGAATTACGCAGCTATGATTTCGGCACCGGCGGTACACCGTAATAAATTAAAATTTATTCAGTTGTCGCGTGTAGATGCCAAGAAGCTTCTGGCAGTTATCGTAGTAGAAGGCAACATGATTAAGAACAACATCTTACATGTAAAAGAAGCTTTAGATGATGAAACACTTTTAAAGTTGAATATGCTGCTTAATACCAATCTGAATGGACTTTCTATCGAAGATATTAATCTTGGAATGATAGCTGCATTAAAACAGAAAGCCGGTATTCACAGTGAGATTATCAGCGAAGTGATTGATGCAGTAGCAGAAGCAATCCGGGCAGATGAAGATTTGGAGATTTATACAAGCGGAACGAACAATATTTTCCGCTATCCGGAGCTTTCGGATGGTCAGAGAGCAAGTGAGATTATTTCTACATTTGAAGAAAAGCAACAGCTTACAGAGTTGGTACATGACACATTAGCAGACGAAAATAATACCGGCATTCAGGTTTACATCGGAGAAGAAACACCGATGACAAACATGAAAGATTGTAGTGTTGTAACGGTAACTTATGAATTAGGTTCCGGCATGAAGGGAACGATAGGAGTTATCGGACCAAAACGTATGGATTATGAAAAAGTAGTGGATGCACTGAAAACGTTAAAAAACCAAATGGATAAAATATATGACAACGATTAGAAAGGGTAGGACATGTCAGAAAATCAGAATTTAAACGAAGAGACTGTTTTAGAGGAAGAAGTAAAAACAGAAGAAACAGTTTGTGAAGAAAATGCTGATAAGGCAGTAAATGAACAGACTGCGCCGGAGCCTGATACGGACGAAAATAGCGCAGATGGTAAAAAAGAGAAAAAAGCTTCTAAGAAAAAATCTAAAGAAGACAAAAAGACACAGGCAATGCAGGAAAAAATCGATGAACTGGAGGACAGAGTCCGCAGACAGATGGCAGAGTTTGAAAACTTCCGTAAGAGAACGGATAAAGAAAAAGCAACGATGTTTGAAACCGGAGCAAAATCCGTTATCGAAAAGATTCTTCCTGTAGTAGACAACTTTGAAAGAGGCCTTGCGACTCTTCCGGAAGAAGAAAAATCATCTCCTTTTGCAGAAGGAATGCAGATGATTTACAAACAGCTTCTTACAGAGCTTGAAAACATCGGAGTAAAACCGATAGAAGCGCTTGGATGCGAATTTGATCCTAATTTCCATAATGCAGTAATGCAAATGGAAAGTGATGAATTTGAAAGTGGCGTCATTGCACAGGAGCTGATGAAAGGCTACATGTACAGAGACACCGTAGTCCGTCACAGCATGGTGGCAGTAGTACCATAAAAGACAACAGATTGCATGGCGAAAGCCCTAACAATTTGCATATAAAAAGAAACAAACAATCAGGTTTTGAAGAATAAGAGGAGGAAAAAACATGAGTAAGATTATTGGTATTGACTTAGGTACAACAAACAGCTGCGTAGCAGTTATGGAAGGTGGTAAACCAACTGTTATCGCAAATACAGAAGGTGCAAGAACAACACCATCTGTTGTAGCATTTACAAAAACAGGTGAAAGACTTGTAGGTGAACCTGCAAAACGTCAGGCAGTTACAAA
>SVFS01000117.1 GCA_015056725.1 Lachnospiraceae bacterium | reverse complement strand
GTCTTTCCTTTATTTTCCGGTCTCTTAGCAAGCTTAGCAGCTGCACATAATGCTGCTCCTCCGGAGATGCCGATAAGCACACCTTCTTGTGTTACAAATTTCTTGGCACAGTCAATGGCTTCATCATTTTCTATTGTAATTACTTCATCATATATTTCTGTGTTTAAAATTTCCGGCACAAATCCTGCCCCGATACCCTGAAGTTTGTGTGGTCCTGCCTCTTTACCGGAAAGTACAGCAGAAGAAGCCGGCTCAACCGCCACAATCTGTACAGTTGCATTTTGGGATTTTAAATACTCACCGGTTCCTGTAAGTGTGCCGCCTGTTCCTACACCTGCTACAAAAATATCGACCGTTCCATCCGTGTCTTCCCAAATTTCCGGTCCCGTTGTCTCTCGATGTGCCTTGGGATTTGCCGGATTCACAAACTGGCCTGCTATAAAACTGTTCGGTGTCTGTGCAGCAAGTTCCTCCGCTTTTGCAATCGCACCTGACATCCCTTTCGCACCTTCTGTCAGCACAAGCTCTGCTCCGTAAACTTTCATCATGTTGCGACGCTCGATGCTCATCGTCTCCGGCATCACGATAATGCATCTGATTCCAAGCGATGCTGCTATGGCACATAAACCAATTCCTGTATTTCCGCTTGTCGGTTCAATAATTACAGAATCCTTTGTCAGTTTTCCGCTTGCCAGAGCCTCCTCTATAATATACTTTGCCACTCTGTCCTTTGCACTTCCTGCCGGATTAAAGCTTTCGATTTTCACTAAAACTTTTGCATCCAAGCCTTCTTCCTTTATAAAATTGGACACCTCCATAAGTGGTGTCCTTCCTACAAGTTCTGATATGTTCTTGTATATTTTCATGTTATCTCCTCTCAACAAATCGTTCCGCCTGCTACTACCTTGTCGCCATCATAAAGTACGACTGCCTGACCTTTTGTAATAGCACGTTGCGGCTCATCAAATTTGACCAGCAATCTTCCATCTGAAAGCATCCTTGCAACTGCCGGTTGTGCCACATGTTTATATCGGATTTTCGCAGTTACACGTATCTCTTCCTCTTCATTCAATGGCTGCGCCATGGAAACCCAGTTCACATTTTTTGCATACAATGTATCTGAAAATAATGCATCACTCCTACAAAGTACTACCTGATTAGTTTCCGGACGAAGTTCTTTTACAAAGTACGGCTCTGTAGAAGCAATACCCAGCCCTTTTCTCTGACCAACGGTATAACTGATAATCCCTTTATGTCTGCCAAGTACATTTCCGTCCTCATCTACGAAATCTCCCTGTGGAATTTCGTGACCGATGTAGTTCTCAATAAATTTCTCATAATGTCCATCCGGTACAAAACAAATATCCTGACTTTCCTTCTTGTCTGCATTTAAAAATTCATATTTCTGCGCAATCTCACGCACCTCTGACTTTTTTAATTCTCCAAGAGGAAACAGGGTGTGAGCCAATTGTTCCTGAGTCAGACTGTAAAGAACGTAGCTCTGATCCTTCGTCTCATCTTCCGCCTTGCGAAGCTGCCAACGACCCGTTTCTTCGTTATAATCAATCCGTGCATAGTGGCCTGTTACCACCTTATCACAACCAAGCTCTTTACCACGCTGATAAAGAGCTTCAAATTTCATATATCTGTTACATATAATACAAGGATTTGGTGTTTCTCCCGATAAATAACTGTTTACAAAAGGCTCTATTACTTTACATTTGAAATCCGCCTTAAAGTCATATACGTGATGGGGAATTCCAAGAATCTGTGCTGTATGCTTCGCATCTTCTATGTCGTCGCTTGAACCACAATTGCCAACAGAAATATGTTGCATATTATTCTTTTCTTTAAAATCATTGGATGCAACACTTTCCGTTTGTTCAACAGCAGTTTCCGGCAGGTCATGATGCAAATTCATCGTCACACCGATACAGTCATATCCTCTTTCTTTCATCAATGCCGCCGCAACGGTAGAATCCACGCCGCCACTCATCGCAATAAGCATCTGCTTACTCATGCCTTATCCTCACTTTTGCACCAATCATTCTTATCTATCCCCGTAGAATTAATCCACTCTTGTCTGCCCCCAGTAGAATAAAGCTACTGTCCCCGGGCCCGTATGACTTCCAATGGTCGTTCCGATAGAAGTAATGTATACTTTACCGTTCAGTTTCGGGAAGCGCTCTTCAATCAAATCCGCAACTGCCTGTGCATCTTCCATACAGTCAGAATTAGAAATAAAACATTTTCCGGAATAATCAAGACCGTCAATGGCTGTTTCTTCCATCTTATCTACAATCGCCTGAATCGCTTTTCTCTTCGTACGGATTTTATATCTCGGAATTAGTTTACCCTCAAAATCCACATTTAATAACGGACAAATATTTAAAACATTACCAACAAATCCTGATACTTTAGAAACACGGCCGCCACGTACAAAAAATGTTAAATCCGATGTAAAAAACCAATGATGCAGTTTCAGACGGTTATCCATCGCCCATGCGTACACTTCATCAATTGTTTTACCTTCATCACGCATATCTGCCAATTTATCCATTAATAATCCAAAGCCCGCAGATGCCGCATAGGAATCCACCACATAAATCTTACGTTCCGGATATTTTTCCTGTAATTCACGCTGTGCAATCATTGCAGAATTTGCTGTACCTGAAATGCCACTGGACAAACATAAATGCAACAGGTCATGACCTTCCTCTAAAAAGCTTTCAAAATATGCTTCATATTCTTCTGCATTTACCTGAGAAGTTTTTGTCATCGCACCATTTCTCATGGCATCATAAAATTCTTTCATGGACATGGTTTTTCCCAAGTCATCTATGTAATCTTTTCCGTCTAATTCAAAATGAAAACAGACATATTTAATGTCTCTTTTTTCATAATACTCTGCCGGCATATCAGCCGTGGAACAACAACTCAAAATAAAGCTCATAATTTCCCTCTTTTCTATAAGAATTCCCGTTGGAAAATAGTATAGACTTGTGCATTTTATTTGTCAATTCTTGCTATTATTGTTAATTTTCTTGACCAAATCTCTTTACAGTTTTAACATAATAATTATGAAACTTCTAAGAGCAAAACACATATTTTACATTTACATAGTATCTTTTTTGATCGTTGCCGGAACCATCCTTTTCGCTTTACTAAATAGTGAAAACTTTGAGAAGAAAAACCATAATTACCGTGACTTTTCTTCCGAATGGTATACAGAAGATGGTACTCCTGCTGATTTATCAGAAATAAGCGGT
>SVFS01000035.1 GCA_015056725.1 Lachnospiraceae bacterium | reverse complement strand
CTTACAGTAGATATGGCACTTGGATGTTCAACAAACTCCATGCTTCATTTACCTGCAATTGCCCATGAAATAGGCTTTGATTTTGATATTGCTTTAGCAAATGAAGTAAGTGAAAAGACACCAAACCTTTGTCACCTTGCACCGGCAGGTCCTACCTATATGGAAGACTTAAACGAAGCAGGCGGTGTATATGCTGTTATGAATCAGCTTTCTGAGCTTGGTTTATTAAACGAAGAATGTATGACAGTTACAGGCAAGACAGTTGGTGAAAATATCAAAGGTGTTATGAATAAAAATCCGGAGGTTATCAGACCTTTATCTAATCCATATTCTGCAACAGGTGGTCTTGCTGTACTGAAGGGCAATTTGGCTCCGGATGGTTCAGTTGTAAAACGTTCTGCTGTAGTATCAGAAATGATGGTACATGAAGGTCCTGCGAGAGTATTTGAATGCGAAGAGGATGCTATTGAAGCTATTAAATCCGGAAAAATCGTAGCAGGAGACGTTGTGGTAATCCGTTATGAAGGTCCGAAAGGCGGTCCTGGTATGAGAGAGATGTTAAATCCTACCAGTGCGATTGCAGGTATGGGACTTGGCTCAACTGTAGCGCTTATCACAGATGGTCGTTTCTCCGGTGCAAGCCGTGGAGCAAGTATCGGTCACGTATCTCCGGAAGCGGCAGTGGGTGGTCCTATCGCTTTAATAGAGGAAGGCGATATTATCAGCATCAATATTCCGGAATATAAGTTGGATGTAAAAGTATCTGATGAAGAAATGGCAGCAAGAAGAGCAAAATGGCAGCCGAGGGAACCAAAGGTAACTACAGGCTATCTTGCAAGATACCGTGAAATGGTTACATCCGGAAACAGAGGAGCTATTCTTGTTAAATAGTATAAATAGAAAAATGAAGGCAGCCGGTTGAGGAGCCGGACTGCTTTGATATAGGAGAAACTGAGGGAGAAGGTTTACCCGTAGAAAACTAATTAGAAGAGAGGAGAAATATTATGCAGCTTACAGGTGCAGAAATCGTAATTGAATGTTTAAAAGAACAGGGAGTAGATACCGTATTTGGTTATCCCGGTGGAACAATTTTAAATATTTATGATGCATTATATAAACATAGCGAAGAAATCAATCATATCTTAACAAGTCATGAGCAGGGAGCAGCACATGCGGCAGACGGTTATGCGAGAGCAACAGGAAAAGTAGGTGTATGTCTTGCTACAAGTGGTCCGGGTGCAACAAACCTTGTAACAGGTATTGCAACTGCTTATATGGATTCTATTCCGATGGTTGCTATCACAGCAAACGTGAATTTACCGGCACTTGGAAAGGATTCTTTCCAGGAAGTTGACATTGCCGGTGTTACAATGCCAATTACAAAACATGGCTATATCGTAAAAGATGTAAATGTACTTGCAGATACACTCCGTAAGGCATTTAAGATTGCTATGTCAGGAAGACCGGGACCGGTACTTGTGGATATTACAAAGGATGTAACAGCAAACAAATGTGAGTTCACACCAATGAAACCGGCAAGCATCGAAAAGATGTCCAAATATACAGAAAATGATATTGCAGCTGCAATTGAACTGATTCAGAAAGCAGAAAAGCCATTTATTTATGTAGGTGGCGGTGTCATTGCATCCGGTGCTTCTGATGAACTTCGTCAGTTCGTACAGAAATTAGATGCTCCGGTTTGTGATACATTAATTGGTAAAGGCGCATTTGACGGAAGAGATGAAGCATATACAGGTATGATTGGTATGCATGGTACAAAGGTATCCAACCTTGGTGTATGTGAGTGTGACCTTTTAATTGCTCTTGGTGCAAGATTCTCTGACCGAGTTGTTACAAGTCCTGCGAACTTTGCAAAGAATGCAAAAGTATTACATATTGATATTGATGCAGCAGAAATCAATAAGAACATCAAAACAGATGTAGCCGTTGTCGGTGATGTAAAAGAAATTCTTCAGATTTTAAACAGAAGACTGACAGCCCAGAAACATCCACAGTGGCTTGCAAGAATCAAAGAATTAAAAGAGACATATCCATTGTCTTATGATACATCTAAGCTTTCCTGTCCGTTTGTAATTGAAGAAATCGACAGAGTGACAGAAGGTAAAGCTGTGATTACAACAGATGTAGGACAGCATCAGATGTGGGCAGCCCAGTATTATCGTTATTCTGAGCCTAGAACATTCTTATCCTCCGGTGGACTTGGTACGATGGGATATGGTCTTGGTGCATGTATTGGTGCAAAGATGGGTAGACCTGACAAGATTTGTATCAATATCGCAGGGGATGGCTGCTTTAGAATGAATATGAATGAGCTTGCAACAGCGAGCAGATACAATATTCCAATTATTCAAGTGGTAATTAATAACCATGTACTTGGTATGGTGCGTCAGTGGCAGACTCTGTTTTATGACCACCGTTATTCTCAGACAGTTTTGAATGACAAAGTGGATTTCTGTAAAGTAGCAGAAGGTCTTGGCTGTATGGCAATTAAGGTTACATCCAAAGAAGAAGTTGCACCGGCAATTGAAAAGGCAGTAAATTTTGGTGGACCTGTTGTGATTGAATGCATCATTCATGAAGATGATAAGGTATTCCCAATGGTAGCACCGGGTACTCCAAACAGTGCCGTATTTGATGAAAAGGACTTAGAGGAAAAGAATTAACATAAGATGAAGATACAAAAGAAAATATTGATTATTTGCATATCGGTGTTTCTTTTTCTGACAGCCGGGTATTTTGGTATTGCAATGTTTTATGCAGAGGGATTTACCTTTGGGACATACATTAACGGCAGATACTGTACCGGAAAATCAGTAGAACAGGTGAATCAGGAGTTAATAGAGCGGACGGGACCAATGTGGTTGACGATATATTATCAAGATGGTATCCATGAGGTAAATATTGTTCCGAAAAATATGTTTGACTATGATTATACAGAGGAACTTACGAAGATTGCAGATAGTCAGAATCCTTTTCTTTGGTATCAGAATGTATTCAGAAAGCAAGGAGAAGGACTGACGGGTTATACCGTTAGTCCTTCTGTTTCTGTTCATCAGGATAAAGCAGACAAATTTTTTGAGACATTTGCGATGTTTGAGCTGGAAGAAAACAGAAGAAAAGATGTTACTTTTTACTGGGATGAAGAAACAGGGTATAGTTTTGAAAACAGAAAGCAAAATGTTCTGGATATTGAAAAGGCAGAAGAAGTCTGTCTTAATGCACTGATTGATAATGTAGTATCAGAAACGATGGTTGAGGTATATCTGGAAGAAAGCAGTTGTTATTATGATGCAGAATTAACTGCAGAGGAAAAAGAACAGCTTGCGCTATATGAAAAACTGCAGAATTTCCTTGATTTTGAGATTATATATCAAATGGGAAAAGATCAGGTTGTTTTTGATAAAAAGGCACTTGGAAACATGCTGAAAACAGATGGCGGCAGGATGGATTTTGTCTTTGATGAAACCGGCTCTTTCATGTGGGATGAGGTTAAGGTTACACAGGCAGTAGAAACGATTGCTGATAATTTTGATACTTATGGAAAAGAGCATACCTTTCAAGCTACAAGCGGTAAAGTAATTACCCTGGATAAAGGGACTTACGGAAATACATTAGATCAGGAAGAAGAGATTGAGTATCTTACGCAGGCACTTGAAAACCGTGTTTCAGAAGTTCATGAGCCGGCGTATGAAAGAAAAGCATGGTGTCAGGATAAAAATGACATAGGAGATACCTATATCGAAGTTGATATGGGGAATCAGAAACTGTATTTTTATAAAGACGGTAAATTGATTGCAGATACTGACATTGTAACAGGTGATATGCGAAGAAGACGCAGTACTCCGGAGGGAGTATATTATATTTATCTGAAACAGAAAAACAGAATTTTACGAGGACCGGGATATGCGTCTCATGTGAATTTCTGGATGCCGGTAAAAGGTGGGGTAGGAATCCATGATGCAAAATGGAGAGATGAATTTGGCGGCGAAATATATGAGACGGATGGGTCTCATGGATGCATTAATGTACCCTATGATGAGATGGTAAATATCTATGAACAGGCAGAAGTAGGCATGCCTGTGGTAATGTTTTACTAAAAAGCTGTCGTATAGGCAAGAAACTTGGAACTATTCACAGTTGACGAATAGTGACAGGACGGTTAAAATAAGATACTGTAGGATTGCATCACATTAAAGTGATGTAGCGTGAATAGAGGACGAAAATATACTATTCGCAAGAGAGGAGATTAAGAAAATGGCAAGAGTGTATAATTTTTCTGCAGGTCCGGCTGTATTACCGGAAGAAGTATTAAAAGAAGCAGCAGCTGAAATGATGGATTATCAGGGCTGTGGTATGTCCGTAATGGAAATGAGTCATCGTTCCAAAGTATATGACAAAATTATTAAAGACGCAGAAGCTGATTTAAGAGACTTATTAAACATTCCGGATAATTACAAAGTATTATTCGTACAGGGTGGAGCAAGCCTTATTTTTGCATCTGTTCCAATGAACCTTATGAAAAACAAAAAAGCCGGCTATATCATTACAGGTCAGTGGGCTAAGAAAGCATATCAGGAAGCTAAAATTTATGGTGAAGCAGTAGAACTTGCATCTTCAGCAGATGAAACATTCTCATACATTCCTGATTGTTCAGATCTTGATATCGCAGATGATCTTGACTATGTATATATCTGTGAAAACAACACAATTTATGGTACAAAATTTGCTGAATTACCAAATACAAAAGGCAAAATTTTAGTATCAGACGTATCCTCTTGCTTTTTATCAGAACCAATAGATGTAACAAAATATGGTATGCTCTATGCAGGCGTACAGAAGAACGTAGGACCTTCCGGTGTTCAGGTTATTATTATCCGTGAAGACTTAATTACAGATGATGTACTTCCATGTACACCTACCATGATGAAATTTAAGACACATTCCGATAATGATTCTTTATACAATACACCTCCATGCTACGGTATTTATATCTGTGGCAAAGTGTTCAAATGGCTTAAGAACATGGGTGGTCTTGAAGCAATGAAGAAATACAATGAAGAAAAAGCAGCAATTCTTTATGATTTCTTAGACCAGAGTGAATTATTCAAAGGTACTGTACGTAAAGAAGACCGTTCATTAATGAATGTACCATTTATTACAGGTGATGCAGACCTTGATGCTAAATTCGTGAAAGAAGCAAAAGAAGCAGGTCTTGAAAACTTAAAAGGACACCGTTCTGTAGGCGGTATGCGCGCTTCTATTTACAATGCTATGCCAAAAGAAGGTGTAGAAGCATTAGTAGCATTCATGAAGAAATTTGAAGAAGAAAACAAATAAGACATTAGTTCAGAAAAGAAGGATAAGACAATGTATAAATATTTTTGCTTAAATCCTATCGCAAAGGTAGGTCTTGACAGATTCACAGCTGAATACAAAAAGGCAGATACAGTAGAAGAAGCAGATGGTATTTTAGTGCGTAGTGCGTCTATGCATGAAATGGAATTACCTGAAAATCTTCTTGCAGTAGCACGTGCAGGTGCAGGTGTTAACAATATTCCGCTTGATAAATGTGCGGAAAAAGGTATTGTTGTATTTAATACACCGGGCGCAAATGCCAATGGTGTAAAAGAACTCGTTATTGCAGGTATGCTTCTTGCAAGCCGTGATGTAGTAGGCGGTATTGAATGGGTAAAAGAAAATGCAGGTAACGAAGATATTGCTAAAGCAGCAGAAAAAGAAAAGAAAAAATTTGCCGGTACAGAATTAGAGGGCAAAAAGCTCGGTATTATCGGTCTTGGAGCGATTGGTGTTAAGGTTGCCAATGCTGCAAAACATCTTGGTATGGAAGTATACGGCTATGACCCATATGTATCGGTTGATGCAGCATGGAATTTAAGCCGTGACGTTCATCATGTAATGAATGTAGATGATATTTATGAATATTGCGATATTATTACGGTTCATGTACCACTTATGGATGCAACAAGAGGTATGGTAAACGCAGAAGCAGTTTCGAAAATGAAACGTGGTGTGATTCTTCTGAACTTTGCCCGTGACGTACTGATGGATGAACAGGCAGTACTTGACGGAATTAGATCCGGTAAAGTAAGAAAATATGTTACAGACTTCCCTAACACAGTGACAGCAGGTAAGGACGGTTGTATCGTAATTCCTCATCTTGGAGCTTCCACAGAAGAATCCGAAGATAACTGTGCAAAGATGGCAGTAAAAGAAATGATGAATTACTTAGAAAACGGTAATATCATCAATTCCGTAAACTATCCAAAATGTGATATGGGTGTTTGTACAAAAGAAAGCCGTATTGCTATCTTCCATAAAAACATTGCAAACAGAATCACAAAATTTACTGCTATTTTAGGTGATGCAGGAATCAATATTTCTGATATGACAAATAAATCCAAAGGCGAAGTTGCTTATACATTAATTGACGTAGAATCTAAAGTAGATGAAGAAATTATCGATAAGCTTCGCGAAGCTGAAGGCGTATTCCGCGTACGTGTAGTTAAATAGTATATAAAAGATTTCAATGAAAACAGTCCGGTTTCCGGGCTGTTTTCTCAAAGTAAAAGTGAGGAATAAATGCAGATAAAAGTATATGAACACGAGTGCAAATATTATGAAACAGATCAGATGGGAGTAGTGCATCACTCGAATTATATCCGATTTATGGAAGAAGCCAGAATAGATTTTCTTGATCAGATCGGCTTTCCAATGGATGTAATTGAAGCGGGCGGTGTAGTATCTCCGGTAGTAGGAATTAATTGCCAATACAAAAACATGAGCTATTTCAAGGATATTCTCTGCATTAAAGTGTTTATAAAGGAATATAGTGGTGTCAGATTTTCTATCGGATATGAAATGGCAGATAAAAAGACCGGACAGCTTAGAGCTGTGGGTGAGTCGTCCCATTGCTTTTTGACAAAAGACGGAAAGATTGTAATGCTTAAAAAAGTGATGCCGGAATTGGATTTAACATTTCGAGAATTTGCAAAGGCAGAAAAATAGAATATATGTCATAAACAAAAACCTCTTCTCATAAACTGAACTAAATATGGGAAGAGGTTATTTTTATGGAAAATTGGAATGATGATAAAGAATTTGATGTATACCGAGATATTGAGATGAGAACGGATGGAGAAATCTATCTGGGAATAGTGGGGCCGGTACGAACAGGAAAATCTACATTCATTAAACGTTTTATGGATTTGATGGTTTTGCCGTTTATGGAAAATGCAAGTGAAAGAGAAAGAGCAGTGGATGAGATGCCGCAAAGCGGGATGGGACGTACCATTACAACAACGGAGCCTAAGTTTGTGCCGAAAGAAGCAGCTACTATTACCTTAAAGGGTGGGATTCAAGTAAAAGTAAGATTAGTGGATTGTGTCGGATTTATGATAAAAGGTGCCGCCGGAGCTTTAGAAGGAGAAACGGAAAGAATGGTTAGGACACCTTGGTTTGAAGAAGAAATACCGTTTGCAAAAGCTGCAGAAATCGGAACAGAAAAGGTTATCAGAGACCATTCTACAATCGGTATTGCTGTTTTTTCGGATGGAACATTTGGAGAGTTTAAGCATGTAGATTATCGTGAAGCAGAAGATAAAACCGTAAAACAGTTACGTGCAATTAACAAACCGTTTATTATTGTATTAAATTCTGCAAAGCCTTATAGCGAAGAGACTATGAAAATTAAAAATGAGCTGGAAGACAGATATAAGATTTCTGTTATACCAATGAATTGCGAGCAGATGAAAGAAGCAGATATTCAAAGAATACTGAAGGAAGCACTGTACGAATTTCCGGTTTCGCAGATGGAATTCTATATGCCTAAATGGGTGGAAATGCTTCCATACGAACATGAAATGAAAAGGGCGTTAATTGATACCGTCAGAAGCTTATTGGAAAATGTGACTACAATGCGGCAGTTTTTAGAACAGGAGATGGATATGGACTGTCCGTATATTGAAGATGTAAAACTGGAGCAGGTATCGTTAGCAGACGGAACGATTAAAATGGTAATCGATATTCAGGATATCTATTATTACCAGATGCTTAGTGATATGCTGGGTCAGCAGATTGAAAACGAGTATCAGCTCATGGCACTTTTAAAAGAATTTGTTGAGATGAAAAACGAATATGTAAAAGTTCAGGGAGCACTTGAACAGGTAAGACAAAGAGGATACGGTGTGGTGACGCCGGAAAAGAGCGAGATTATATTGGAGGAACCGGAGGTTATCAGACATGGAAATAAGTATGGTGTCAAAATAAAGGCAGAAAGTCCGTCTATCCATATGATTCGTGCCAATATAGAAACAGAAATCGCACCGATTGTAGGCACAGAGGGACAGGCAAAGGATTTAATTGATTATATTAAAGGGGCTGGTCAGTCTGATGAAGGAATATGGGAAACTAATATTTTCGGAAAAACCGTAGAACAGCTTGTGCAGGATGGGATTTATGGGAAAATAAATACAATGGGAGATGAATGCCAGATGAAGTTACAGGATACCATGCAGAGAATTGTCAATGAAAGCAATGGCAAGATGATATGTATTATCATTTGACCAATTAGAAAAGATAGTGTTTTAACGCATTATATAGCGAATGCAATAAAGAAAAGCCCAATATTTTGTATATAAATGATATTGTGAAACAAAAAAGGTTGTGATAAATTTAACTTGTGTGAGAAAACTTTTCGATATAATCCCGATAATACGGTTTGGGAGTTACTACCAGGCACCAAAATGTCTGACTATCGAGGTGGATATACAAAAGCAGTAAAATCTGAAAGTATCGTTTGGTTTTCCCAATAGTAAACAATTTTTTTGGAGAAGGAAAGGGAGAGTGAAACATGGAAAAATTCTTTAAAGTAAAAGAACATGGTTCAACAGTCAAAACTGAGGTGCTTGCAGGTTTGACAACATTTATGGCGATGGCATACATTCTTATGGTTAATGCAGGTATGTTCGCTGAATTAGGCACAGTATCTTACAATGCAATTTATATTGCAACAGCAATTTCTGCTGTAATCGGTACCGTTTTAATCGGTTTACTGGCTAATTTACCGTTAGCACAGGCTTCTGGTATGGGTCTGAATGCGTTTTTCGTTTATACGGTATGCTTTGGCTTTGGTTTGAGCTATGCTAACGCATTAGTACTTATCTTATTAGATGGTATTGTATTTATTATTTTAACAGTAACAGGTCTTCGTAAGAAAATTTTTGAAGCAATTCCAAACAACGTACGTGTTGCAATTCCGGCCGGTATCGGTTTATTTATCGCATTTATCGGTTTACAGAATGCAGGTATCGTAGTAAACGATCCTGCTACATGTGTTAACCTTGTATCTATGAACTTATTCAGCGGTGCAGCTACATGGGCAAGCCTTATGCCTATTTTCGTTACAATCGGTACTTTAATTGTAATCGCAGTAATGTCTGCGAAAGGTGTTAAAGGTTCTGTTCTTTGGGGTATCATTGTTGGTGCGGTAGCTTACTACGTACTTGGCTTTACAGTACCTGGTTTCTATGATGGATTTGCAGCTTCTTTAAGCTTTAACCCATT
The DNA here is from genome assembly GCA_015056725.1 of Lachnospiraceae bacterium. Lineage (GTDB taxonomy): Bacteria > Bacillota > Clostridia > Lachnospirales > Lachnospiraceae > 1XD8-76. The sequence continues at coordinate 15,607 of SVFS01000035.1, read as the reverse complement.
TGCAGCATTTGCTGATTTTGGTTCACAGGCATTTGGTAAAGTATTTACAGAAGGTTTTGACTTCTCTGCATATCTTGCAGCCGGCCATACTACAACAGAACTTACTATTTTAATTATTACATCTGCTTTAGCATTCTGCTTAGTAGATATGTTTGATACAATCGGCACATTATATGGTGCATGTGCACGTGGTAATATCTTAACAGAAGACGGTGAAGTTCCAAACATGGATAAAGCTATGTTAGCAGATGCTATTGCTACAACAACAGGTGCTATCTGTGGTACATCTACAGTTACAACATTCGTTGAATCCTCTGCAGGTGTTGCAGAAGGTGGTAGAACAGGTCTTTCCGCTATCGTAACAGGCGCATTATTCTTCATCGCTATGTTCCTTAGCCCAATCGCAGCACTTATTCCTGGATGTGCAACAGCAGCAGCTCTTATCTACGTTGGTGTTCTTATGATGAACTGTGTTAAGAATATCGAATGGACAGATGCATCCCAGGCTGTTCCGGCATTCATGACAATGGCTATTATGCCACTTACTTACAATATCTCTTACGGTATTGCATTTGGTGTAATCTCCAGCTTATTGATTGCTGCATTCGCAGGCAAAAAGAAAGAAATCAAAGGTGGTACAATCGTGATCGCATTACTGTTTGCAGTAATGTTCTTTGTAACACACTAAGATTTTCTTATAAAATAAATAAGTGAAAAATATTACAGACCGGCATATGCCGGTCTGTTTTTTTGGGTTTTATAAAAAATTATTTTAATGTATTTGCCATGCCGGAGAAAGTAGCAGGACCTTCTGCTAAATCTGCCTGAAGTTCTTTTTCGCGTTCTACGCCGGCTTCACTGGCAAGGTCCATATATTTGATAAATATATCTTCTACAGGCATCTGCATTTCCATAGCAAGTGTCTGCATAATTGGACGAAGTTTCTGAAGCTGGGCAGAAACCTGTGTTTTCTGTGGGTCAATGTCTCCAAGAACTTCGTTTGCATAATCATTGATACGATTTAAAAATTCTCTATCTTCTTTCGTCATGATGCTCACCTTCCTTAAATGAAATCTATAACGATTATATATAATTCAAATCGAACACGCAAGCCTTGAGTTGTGACCGTGATTTTGGTATGATACACTAGAATGAAATACGAAAAGAGGAGAAAATAATGGCAACAATAAGAATGTTTAATGCAGTACGTCCTGCAATTAAAAAGGTAGATAGAATCGCAGCACTTCCGTATGACGTATATAACAGAAAAGAAGCTGTAGAAGTTGTAAAAGGAAATCCGGATTCTTTTTTGGCGATTGATAGAGCAGAAACATCCTTTGATGATTCGGTTGATACTTATGATGATAAAGTATATGCAAAGGCAAAGGAATTATTAGAAAATAAAATTGCAGTGGGCGACTTTGTAACAGAAGAAGCACCAATGTATTATATCTATGCCTTAACAATGGATGGAAGAACACAGCATGGCTTTGTGGCGTGTGCATCCATTGATGATTACGAAAATCAAGTTATTAAAAAGCATGAAAATACAAGAGCAGATAAGGAAAAAGACCGTATTCGTCATGTGGATACATGCAGCATGCAGACGGGACCGATTTTCCTTGCATACAGACAGACCGATGCATTGAAAAAACTGATGCAGGAGCAGGTGGCGAAAACGCCGTTATATGATTTTACATCTGAGGATGGTATCAGACATCAGGTTTGGCAGATTAGTGATGTGGATTCCCAGGAAATAGTAAGAGGCAGCTTTGATGCAATGGATGCTATTTACATTGCAGACGGACATCACAGATGCGCTTCCGCTGTGAAAGTAGGAAAGCTTCGTCGAGAAGCAAATCCTGACTTCACGGGAGACGAGGAATTTAATTTCTTCTTATCTGTACTTTTCCCGGAAGATGAACTTTGCATCATGGATTATAATCGTGTGCTGAAAGATTTAAACGGTTATACAAAAGAAGAATTACTGGATAAGATGGCACAGGATTTTGTGATTGAGGAAAAAACACAGGTGTTTAAACCACAGAAGAAAGGTGAAGTGGGATTTTACTGTGACGGAAAGTGGTATGCCATGACTGCCAAAGAACATTGTTTCTCTGAAAATCCGGTAGATAACTTAGACGTGTCTATTTTACAAAATAAAGTATTAGAACCATTATTTGACATAAAAGATCCTAAGACAGATAGTAGAATTGATTTTGTTGGAGGTATCCGTGGTTTGGCAGAGCTGGAAAGACGATGTGCTGAAGATTGTAAAGCTGCATTTTCTATGTATCCGACAGATATTTGTGAATTGTTTTCCGTAGCAGATGCAGGACTGTTGATGCCACCAAAATCCACATGGTTTGAGCCAAAGCTTAGAAGCGGATTATTCTTACATAAAATTTAAGAAACAGGACAGGTAAAATCATGATATTAGTCAGTGAACAGATAAATATCAGTTTATTACAAAAGTATATGGAAAAAGCACCGGAGGTTATTGTTTCCTTTCTTTTAAAGGTGCTTTTATGCATCATTGTATTTTGGATTGGAACAAGGCTGATAAAATTACTACGCAAGATTATTATACGTTCTATGAATAAAGCGGGAGCTGAGAGCAGTGTTATGACCTTTGTGGATTCTTTTGTAAAGGTTGGGTTATATGTTCTTTTGGGCTTTCTATTGTTGTCATGGTTTGGAATCGATACAGCAAGTGTTGTTGCTGTGGTTGGTTCTGCCGGTGTGGCAATCGGTCTTGCGATTCAGGGAAGTCTTTCAAACTTAGCAGGCGGCGTGCTGATTCTGCTTTTAAAACCCTTTAAGGTTGGCGATTATATCAAAGAAGATGCACATGGGAATGAAGGAACCGTTAAGGAAATTCAGGTGTTTTATACGAAGCTGGCAACAGCAGATAATAAAGAAGTGATTCTTCCGAATGGTGAACTTTCGAATGCAAGTCTGACAAATTATTCTACGATGGATTGTCGTAGAATTGACATCAAAGTTGGTGTAGCATATGATGCGGATTTGAAAAAAGCCAAGGATGTACTGACAGAGCTTTTAGATAATGAAAAAGAAGTTTTGAGAGACAAAGAACATCTTGTTTTTGTTGATGAATTGTCAGAAAGTGCGGTTGTGCTGAATGTACGTTTTTATACAACACAGGATGCTTATTGGGAGACAAAATGGCGTATTACCGAACAAATTAAATTGGTATTAGATGAAGCCGGTATTAAAATTCCGTTCAGACAAATGGATGTTCATATTTTATCTTGAAAAAAGTGAAATGAGACAGTATAATACAGATTGTTGGGTTAATGTTGGTTGGATTGCGAGCAATCCGGCTAGGGCGCGATTACTTCGTAATCCCGCTAAGTGCTAGAATGGCGCAGTCGGTAGCGCAACTGATTCGTAATCAGTAGGTCGAGGGTTCGAGTCCCTTTTCTAGCTGTAAGGAGCTTGGTATACAAGCTCCTTTTTTTATATCGTTCTAAACTTTCTTTTTGTAATGGTGTTCCAAAGTCTGTAATCCGCCGTAAAAAAGCATTGCGATAATACAGAGTATAACAATACTTGTAATAACCATTGACAGTTTAAATACCTGACTTCCATAAATGATTAAATAGCCAAGCCCCCGTTTGGCAGCAAGAAATTCACCAATGATAACACCTACAAGTGCAAGCCCTATATTGACTTTCATATTGCTGATAATGACAGGTATATTATATGGGATTACAACCAGATAAAATGCCTGTTTTTTGTTGCCACCAAGAGTTGTAATCAGCTTGATTTTTTCAGGATCAGTTTGTTTGAAGGCGGTATACAGACTGATGATAGCACCAAAAATGGCGACTGAAATACCGGCAACAATAATGGTTCTGATACCGGTTCCGAGCCATACAATAAATAGCGGCGCAAGTGCCGATTTGGGTAGCGAATTGAGGACTACCAGATATGGTTCCAGTACTTCGGCGGCCTTGTCAAAGTGCCATAGTATCGAGGCAACCAATAAGCTTAATAAAATGACAAGGAAAAAACTACATATGGTTTCCAATAAAGTGACTCCTATATGATTAAGAAGGTTGTTTTCTTGATATAGCTGTATAAAACAATGATATACATCAGAAGGAGAACTGAAAAAGAAAGCATCAATATAGTTTTTTCGGGCGGCATATTCCCACAACAGTAAGAAACAGACTATAAGAAGAATCCGGAGAATGAGAATCATCCGATGATGTTTTTTATGCTGTTGTACAAATAGTTCTTGATTGGTCTTCATCTGCCAGCTCCTTCCATAATAAATTGAAATAGTCATTGAATTCCGGTGCAGACCGTGCTTTTAATGGGGTTCTTTCAGTAACGGATAATTTTACGGGAATCTGCGATTTGATTTTGGCAGGTCTGTTTGTAAGAAGTATAATTCTGTCGGAGAGTGATATGGCTTCCGAAAGGTCATGGGTTATTAAAATCGCCGTCTTTTTTTCTTTTCGGATAATCTGGCATATATCACCGGAAACATATAATCTGGTTTGATTATCCAGTGCACTGAAAGGTTCATCTAACAGCAATAAATCGGGTTTTAAAGCAAGTGTTCGGATTAAAGCGGCCCGTTGTTTCATTCCACCGGATAATTCACTGGGACGTTTGTGTCTGAATTGCCATAATCCGTAGTCTTTTAACATTTCATTTACATATTCAAGATTTTCACTTGTTTTACATTTGCATATATCCAATCCGAGAGTTACATTTTGGTAAATATTCCGCCATTCAAACAGATGGTCATGCTGTAACATATATCCGATTTGTGGTTTTGAGGAATCTTTCATGTCAGGAAATGTGATTTTTCCCTCTTCAGGGGTAAGCAGTCCGGCAATAATGGAGAGTAATGTGGATTTACCGCAACCACTGGGACCGACAATGGCAATAAATTCTCCTTTGTTGACATAGAAAGAGATATCAGATAAAGCAATTGTTTCAGCCTGCATGTTGTGGTAAGAAAAGGAAATATGTTCCAAAACCATATAAGGAGATTTCATGTAAGGCCTCCCGCTCTAAAAATATAATTTATGTTATGTAAAAAGTGAAAAATGGTGTGTTTCTTGACAAGAAAAATCAAATTATGGTTTGACTTTTCTTGTTTTCCGATATAAGTTGTGATAACATTATCATGTATGTTTATGTTTAGGAGGAGAAATCATGGCACAGCTCTGGGGAGGAAGATTTACAAAAGAGACAGATAAACTCGTATATGATTTTAATGCATCTATCTCTTTTGATCAGAAATTATATAAAGAAGACATCAAAGGAAGTATTGCACATGTTACAATGCTTGCCAAACAGGGCATTCTGACAGAAGATGATAAAGTAGCAATCATTGATGGTTTGAACGGAATATTAGAAGATATTGAAAACGGAAGTCTTCAGATTACATCAGAATACGAAGATATCCATAGTTTTGTAGAAGCAAATCTGATTGATCGTATTGGAGAAGCCGGAAAACGACTTCATACAGGAAGAAGCCGTAATGACCAGGTAGCGCTTGATATGAGAATGTATACTCGTTCTCAGGTTGCACAGACAGATGCGTTATTGAATTCTATTTTAGAGACATTACTATCTATGATGGAAGCGAATCTGGATACCTATATGCCGGGCTTTACACATTTGCAGAAGGCACAGCCGGTTACACTGGCACATCACTTAGGTGCTTATTTTGAAATGTTTAAACGTGACAGACAGAGAATGCATGACATTTATGAACGTATGAATTATTGTCCGTTAGGTGCAGGTGCACTTGCAGGTACTACATATTCGCTTGACAGAGCTTATACAGCAGAGCTTCTTGGATTTACAGGTCCGACTCTTAACAGTATGGATTCTGTATCAGACAGAGATTATTTGATTGAATTTCTGGCAGCACTTTCCACAATTATGATGCACCTTAGCCGATTTAGTGAAGAGGTAATTATCTGGAATAGTAATGAATATCGTTTTGTGGAAATTGATGATGCGTATTCTACAGGCTCATCTATTATGCCGCAAAAGAAAAATCCGGATATTGCGGAGCTTGTACGTGGAAAAACAGGTCGTGTATATGGTGCATTAATGAGTCTTCTTACGACGATGAAAGGTATTCCGCTTGCTTATAATAAAGATATGCAGGAGGATAAGGAAATGGCATTTGATGCCATGAATACGGTACAGGACTGTCTGCATTTATTTACGGGTATGCTGGATACCATGAAATTCCGAAAGGATGTTATGGCAGAAAGTGCTATGAATGGATTTACAAATGCAACCGATGCTGCGGATTATCTGGTTGTAAAAGGTGTTCCGTTCCGTGATGCACATGGTATTATCGGCAGACTGGTACTTTATTGTATCGATAAAAATACTTCCATTGACAAATTAAGTCTGGAAGAACTGAAATCTATTTGTGATGTATTCGATGAGGACATTTTTGATGCAGTAAGCTTAAAGACATGTGTAGAGAAACGTTTGACGCTTGGTGCACCTGGTATGGAAATTATGAAAAGGGTCATCGAAGAAGAAAAAGAATTCTTAGCCGGATTTCCGGTTTTAGAAGCATAAATTGAGAGGAGAAATATTATGAGTGAAAAATTGAAAGTAGGTATCTTAGGCGGTACCGGTATGGTAGGACAGAGATTTATTTCTCTGCTGGAAAATCATCCTTGGTTTGAAGTAACAACAATCGCAGCCAGTCCACGTTCTGCCGGTAAGACATATGAGGAGGCTGTAGGCGGCAGATGGAAAATGACAACACCAATGCCGGAAGCAGTAAAAAATCTTGTGGTAATGAATGTAAATGAAGTGGAAAAAGTTGCAGCAGAGGTAGACTTCGTATTTTCCGCTGTTGATATGACAAAGGAAGAAATCAAGAAGATAGAAGAGGATTATGCAAAAACAGAAACACCTGTAGTTTCTAACAATAGTGCTCACAGATGGACAGAGGACGTTCCGATGGTAGTACCGGAAATCAATCCTGAACATTTTGAAATTATTGCATCCCAGAAAAAACGTCTTGGTACAACAAGAGGTTTCGTGGCAGTTAAACCAAATTGCTCTATCCAGAGCTATGCACCTGTACTGACTGCATGGAAAGAATTTGAACCGGTTGAAGTTGTTGCTACTACATATCAGGCTATTTCCGGTGCCGGAAAAACATTTAAAGACTGGCCGGAAATGGAAGGAAATATTATTCCATATATTGGCGGCGAAGAAGAAAAGAGTGAAAAAGAACCTCTCAGAATCTGGGGTAAAATCGAAGGGGACAAGATTGTTCCTGCAACAAGTCCGGTTATTACATGCCAGTGTATCCGTGTTCCTGTATTAAATGGACACACAGCTGCTGTATTTGTAAAATTTGCTAAGAAACCGACAAAAGAACAGCTTATTGAAAAGCTTCGTGCATTCAAAGGTCTTCCACAGGAATATGAACTTCCAAGCGCTCCAAAGCAGTTTATTCAGTACTTAGAAGAGGATAACAGACCACAGGTAAGTCTGGATGTGGATTATGAAAACGGTATGGGTATCAGCGTGGGCAGACTTCGTGAAGATACTGTATACGATTATAAGTTTGTAGGCCTTTCTCATAATACAGTGCGTGGTGCAGCAGGCGGTGCTGTTCTTTGTGCAGAAATGTTAAAGGCAAAAGGCTATATTACAAAAAAATAATATAGTATCACTTAAAAGGACATAAGTTTAGATAACATAAGATAAACAGCAGTCGGAAAGCATATTGCTTTCCGGCAGCTTGTAACTATGGAGGGATAAAAATGGATGAGATGAGATATCAGCTTGATTTATTGACAGCAATGAATCAAAAATTAGCATCCGGGGAAAACATGTATAAAGCAATCGTAGATACATCATCTTGTGCATTTCTTTTTTATGATTTTGAAAAGGATTCCTATTCTCTGCTTGGCGAGTGGGAACAGTTTTTCGATTTCAATGTAGTAACCATAAAGGATTTTGACACCATTGTTGATGCATATGAAGAAGAGTTCGAGTATGAAATCAGACAGATTTTATCGGCAGAGAAATCCGACAAATCAGCATTAAAAGCAGAGGTAAAACGAAAAGATTCTGCGATTTGGAATTTGATTCGTGCAGATGTATCATATGACGAAGATGGTACACCTACCCGTAAAATTATTCGTTTCCAAAATATAACAAAAGAGAAAATTCAAAATGAAGAATTACAATATTTAGCATATTATGACTATGCTACCGGTTTGTATGGAAGAAATCATTTTATCAGTGTTGCAAGTGATTTGCTGGCAAAGGCGAAAGAAAATTCAGAAACACTGAGCGTTCTTTTTATAGATATTGATAATTTTAAACAGATTAATGATGGTATGGGAATGCTTGTCGGTGATGAAGTGATTCAGGCATTTGGTCAGTTTTTAAAAACACTTGCAGATGATAACATTGTAATTTCTCATTTTTCCAGTGATATATATTGTATGGCTATTTATGCATCACGCGGTAGCCGTAGTGTAGATAGTGTGTATCGTTTGATTAAAGAACGCTGTAACAAGCCGTTTTATTTAACAAACAATGTTCAGCTGACACTTAGTGTATGTATTGGTGTTGCGGAATATCCTGAAGCGGCAGATGATATTATCCGATTAATCAATTTTGCTGAAATTGTCATGTTTAAGGCAAAACAGTCAGGAAAAAATGATATTCAATATTTTGACAGAGCTATTTTGAAAGAATTTCTTCAGAACGGAGAAATGGAAAAGAAAATTAAAGAAGCAATCGAAGAAAACGCTTTTGAAATTCATTATCAGCCACAGTTTACGATTCAGACAGGAACCATGCGAGGAGTAGAAGCACTTGTACGAATGAAGGACAGGGACGGCAGCTTGATCAGTCCGGCATTATTTATTCCGATTGCTGAGAAAAACGGAACAATTGTTGAAATTGGTGATTTTGTTTTAGAAGAAAGTGTTCGCACATATGCGGAATGGAAGCAGAAATATCATATTGATTTTATGCTCTCTATTAATATTTCGCCAATTCAGTATAAGAAGGCTGATTTTACATCGAAATTACTTGCTGTATTGGAAAAATATGATGTTTCGCCGGAAAAAATCGAATTGGAATTAACCGAAAGTGTTCTGGTAGAAGACATGGAAGAAGTAAAACAGAAGATGTTTTTACTTAGTGATTATGGTATTAAAGTATCGCTTGACGATTTTGGTACAGGCTTTTCATCACTTTCTTATCTGAAAGGACTTCCGATTCATACATTAAAAATCGATAAATCTTTCGCAGATACGATTGGTATGGATGAAAGCTCGGAAGTGATTATGGAAAGTATCGTGGCATTAACAAAAAGACTTGGATATGAAACGGTAGCCGAGGGTATCGAAACAAAAGAACAGATGGCGTATTTGAAGCAGATTAATTGCGATAATATTCAGGGGTTTTTATTAAGCAAACCAATTACAAAATACGAGTTGGAGCAGCTTATTATACGCAGTATTTAATGTATACAGGGGATAAAACAGGTAGGTATTTTATATATGTTACATGGACGAATAAATGAACTTCGTTATTTGAATAACTTTTATGAAAAGTCCGGCAGTCAGATGGTTGTTGTATATGGGCAAAAGGGTGTAGGAAAAACAAGACTGTTAAAAGAATTTACCAAGGATAAACCGGGATTTTTTTATCAGTGCCGAGAATGCTCTGAACGTGAACAGCAGTATCAATGGGGACAGGAATTAGGGAATCAACATGTCAGAGTGTTGCGTTTTCCGGATTTTCCGGAACTTTTGGATGCTTCCTGCAAAGAAAGCGATATTAAGCAGGTATTAGTAATTGATGAATTCCAATATATTATTAAAAACAGCAGCACTTTTATGAATGCTCTTGTAGCGTTTGTTAACAATACATGGAACAAAAGAGAAGTGCTTGTTGTTCTGCTGAGTTCTTCTACATCATGGGTAGAAAATAGCATGGTGAAAAAAATTGGAGAAGCGGCATACGAACTTTCAGGCCTTTTGAAAATCAGACAGCTTGATTTTTTCCAAATCAGGGATGCATTTCCTGGATATTCCATGGAAGATGCAGTAATGCTGTACGGAATTCTAGGCGGAGTGCCGCTGCTTTGGCGTTACATGAATCCAAAATACAGTTTGGAAAAGAATATTTGCGAACAGTTACTGGCGGATTATGGCGGACTGAGATATGAGTGCGAACGTCTTCTGACAGAAGAACTTCGTGAGCTTAGTGTCTACAATTCTATTTTGTCTGCACTTGCCTGCGGACATCATAAATTAAATGACATTTATCAGCATACAGGTTTTTCGAGAGCAAAAATCAGTGTATATCTTAAAAACCTGATGGAGCTGGAATTGATTGAAAAAGTATTCTCTTATGATACAGACGGAAGAGAAAATGTACAGAAAGGTGTTTATCGAATCAGCAATCATTTTGTACATTTCTATTTTACCTATATTTATGCAAATCGGAACATGCTTGATTTATTAGAACCGGAACAGTTTTATCGTACGGCAATCAAGCCGTATTTAAGATATTATTCGGCACCATACTTTAAACAGGTGTGTCTTGATTATTTGCTTAGACGTGGTCAAAAAGAAGATTTGCCGATTAAACTTACACAGTATGGTGAATGGGTTGGAAAAGCAGGAAATATTGATGTCATTTTACAGGATGAATCCGATGAAACATTAATCGGCTGTTGTAATTTTGAGAAACCGATGATGACATATGAAGATTACGAATGGCTCATATTCCTTGCATCTAAGGCAAAAATACGGACAGACCATATCTGGCTTTTCTCTAGTGGCAGATTCGATGAAAAACTGTATCTGGAAGAGAAAGTGAAAAAGAATTTAAAACTGATTTCTATTCAGGATATTAAATAATATATGGGAAAAAGTTTATTTATTGCAGAAAAGCCTAGCGTTGCTCAGGAATTTGCAAAAGCATTAAAATTGAATACAACAAGAAAAGATGGCTATCTGGAAGCACAAAATACAATTGTAACCTGGTGTGTCGGACATCTTGTTACTATGAGTTATCCGGATGCTTATGATGAAAAGTATAAAAAATGGTCATTGGATACCATTCCGTTTGTACCGCAGGAATTCAAATATGAAGTAATTCCAAGCGTGGAAAAGCAGTTTAAAATTGTGAGCGGGCTTTTAAATCGTGAAGATGTATCTACGATATATGTATGCACAGACTCGGGACGAGAGGGAGAATATATCTATCGTCTTGTGGAAATGCAGTCGGGAATGACAGGTAAGGAACGTAAGCGCGTCTGGATAGATTCCCAGACAGAGGAAGAGATTCTTCGTGGTATCAAAGAAGCAAAAGATTTGTCTGAATATGATAATCTGTGTGCATCTGCATATTTACGTGCAAAAGAGGATTATCTGATGGGTATCAACTTTTCCCGTGCACTTACATTGAAGTTTGGATATCCCCTGCGTACTTATTTGAATACTGATAAATGTGTTGTGTCCGTAGGCCGTGTAATGACCTGTGTACTGGGCATGATTGTAAATCGTGAACGGGAAATCCGTAATTTTGTGAAAACGCCGTTTTATAAGGTCATATCGGATATCGGAATTGCGTCATCCGGCTTTGCAGGAGAATGGAAAGTATGGGATGAGTCACATTATATGGGCAATTCACAGCTTTATAAAGAAAACGGATTTTTAAAAGAAGAAGTTGCACAGGAATGTATCGACAGAGTACAGTCTTCAATCATGACGGTATATTCCATAGAAAAAAAGCGTGAAGTGAAGAATCCGCCACTTTTATATAATTTGGCAGAGCTTCAGAATGATTGCTCAAAATACTTTAAAATCAGTCCTGATGAGACTTTACAGATTGTACAGGAACTGTATGAGAAAAAATTGGTAACATATCCACGTACCGATGCAAGAGTACTGTCCACAGCGGTTGCAAAGGAAATCAGTAAGAATATCCGTGGGTTACAGAACTACAGTATTTGTGCAGAACTTGCAGGTCATGTACTGGAAAAGGGCAGTTATAAAAACATTGCGAAGACAAAATACGTGAATGACAAACAGATTACAGACCACTATGCGATTATTCCAACGGGGCAAGGATTAAATGCACTGAATTCTTTACATGCCACGGCAGCTAAAGTGTATGAAATTATCGTTAGAAGATTTTTGTGTATTTTTTATCCGCCGGCAGTTTACCAAAAAGTATCGTTGGTGGCAGAAGTACAGAAAGAACATTTTGTAAGCAGCTTTAAAGTGCTGAAAGAACCGGGATATTTTGAAGCAAGACAGTTTTCTTTTTTCGAGAAAAAGGATAAGAAAACTTCAGGAGCTTTAGGCGAAAGTACGACAGAGTCTGTGGAAGATGGAAGTACTGAAGAAGAGGATATGGGATGTGATGAAAATCTGCTGTCTTTATTGTCCGGATTGAAAAAGGGTGATGAACTGTCAGTAAATGGTTATACGATTAAACCGGGGGAAACTTCTCCGCCGAAGCGTTATAATTCAGGAAGCATTATTCTGGCAATGGAAAATGCAGGACAGTTAATTGAGGATGAGGAACTGAGAGCACAGATTAAAGGCTCCGGTATCGGAACATCTGCTACCAGAGCGGAGATACTTAAGAAGCTTGTAAACATCAAATACTTAAGTCTGAATAAAAAGACACAGATTATTACGCCTACGTTTTTAGGCGAAGTGATATTTGAAGTAGTATCAAGTTCGATTAAACCACTGCTTGACCCTAGACTTACGGCAAGTTGGGAAAAGGGACTTACAATGGTGGCTGACGGAAGCATAACCAGTGATGAATATATGAAGAAGCTGGATGATTTTGTTTCCAGAAGAACAAATCTTGTAAAGCAGGTGCAGAACCAGACAGCACTATACCGTGTGTTTGACGGTTTTGCAGAATATTATAAAAAGGAACGCAGTAAATCACAAAAATGAGATGATACTGCGAGGAGGTATTTATGAATAAAATTTATGAATCGGTTTCCATCAAGGAACTGTATACATTAGAGGAAACTATCGCAGCAGAGCTGTTTGACGGTGCGACATACCCTTGGGAAGTATTACCAAAGATTAAAGATTTTATCATTGCTCTTGGGAAAACTCTTCCAAGTGATAAATATGATGAAATCAAAGAAAACGTATGGGTAGCAAAGTCTGCGAATGTATATCCGACAGCTTATATCAATGGACCGGCGATTATTGATGAAGAAGCAGAAGTAAGACATTGTGCATTTATCAGAGGCAATGCCATCGTAGGAAAAAAAGCAGTTGTCGGTAATTCTACAGAACTGAAAAATGTCGTATTATTTAATAATGTTCAGGTTCCGCATTACAATTATGTTGGGGATTCCGTTCTTGGATATAAGGCACATATGGGAGCTGGCTCTATTACATCAAACGTAAAGAGTGATAAGACACTGGTAGTTGTAAAAACAGCAGAGGGCAATATCGAAACCGGACTGAAAAAATTCGGTGCTATGCTTGGTGATAACGTAGAAGTTGGCTGCAATTCCGTACTTAATCCGGGAAGTGTAATTGGAAAGGATACAAACATTTATCCGACAAGCATGGTGCGTGGTGCGATTCCAGCACATAGCATCTTTAAGAAAAACGGAGAAATTGTTCAGAAAAACTAAAAATGACTGGATTTTTTGTCGAAGGTATGCGAAAATAAATTGTTGGTCATAGCAAGGGATTATTATGTCCCCTGTTAGAAATATAAAAACAAAATGGAAGGAGTTTTCACATGATCATCTATTCAAAAGAAGTTGAAGAAATGTGTACAGTAGCACAGGGTGTTCACCATGGCTGTGCTCCAATCCCAGAAGAAGCTAAATGGGTACAGGCTAAAAAAGTAGAAGATATTTCTGGTTTTACACATGGTATCGGTTGGTGTGCACCACAGCAGGGTGCCTGCAAATTAACATTAAACGTTAAGGAAGGTATCATTCAGGAAGCATTAGTAGAAACTATTGGTTGTTCCGGTATGACACACTCTGCAGCTATGGCATCAGAAATTTTACCAGGTTTAACAGTTATGGAAGCATTAAATACAGACCTTGTATGTGATGCTATCAATACAGCTATGAGAGAATTATTCTTACAGATCGTTTACGGACGTTCTCAGAGTGCTTTCTCCGAAGACGGTTTACCAGTAGGTGCTGGTCTTGAAGACCTTGGTAAAGGTTTAAGAAGCCAGGTTGGTACAATGTACGGTACTCTTGCAAAAGGTCCTCGTTACCTTGAAATGGCAGAAGGTTATGTAACAGGTCTTGCACTTGATGCAAACGATGAAATCATCGGTTACCAGTTCGTAAGCCTTGGCAAGATGACAGACTTTATCAAAAAAGGTGATGATCCTAATACAGCATGGGAAAAAGCAAGCGGACAGTACGGCCGTGTAGCAGATGCTGTTAAGATTATTGACCCAAGAAAAGAATAAGAATAGGAGGAATGTAAAATGGCATTATTTGAATCTTATGAAAGACGAATTGCTCAGATTGAAGCAGTTTTAAAAAGTTACGGCATTTCTTCTATCGAAGAAGCTGAAAAAATTACAAAAGATGCTGGCCTTGATGTTTACAATCAGGTAAAATCTATCCAGCCAATTTGTTTTGAAAATGCATGTTGGGCTTACATTGTAGGTGCAGCTATCGCTATTAAAAAAGATTGCAGAAAAGCTGCTGACGCTGCTGCTGCAATTGGTGAAGGTCTTCAGGCTTTCTGTATTCCGGGTTCTGTTGCAGACACACGTAAAGTAGGTCTTGGACATGGTAACCTTGGTAAAATGTTATTGGAAGAAGAAACAGATTGTTTCGCATTCCTTGCTGGTCACGAATCTTTTGCAGCTGCTGAAGGTGCTATCGGTATCGCAGAAAAAGCTAACAAAGTTCGTCAGAAACCATTACGTGTTATCTTAAATGGTTTAGGAAAAGACGCAGCTAAAGTTATTTCCAGAATTAACGGTTTCACATTTGTTGAAACAGAATATGATCCATATACAAACGAAGTAAAAGAAATCGAAAGAATCGCATATTCTGAAGGTCTTCGTGCAAAAGTTAACTGCTACGGTGCTAACTCCGTTCCAGAAGGCGTTGCAATTATGTGGAAAGAAAACGTAGACGTATCTATCACAGGTAACTCTACAAACCCAACAAGATTCCAGCATCCGGTAGCTGGTACATATAAGAAAGAAAGAACAGAAGCTGGTAAGAAATACTTCTCAGTAGCTTCCGGTGGTGGTACAGGTCGTACACTTCACCCAGATAACATGGCTGCAGGTCCTGCTTCCTATGGTATGACAGATACTCTTGGACGTATGCACTCTGACGCTCAGTTCGCTGGTTCTTCTTCCGTACCTGCTCACGTAGAAATGATGGGTCTCATCGGTGCAGGTAACAACCCAATGGTTGGTATGACAGTTGCAGTTGCAGTTTCTATCGAGGAAGCAGCAAAAGCTGGTAAGTTCTAAGAATTGATATTTGAATAAAAATGACACATCATATTCAGTACCTGAATATGATGTGTTTTTTTATATCATTTAAAATATATTCATGTTA